>JBCCWR010000005.1:0-48002 GCA_039193385.1 Verrucomicrobiota bacterium | reverse complement strand
GAAATAAATTGGATCTTTTTTCCTGAATCTACCTCCAAAATTGCTCAACCTTTATTATTAAACATAATACTTCAAAAAAATGCATAACCGTATAGGGAAGATTTTGTCTTTCACTTACAGCAAGCTAAAGCAGGCAAATTTCATGACCGATAAGATTAAAACAAGCCATGATTAGACCTCGCACAAATATTCAAGACAGCTTCGGCTTCAGACAAAATAAAGCCCCCTCTAAAATCCAATTATTAAGGGAAGTATTAGAGTCTGTTATGTGGGAATTCAACGCGATCAAAGAACGACGCTGGGAAGAACTGCCTGCTTTAAATATTAAAAAAGAGCAATTGTTAAACCGAATGAGCGAGTTTGACTGGACGCCACTGCCTTTTGACAGAGAGAATCCAGAAGTTTCTATTATCAAAGGGCAAATCATGGATTTGGAGTATCAGATTCAACAATGCCTTAAAACCCATCTCGATATAATAGAAACACAGCTTGGTGACCTTAAAGAACGTCACGACCGTTGGATACATGCTGTCGCGCCTTATAGAAAGCCAAAATTTAATTCTTAATTTTGTGCTGTTATAAATTCAAAAAGATAAAGTGACAAATTTTCATAAATGATATACAGTTTTAAACGTATTCAGTGTTTATCCATTTCTTAATTCAGTTAAAAAAATAAATTAACTATTATGACTAAACGCATAGAAAACACCTCTTCGCCAACATATTCCGGCGAAATAAATTTCTCTCACACAAGCATTTTAATCGTAGACGACGAAACAAGCTGCCTCCACTCTCTAAAACGTTTACTGGAATCTTTTGGTGCAAATGTAACTTCTGCTAGAAACGGTAAAACAGCTCTGCAAATACTTGAAGATAAAGTATTTAGCCTGATTATACTCGATATCATGATGGAAGATATGGATGGCTGGGACATTTATGGAACCATCCGCCAAGACCTCCAAGATCATGATGTTCCCATCCTTTTTTACTCCGGCCTCATTGATGAGAAACATGCAGAATTTCTTAACGCAGGCCCTCTCCAAAAGAGCTATATTGTTTCCAAAACATCTTCTCCTCCTGAGTTACTAACCAGTATCTCAAGACTTTTACACTCAGAACAACCTACTCTCTGCTAAATTAAAATTTATTTATTATATTTTTATTTTGCTAGAGACTGTTTGAGTGCATCTGCGAGCTGGTGCGCCACTAGAGGATGACATTCAATAACTATCTTGTTTTTGTATTTCTGTGATGTTTGCTCTGCTTCTTCTACACCATTTTCATCAATAGAAACAAGCTGTGTAAGATAATTAGCCTGTTTTTTTTCGCCTTTGCATTGAATGGTTATTGAAGGAACTGTCAAACCTCCCTCATGCACAGTTATCGTATCTAGATCCAGAGATGCTACTTTGACCGTCTGAATGTAGACCATCATTTCCACAAGCCTATGGCGGATACGCCGTACGATTTTAATACCGTCATTAGCATCATCAAATTCCACGAGCTGCTCTATTTTCTGCATCTTGTTGCTACGCTCAAGTAAGGTATGAAAGCGCTGACGCGTTTCACTCTTACTGGTAGCAAAAGTCTCACTGACCCAAACTAGAAGCAGAAAAGATGTTCCAAAAAATAAAAATGAATATGGCAAATTTTTCATATAGTAGAATCTTTCATTTCTCATTTTTATCAATAATTACCACAACTCGGGCAAACTTATCATGCCAGGCTTGTTTGCGTTTATCCCAAATAACCCATAGAAGACCTAGACCCAAAGGTAGACAAGAGAGTAAGGCTGAAAGAAAACGTATGATCCATTGTGTATTCGTGGGTTTACCCAACGTCTTTTCGTCTACAATTTTTGCGCTAAAGATCATCTTACCCGGCGTAGCCAGCTTCCATTTCCACAATGGAATAACGATGAGAGCCATAAGCAAGAATGAAAGCGCCATGCGCTGCAACAACAACATATAGATAGCCCCGATTTTAGAAACATCAGGATTGAGATAATAATCATTCAGCAAAATCTGTAGATTTTCGCGTTCCAGGAAAAGCGACACTATAGGACTGAGAACAAGCATAAGCAGAATGCAATCTACAAGACTGGCAACAACACGCAGCCCAAAGCTCATATACTTCACTTCGTTCATATGTTTATAAAATCTCTTCCAACTTTTTACCCGGATTCTGTTTCTTAAGTTTGGTCATTTGTTTTTTAAAAACTGGTAGTAGATTGCTCTCAATGTGTTCGAAAGTTTTCTCCATACCTTGTGTTTGATAGACATAGGCTATCTCAGCCTCCACTCGAGTCGGTTCACCAACTGAAGAAAGAAACTGGTTTGAGGTCATTCGCGAAAAAATTCGAGCTCGTATCCCCTCGGCTCTGTATTCGCTCTTGAGTATCCACTGTCGTGCGTACAAGGCAAGCACCGCATCACCTACCCATGCGAGTTCCCTAAGCTCTTTTATATTTGCAGACGCAAGTAAAGGGGTTTTCCCATCCATGCGCAGATTTAGACATAGAAAACGCCTTGCAGGAAGAATTATTAAAGTTGTCTTATGAGGATCAAGAAGTGACAGATTCGCTCTTGGGCTCAAGAGGAATCAGGGATTGCAGCGAATTTATGAGTATCTCACTCTCAAAAGGTTTTGTCAGATACATCCACACGCCTGTCTCAAAAGCTTTTTCCTGACTCTCTCCACTGGTTTCAGCGGTTAGCATAACGACAGGTATTTCCGCCGTCTCAGGAATCATTTTTAGTTTTTGTAAAGTCTCATGGCCGTCCATCATAGGCATGTTCACATCAAGTAAAATAAGATCTGGGACTTCCTCCTGGGCTTTAACGAACCCTTCCATACCATTAGGTGCTGTGATCACCTTGACATTATATGCGGCAAGGGCTTTTTTGACCACCATATGAACCATCTTTGAGTCATCTATAGTTAATATTTTTGTCATGCAATTTTGAAAGTTAAATTTATTTAACGAATATAGCTCTTTTATTCAGATTATGTATTCGTCCCTATGGATAAAAACTTTATGCATGATTTCTTAAGATTCTTAAAAGCTTATATTACCTGCAAAAATGAAGAGATAATAATGTTCATAATACCTGTTGCTTTCGGATAGTTACGAAAATTCATGTTCTAAACATAAACTAGCCCATAATTTCATTAATATCATCAGCTGGAAAGCCGATCTAATCAACAACTGTATAATACAAACAGAGGTTAGAATGTCCTGTCAAGTTCACGTCCAAGATCTCAAACCCGGCTCAATACTTGAGAAAGAAGTTCGCGGTGGTAATGATGAGTTGCTAGCTCCGGCTGGAGCAGAGCTCACAGAAAAAACTATAGAAATGCTGGGAAACCGAGGCGTCGCTTCCGTTATTGTTGAAGGCGAGGAAGAGAATATACGTTCCAAATTTTCTGAACAAGTTGTAGCTGAAGTTGAAACTTCGACCACTGAACTCATTTTAGAATCCAGCCGCGACAACAAATTGATAAAAGCTATCATTGACCAAAGTATAGATTATAAATTGAGAAAGAAACTTGAAATGCCAGCTGGAAGTCAGGAGGCTGCAGCATGAGTCAGGAAAGCCCTCTGGAAAAACTTGCTACGACAGTTCCATCACTCCCTGAAGTAGTCACTGTTCTAGACCGCGAACTCAAGAAACTCGACTGCTCACCACAGTCCGTGGAAACTATCATCAATAAAGACTCATCTCTCACAGCACGTCTTCTGAAGATAGCTAACAGCGCCTTTTATGGTTTCGCGACTCGCATCGACACAATCTCTCAAGCTCTTACCATGATCGGCCTAGCGCAACTGCGAGACTTGGTTATCAGTGCCTCCGTCATCCAACTGTTTGAAGGAATTAATATTCCAAATTTTAGCATGCAAAGTTTCTGGAAACACAGTGTGGCTACGGGTATCTGCGCCCGGCGCATCGCTATACGCCGTGGAGAAAAAAACATCGAACCCTACTTCGTTTCGGGACTCCTCCATGATATTGGACGTTTGGTGTTATTTAAAAACCTTTCCGCTAAATCTGATCAGGCCATAAAACTTACAGAGGCCAAACAAATTGGAATCAGTGAGGCTGAAATGGAAATTTTCAAGTTCAGTCATGCAGACCTCGCAGGGCGTATTATGAAAAACTGGAAGTTACCTGCTAGAATATACGAAGTGGTACAAAACCATCATGCACCTACCAGCCACTCCGGTTTTTACCATGAGACAATTTACCTGCATGTTGCCGATCTCATTGTGAACCTTATGGAAATCGGCAACAGTGCAGAGGGTCCTTTCGCTCCACATGTACCGGAAAATGTTGTATTATTCAATGATACAGACTTTGAATTGCGCCAGCTCATGGAAGAAGTTGATCAACTAAGCCATGAAGCATTTGATAATTTTATAAGCTAGCTTAAACCAACTTTCTGCTAAGAAGTATTATTGGCTTAAAAGGCTTCCTTCGCATAGCCCTCACAGAAAGTGGGATAACGAAACGTAAAACCTGACGCTTCTAATTTATGGTTTAAAACGCGTTTATTCGTGCGCCCTCTTCGCTTAGGTTTACCTAAATCATTAGCATTGACTTCAGGAGGCATCTTTTTATGAAAAGTCTCGCTCAACCATTTGTAGAAAGTAATATACTGTGTGGGCTGTTTATCTGTTATATTATAAATCTGTCCAGAAGATTCCTCAAAGTGAGCCAGATGTAACAAAGCGGCAATAGCATCGTCTCTATGGATTTGATTCATCCACCTCTGCCCGCCCTGCTCTAAAGTAGCTTCACCCTTCATAAATTTTTTAAAAAGAAAACCTCGTCCAGGCCCATAAATGCCAGCCAGGCGAGCTACCGTTCCATTGGTTGCGATGACGTCAGCTTCCGCTTCCAGTAGTATTTTAGATGTTTCGACTAATGGTTCCGCACATGAATCTTCATCCACTTCAGAACCATCCACATTTCCGTAGACCGACGTTGATGAACAATAAATTAATTTCGTTTTATCACTCATAGCATGTTTAAGTAGATTACTCAGAGCCTGTCTATGGATCTTTCTGTAGGCAGTGACATCTCCGCCTCGGGTCGCAAGACAGAAAAAAATTAAATCCCATTGAGCGGAATTCGTATGATTATTTTGCCAAGCTATCTCCTCAGCAGCATCCGCACAAATAACACCTAGCCCTTCATCACGTAAGCTCTCAGCGGAACTTTGCTGCGCTACCCAGGCGATTACATTATCCCCGAGCTCTTTAAGCCTCTTGGCCAAAGGCAGTCCTATGTAGCCAGCGCCCAAGACCATGACATTTCTGGATGATGATCTTTCCACTTTCTAAAAATAAGCCTTATGTCGCTTCTCACAAATCTAAATATCCACTTCTCACAAAAACTCTTAATGAGAGACATTTTAAAGCCGATTATGAATAACAAGTTGAAGGCTATGTCTACGAATCGCATATAAAATAGAAGACCTAGACCTTTTCTAAAAAAATTATGTCTGCATCCATTAGTATAGCACCTCCTCGAGAACAGGTGGTAGGCGTTGCCGATTGCAAGTTTAGCAATAACCGCAACGGTATTCTCACGACCTATGCGCTGGGTTCCTGTCTTGGCATTACTTTTTATGACAAGAATAATTACGTTGCTGCGCTCTTACACATCATGCTTGCACAATCTAAGGGGGATACTGCCAAAAAGCCCTATATGTATCTGGATGAAGCTGTGCCGCTTACATTGCAAAAATTAAAAGAAGCTGGTGCTAATTTAAGCTCACTGGAAATCAAAGTTTTCGGAGGAGCCAAAGTGATGCAGGCGGATAGCTATTTCAGTATAGGTTCAAAAAATATCGAAGCCTTTAAAGAGATGTCCGCTAAAAGTAAATTCCGTGTACCTGTATGGGAAGTAGGAGGGCAGTTTAACCGCACCATTAAACTACACCTCGAAAATGGTATGGTAAAAGTGAGAACTCCTGGTAAGCCAGAATTCTGGCTCTAGCGGTATCGCTATGCGCAGCAAAGAAAAATTTGAGCCCGTTCCATTGGAAGTTGTCTGCGAGATGGCTCGCAACATCCCATGCGCCCCATGGCTTCTTCCGCAAATTCTGGATATACTAGACAAAGAGGACTGCCGTGCGGAGGACATCGAAAAAGTTGTTTCCAAAGACCCTGGTCTGGCATCGTCCATTCTACGCCTGGCCAACTCAGCTTACTTTGCCAGTTCACAACAATGCGATACTTTACATAGTGCTGTGCTGCGCCTGGGACGACGAGAGCTACACCGACTTACCGCTAGCTCGATCGCCGGACGCTGGCTGGTACAACGGGTACACGGGTATGGTTGGGAGCCGGGCGATCTTTGCAAACACTCTATTTGCGTGGGCATTGGCGCTGAGCTTATTGCTAGAAAGCGCGAAATCATTAAGCCTGAGCAAGCATATACAGCGGGACTGTTACATGATCTGGGGAAACTTGCTCTTGCCTACACATATAGTGAAAACTTTAATGCCATTTATGAACATCAACAGATGAAACATTGTCCTTGGCGCCAAGCCGAACAGGACCTCATCGGCTATAACCACTGTGATATTGGTAAAGCTTTGCTTAAAGGCTGGTCCTACCCGGATAACCTGGTCGAAGTAGCTGCTTTTTATCCGACCCCTCAGGATGCAAAACGCGAATACAAAGATCTGGTACTCATCGTGCATGGAGCTAAACACATGGCTCTGGAACTTGGTGTCGGTGTTGGTGAAGAAGGCTACACCACTGAGTTAAATGCTAAAATGCTCAGTGAAGCAGGGTATAGTGCTGATTTTTTCCATGAACTGCTACCGGAGGTGCTCGAAAAGAGCGAAAAATTAATCAACACCAGCTCTGAGCTCATGGTTGATTATATCGATTAAACCTTTCTACTTAGCTAGTAATGCGGCCTTCTACGGCGTATCAAGAATATCCCACCATATATTTTAATATTATTTTATACTTATTTGCTCATATAAATGCCGATATATGAAGTGGTTGGTTCTAGCACTATGAATAGAAATATGCCCTCATCAAATGCAGGCAAGCCTTCAGCGTGGCTACCTTTACTCCTAATCTTCATTGCACTCGCAGGCTTCCTGGGAACAACTTATTGGACCCAGAATCGTGAATTTGAACAGCTTAACCGTTCTCTGACAGAAACACGTAATAGTTTGCTCGATCAAATTACGGAACAGAATGATTTGCTTAACAAACGTTACATGTCCCTCATGAAAATTTCTCAAGAAGTTTCTGTACATGAAACCGTGCTTAATGAAGTGCAACAAAAGATTCGCACACAAAAAACTGATATCGACACCCAAATCGCTAAAATGGATTCAAGTGTGCGTATGATGCGCGATGAACAAGCTGCCGTTGTCAGCGTTCTTGATCAACGTGTGGATACACTCACAAGAAAAACGGAACAACAAAACAAGACCCTGCAAAATATTAAGCTGGCTGTTAATGATAATGTTGAGGGCAAAAATGAGCAGCTCACCAAACTGGAAAAAGAATTAAGAGATTTAAGAGTGCTGGTAAATAGCCAGGCACGAGAAATCCGCACGTTAAAATCAAACGTAGCTACCTCAGGTTATAACAGCACGGCAACAACGGCTTCAACGACACCAACCCTCAGCCCAACTACCTCTGAGTCGACACAGAAAACGGAGACCACGTCCAATTACGTGCCTGACCAATCATCTAATCGCATCCGCTACAGTTGGAACGACATTAAAGACTATCGCTAAGAACCATCTTTAACCCACATTAAGCATCCATACTTAATCTTTTTTACCTATTTTTTTCTTCTATCCCCTCCACCTTAGAAACACTTGCTTTGGTGATTTGCGTCTGTAACTTGGCAAAAGTTTGATTCTTAATATAAAAAACTGCGTCTCAATCTGATGGCTGATCCTATCCCAGAAAACAATACCCATATGACAGACCGCTCTTTCTTTGAGTCTGTTGTTGATCGATATTACATGGATCTATACCGATTTGGCATGAGTTTGGCTAAAAATCCAGACGATGCTAGCGACCTGGTCCAGCAGTCCTTTTCCATCTTCGCCAATAAAGGTGGACAAATTCGCGAACAATCTAAAGCGCGCCAATGGCTTTTCACAACGCTCTATCGAGAATTCACAGCCAGCTACAGAAAAGGAAAACGGAGTGTACCTCTCGATAGTGATGATATTGATATACCAGAACAATCTGCCGAATCATCCGTCGAACGAGAGATGGAACAACAGGAAATGCTCAATGTTTTACGCAGTCTGGAAGAGAAACATAGAACCATACTGACTTTATTTTATCTGAGGCAAATGAGTTACAAGGAAATCGCCCAAGCATTTGACATTCCCATAGGTACCGTCATGTCACGACTCTCGCGAGCCAAAGACCTTTTACGATCTAAAATTGAGGAACTCTCAAAAAAATAGGAATATAAAAGCTTAATATAACCTCAAATATTAGTTGAGATTTTATGGAAGAACCCAAATACAGCGCAAAAGAGATTCTACATGCTTACCGCTCCGATGGCCAAGATGCAGAAGATGCTTTTTTTCAAGATGCGCTTGCAGCCACCCAAAAGGACTCTGATCTTAATCATTGGTTTACCACGCAGCAGACTTTCGATAAAAAAATGACCGCTGCCATACAAAGTGAGGTGCCTCCGGAAGATCTTAAAGACAAACTTCTGGCGATTGACCTGGAAGCTCATGAAAAAGTTGTCCCAAGCCAGAATCAGTCCCATGAATCGACCCATCGCTTTTCCAGCAGACGGTCTAAAACAAACTCTGCCCTACTAGCATTGGCTGCATGCTTTGTCCTATTACTTGGAGTCAACGGCCTCGTCTTCTTCTCTACTTTCTCATCGGCTACAACGGGCGATGTGATCGCACAAAAAGTCCTGGAAATGAATGAAACAGGTAAGATCAATTTGGGTAAAACGACCCATGATCCATCGCAGCTTCATACATGGTTGGCCAATCATAACTCACCCCATAATTTCGTTATTCCTGCAGGACTATCCAAGCTGACAGGACTCGGCTGCCAGACTTATAAATTTAACGGAACGCAGGTCTCACTAGTTTGTTTCAAGCTATCAGAAAATCAAACCGTACACATGTTTGTGGTCGATCAGGATGCCCTACAAGATCCACCCGGGTCCCAACCTGTTTTCAATAACAAAGGTAATAGCCATGTCGCTTCCTGGACTTCTGGCAAACACAGCTATTTCATTACAGGTGTGGACCAAGCCACCCTCAAACGTCTTATTTAGCTCGACTGGAGAACACCCCATTTTGTTCCGATGGAGTTATTGCATTCCCGGATGATGCAAGGTAGCTTCACGCGCAGTGAAACTTGATCGGCTTCATTTCTTTCTGGCTAGCTGCTGCGTCCTGCTTTTTATTTCTGCAGCTCTGATTTTTCTATTGGCACCGAAACTCACTCCCTGGGCTGAGCGAGCGCAGGGAAAAATCCAGCGCATAACAGGGATTCAAATGACCAAAGCTCCACCAAAACCTCAAGCGAAACCAGAACTTCCGCCGCTGCCGGAGAAATTCTTCCCCATGAATGAAACGGACATAATTCCACTTTACAATGGAGTTCGACTGAAATCCAATATTGTGACCCAAGAGGGCGATATTGCCTCCCGTGAACGCATTCGCGATGAAAGCTACATGCTCGATGTTGCCCTTAATATCCAGGTACCGAGCCCCAATACCTCACTGGAGGATCTAAAGGAAATCAATCCGCAACTAGATACACTCCTGCCTGGACTACCTCTCCTGTTACAAACAGCCAAGGTATCTGAGTTTTATCACGCACTGTACCAGAAGAAAGTCAACCTTGTACGTATGCATTTACAAGACTTCCATCGTATTCCTACACGACACAATTTTTTTGATTGTGAAACCATTCTGGAGATGCGCTCACCCAAAACAGGACGTAAGGCTCTACTCATTCAAACAGATATGGATGTAGTGACGGATGGAACGGATGGCGACCGCTCGGATGACTGGGATCAAACCTCTCGTCACTTTCAACCTTTCACCTCATACAGCTGGGCTAAACGGACTAAAAAACTGCACCCACTTTATGATATCTACAAACAGGAAACCAGCGACATCAGTTCAGAACTACAAAGTGGAACGTTAAGTGCTGAGGATAAGCGTAATAAAGCAAGACGCTTACGATATGTGCAACGCGCCATCCAAAGCCTGCGCTACCGCAGTTCACTCGTAGCTTCTATAGATCCATTCATTGTCATCCCAACCTTTGTTATTAAGAGTAGCTCTCATGCTTATGCTCCACTGGTTGGTGACTACGCTGTAGTCATTTATGGTGACCAGATTTTTCCTGCCATTGTTGGTGATGCCGGACCTAATACCAAGATAGGAGAAGCCTCCATGTTGATCTGCCAAACCATTGAACCACAAAGCTCCGGCATAAAGCGAGCTGTGAGTGATCTCACCGTCACTTATCTCGTCTTTCCTAAAAGCCGTAATACTTCCTTCGGTCCACCCAATCTTCCAGCATGGGAAGAGAACTGCCAGCGCTTGCTTAATGAAATAGATTGTGGCGGGGTTGAGCTCTATGACTGGCCGGCTCACCTGGCAAAATTAAATACAGAAAAGCAAACCCAAGAAGGTTCTGAGTCTGATGACAAAACAAAACGTATGAATGCTGCACCCCAAAGTGATACGAGTGCAATAAAACTCTACGTTGTGGAAAAAGGAGACTCCTTATGGAAAATCGCTCAAAAACACAAAATCACCGTGGACCAAATCAAACAGCTTAATAGTCTTACCAGTGACACCATTCGCGAAGGACAGCTCCTTAAAATTCCTCCAAAGCCATAGCATTCTTTTCTCCTCGCATTGACAAGGTGGGCAGTTCGAGACATGTTATTAACATGTCAGCAGTATCCACACATTCCGAGATAGATAGCAAACTGGAGGAGCTGTGTCAGGCCATCCTCGACCGCCCAGATTTTTCTGAACTTAAAACCGCTATCGATACATTTTCTAGAGATGAAAAAGCTCAAGATCTATTAAATGAATTCGGCGAATTAGGCCAGGAGCTACAATCTATCCATAATTCTGGACAGCAAATTCCTGAAGCAAAAATGAAATCCTATGAAACGCTACGTGACCAAACCATGAGCAATGAAGCCTGTAAAAGTTTCATGGATGCACAACATGCTATCAATCACCTTCAACAGAAAGCAGCTCAGTATATAGCCAAGACATACGAAAAAGGACGCCTTCCCGAAGAAGATGACTTTTCCTGCGGCTGCGGTAGCAGCAACAGTGGTGGCTGTTGTTCTTAAACAACTTTCTCAATCTTTTTTTCTAACTGCTGCATATAATGAACGGCTTCCCGGGAGAATTCTTCCGGAGCCCACTCAGGGAAAATTTTATCTCCGTTGGCATTGTAGGGACCACGCTTGATTTCCAGCACAACAGTATCCTCCTCAAGCACAACAAAGCTATGCCAGAGTTTTGGCTCGATATCCACCAGACATTGAGGCTTTTGGGCTTCAATAAAACGGACTGCCACAATCTCTCCACGCTGATCAAAAAGAATGAAATGAAGACTCCCCTGCATTAATAAAAAGGTTTCACTAGCAAACGCTTCTGGGTGCATGTGAGGACGAATGTAAGTGCCGGGTTGAAGAAAATTTAACATTCTTTGCACCAGAGCATCTTTGGAGCGATGTATGGGCAGTATCATTCGTTTGCGCTCACTCTGTCGGCTCTGTTCAAGCCCAAGCGTGAGAGTTTCAGCATTTAGAAAAAAATGCTCTCCCTGTATGTTTTCCATGGCCAGTTTCATTGACTCTTGTTTTAGGCTAAATAGAAAAGATGAACCAATGTATTTCGTGGTTATGCCATGGATGCCCCATACCTAAATTTCTATGAAAAAACTTTTACAGAAACTTCATACCGAACTGAAAACGGAAACTCCTTTTTTTGTACTGGGTCCAACAGGTATCGGTAAATCCGCATTAGCTCTGGAAATAGCAGATCAATACGAAGCGGAGATTGTCTCTATTGATGCCTTTCAGATCTATAAGCAGCTAGATATCGGGACAGGTAAAATTTCCACAAAAGAATCCAGAGGTATTCCACATCATTTAATTGATATTGTTGATCCTCTGGCAGAGTTTAGCGCTGCATCTTATCTCAAATATGCTCAACCCGTTGTGCAACAGCTAACAAAAACCCATCAAAAGTCCATATGGGTCGGAGGTAATGGTTTTTATTATCGTGCCTTGCGGCAGGGACTTACAGAAGCACCAGCATCTGATCCCCAAATCATATCCAGACTGGAAAAAAAATCTGTCGAGGAACTCAGGGACTTATCCCTCAAACATGATCCTGACTGGGCAGCAGGAGCCGATTTGCATAATCCGCGACGCATGGCCAGAGCCCTTGCCGTGTATGAGCAAACGGGCAAACCGCTCTCGATCTGGCAAAAGGAAAAAAAACCATCACTCGTGCCCGAAGCTTCTGCTGTGTGCCTGGTTATGGAGCTGGACGACTTGCGAAAAAAGATTTCTGAGCGCGTCAAAAAAATGTGGCAAGATGGTTGGCCCGATGAAGTTCAACATTTATTAGAACGAAAAGGTTGGATCAAATCCCAATCGTTTCAGGCTCTTGGGTATGCACAAGTCGCCGATTACCTGGCAGACCGACTTGATAAAAAGACGGCCATTGAGAACATTATTCTCAAAACAGGTCAATTTGCCAAGCGGCAGCTCACTTGGTTCCGAGGCGAAAAAAACCTACAATATCTAAAGGTTTAAAATAAACTGAACCTAAACACACACTACACACTATGTTGACCCTTCTTTAAAATTTGCTGAGGCAACCTAACAACTTCGTTATCCATAATGCCATAGACTTTGGCATTGCACTCAGGACTTATTAAGGCATTTCCGGTAAAGGAACCGAAAGCCGGAAGAATTCCACTGGAAATACCAAAGTAAAAACACGCTACTTTCATGCTTTTATATTGATCAACCCGCACAAAAATTTTGGGATGAAGATGGCCTGCTAGATTATAATAAGAATGGTTCTCACGGGGATGATGCGAAAAAACAAAGGGTGGATTTTCCAAATCATCATGTATCGTCTGTATCTTCCACTCCGCAGGAATCTCTCCCGCAGATACATCGTGGTTACCAACAACTAATACTATCTGCAGCTCCCGATGCTTTCTACGCCAGTGATTCAACTTGTTGTGTAAAAGTTCTGTATTACCCGCTTTAGCATGGATTAAATCACCTAGAATCAGCAAGCGATCCGCCGATGTTTGCTCAAGTAATTGGGTTAGTCTCTGGAGGTCAGCGTCATCACTTCCTTCAGGAACGGGGATGCCAGAGGCGCGAAATGTCGCTGATTTGCCGAGATGAAGATCAGAAATAAGCAATGTCTGCTGATCCTTATGATACAAAGCTCGCTCTGGATAAAGAAGCAGCGTTTGTTCGAGAAATGAAATCTCAAGCATCTGATTTTAAACTTTCTGCCATCTGTTTAACACGTTCCTTCCAACTTTCTGAGGAAATTTGTGCATGTAGCTGCTCTGCCCATAATGGAAAGGCTAAAGGTGTAATACGCTTAGTTTGACAATAATGAAGAGGCAACTTCTCCAGACGTTGGAGTGTATTCATAAGGCGGGTGAGTTCTAACTGACCTTCAAGAATTTCTCTTTGAGCTTGTTCTAGTAAAAGATTCTCATGGTCATAATTCGTAAACATTTCAAATAGTAAACTAGATGAAACCTGCAACTGACGTGCGGTCTTTTTTTGACCTGGATAGCCCTGTAACACAAGCCCGGCAATACGAGCAATTTCACGAAACTGACGACGAGCCAGCTCCGTAACATTCATACACTCGAGTAGGTCATCCAAGAGATTTTCTGTTGTGAGCAATTTACGGATTAACAGTTCATCCAGAGAAATGCTTTTATTGCTTTGTATACAAAAGCCGTAATCATTCGCAGTAGTTTTTAGAGAAAGATGATGCCTTTGGCTTAACCTGAAAGCAACTAAGGCTGCCAAACCTTCATGAACCAAGCGACCTGCAAAAGGAAAGAACGTAACTTGAAACTGCTTTTGTAATTTTGTTGCTTCAACAAGAAGAATATCATTACCTGGAAGTCTGGACCACTTTTGCTGCACTTTTAAAATTGGCTGCACCTTCTTCATTTCTTTATCTGTCACTTCTTGCTGGATCTTTCTCGCTACGGCCTCAGCTAGCTCGGAGGAGAGTGGAGCTCGTCCTCCCTGCCAACTGGGCGTGTATTTTTTGAGCTTTTTGCAAGACGCACATAAGCGGTTAGATCCTTAAAACGTATGAGTTTAAGACGTTTGCCAGCAAATTGAAATATGTCTCCAGGCTTAATTCGAGTGATAAAACTTTCTTCTACCGAACCTAGCAACCTCCCTTGAAGAAATTTAACTAAAACCTGACTGTCTGCTGTAATTGTGCCGATGGACATACGGTGAAAATGCACCGTTTGTTTCGAGGGCACTGTCAGAACATTATTGGGTTCGATTACGACCTTGGTGTATTGTGGATAGGCTGATAATGCTTTGCCGCCTTGCGTGACAAAGTTCAAGGCCCACTCCCATTCATCTTCTGTGAGATCTTTGTAGGCATTAGAACTTAGTATTTCATCTTTTAAATCCTGAATTTGCGTTTTGCCCTCTGCAGCCACTGTCACTATATGCTGAATAAGCACATCCAGTGGTTTTATAGTGGGAGCACGAGCCTCTATTTCATTTTGTTTTCTGGCATCTCTGGCTGCAGCAAACTCGATGAGTTCTAACGCATTCGTAGGCACGCCTATAATGCAGCTCGGCTTGCCAGGCTGATGCCCGGAACGTCCCGCTCTTTGAATCAAACGAGCAATCCCCTTAGGAGAACCAACCTGAAAAACTTTTTCAACAGGAGAAAAATCAACCCCAAGATCCAAGCTTGATGTACTGACAACTACTTTTAACTGTTCCTGCTTTAACTTTAGCTCAACGCTCTTTCGTATATCACGATCGATCGAACCATGGTGCAATGCTATTTGATCTTTCCATTGGGGTCGGGTTTTCAATATGGCCTCAAACCAAAGTTCTGTCTGGGCCCGTGTGTTTGTAAAAAGTATGGAAGTTTTAACTCTGGCAATATGCTCAATTACTTGATCCACAAGTCGAATACCGAGATGCCCAGCCCATGGGAAAGTCTCTATGTCCTTGGGCATGAGCGTTTGCACTTCTACTTTCTTATCCAGCTTACCCTCCACGATACAGGCATCTCTTGCTCGATCACCAAGTAAGACATTCATAGACTCTGGTAAATTGCTTAGCGTTGCCGAAACACCCCAAATTTTTAATTTCGGACTCCATTTTTTTAGACGACCCAGAGCCAGCTCTGTTTGTACGCCACGTTTATTACCAAGCATCTCATGCCACTCATCCACAATAACGGCAGCCAGTGAACTGAAGCGCTGACGTGTTTCCGGGTAAGTAAAAAGCAAACTCAGAGATTCCGGTGTTATAATTAAAAGACTGGGTAATTTAAACAGTTGTTTTTTTCGAATGTGACTTGATACATCACCATGACGAAGCTCGGCGGTTAGATTTAAACCAAGTTCCTCAATAGGCTGAAGAATGGACTTTAATGTGTCATTCGCTAAAGCTCTCAGGGGTGTGATCCATAGAACACGGAGGGGTTCAACCTTCTTGTGGTTAAGCTGAGCAAATTCCAGTAAGGGCCCACCTAAAACGGCATATGTTTTACCTACCCCCGTGGGGGCATGAACAAGTCCACTTTTACCCTCAAGATAGGCCTTCCAACATTCTTTCTGAAATGGAAACGGTCTCCAGCCTTTATCCTCGAACCAATTCTTTAATAGACGATGCGTCATTTTGAAATTTTAAAATTTAGTGCCATTTTTGAGTTATGCCAAATGGGTGGAAAATTCGTTATGAAGAAGGTGCTACTTACCTGCCGGAAATTGATTTATGGCTGGATTCGCGCGTCCCTAAAAACAGCTCCTTTGTTTCGCATGCGCACTTTGACCACATATCCCGTCACAGGCGAATGATTCTGTCTGAGATGACGGCACGCCTCCTAGACTCAAGATTATCCAATGATAGCCAGAAAATGATACTACCTTTTGGCGAAGAGACTGTGTTTGATAAAAAGACCAGAATTAAGCTTTTGCCTGCTGGCCACATTATTGGCTCAGCACAACTTTACCTAAAAAGAAATGAAAGGAGCCTTCTCTACACAGGCGATTTCAAATTACGCCCTGGAAATTCTTCGGAACCCTGCCAAGCCATCCATGCCGATGAACTTATTATGGAGACGACTTATGGCCTTCCCCATTTTGTATTCCCATCTTCCGAAGAAGTTATCCGGGAGATTATTCGATTTTGCAAAAATGCGCTTGATGAAAAAATGACCCCTGTGCTTTTCTGCTATTCGCTTGGGAAAAGTCAGGAGATCCTATCTCACCTCCTAGATGAACAACTTCCCGTTATGCTCCATACGAGTGTCGCTCGTATGACGGAAATTTACCGAAAAGCAGGCGTAGACTTTCCTCAATACAAAAAATTCGATAAAGAAAAATACCATGATCATGTGCTTATTTTTCCTCCAAACACCAATAACAGTTCTACTTTAAGAAAAATCAAAAATAGAAGAACTGCAGCCATAACGGGTTGGGCCATGAATCCAGGGGCTATTTATCGCTATCAATGTGATGAAGCATTCCCTCTATCAGATCACGCAGGTTTCGACGATCTAGTTCACTACGTCCAACTAGTAAATCCGAAACGTGTTTATACGCTTCATGGTAGCGCACGTGAATTTGCTAACCATCTAAGAAAACTAGGCTATGAGGCCTGGGCTCTAACAGGCGACAATCAGCTAGAATTCCATATAGAAACAGAATCTAACAAACCAGTAAAACGCCGTGGAAAAGCTTTAACGGAATTAAACACGCAACTGGCCAAGCTCTGCCTCCTACTAAATAAGTGTGCTCGAACTACGGGTGTGCATGAAAAAGTAGATGCTATTAGCAGGTATCTGAAGCAGCTACCAAATTCTGATGATATTTCTTTGGCAGTCACATTTCTTTCAGGCAGAGCATTTTCCAAGAGCTCCAAGCACAAAATTTCTATCGGCACCGCACTTCTAAGAAAAGTTATCCAAAAAATAACCAATCTTCATCGTGGTCAGCTCAGAGAGGCCTACCTACGTCATCAGGATAGCGGAATTGCTTTCGGTGAACTACTCCAGGGGTTCACAACAGAATCCTCCATGCATTTAAAAAATCTCCACAGAGCGTTCATTCAAATAGCTGAAGCAACTAATCCCTCTACCAAACTCAACTTAATGCAAACACTCTTTGAACAGTTGCATCCTGAAGAAGTCAAGTGGGTGGTGAAATTCATCACGGGAGATTTACGCGCAGGCCTCAAAGAGGGCCTTTTGGAAGAAGCTATTGCCAAAACTTTTGACCTTAAAAAGGAAGCACTCGCTGAGGCGCACATGATTAGCGGAGATCTAGCTCTCACGGCCTCCAAAGCCTTCCTGGGTCAGTTAGACGATATAACTCTGCAGTATTTCCAGCCCATCAATCCCATGTTGGCCAGTCCGGAGAAAGATTCTACAGCCATCGCTAAACGGTCTTCGCCTGACTGGTGGATGGAAGACAAAATGGACGGCATTCGTTGTCAGCTCCATAAACAGGCTGATCGGGTAAAACTTTTCTCCAGAGAATTGAATGAAATAACAACTGTATTTCCGGAAATTCAGGAAGCGGCTAAGAAAATCACCCAAAACTTCATCCTGGACGGTGAACTGGTTGCCTTACAAAAGGGACGTGCTCTTCCCTTTTTGGAATTACAAAAGAGACTGGGACGTAAGGAACAAGATTTATTTATGGCTCAGAATGTTCCGGTTAAGTTTTTTGCCTTTGACTGCATGAAGCTGGGTGATGACGTATTGCTTGATCAGCCATTAAATCAACGCCGCAAAGCACTTGAGACTCTTATCGAAATCGATGATGAAAATTTACTACAGAGATTGTTTCATGAAGCGGTCCAATCGGAAGAAACGATCGAGGAAATGTTTCAGGCATCTCGCAGAAGAGGAAACGAAGGCCTCATTATTAAAGACCCTGAAAGTTTATATAAGCCGGGCAAAAGGGGGATGCATTGGTTAAAATTAAAAAAAGCCTATGCCACTATAGACGCTGTCGTCATTGCTGTAGAACGTGGGCATGGTAAGCGCAAGGAATATCTGTCTGATTATACTTTTGCCGTAAAAGATAGCAGCAATCAGCTACTGACTATTGGTAAAGCATACTCAGGCTTAACCAACCAAGAACTTGAGGAGATGACAGATTATTTTTTGCATCATACGCTTAAAGTGACTAAGGGCCGATACTATGAAGTGGAGCCCAAGATTGTCGTTGAAATAGCGTTTGACTCCATTCAGCCAAGTCAACGTCATAACTCGGGGTTAGCACTTCGTTTTCCTCGCATCCATCGACTACGTAAAGATAAAACGGCTCAGGACATTGATACTCTAGAACATTGTCAACGCTTGATGGGCTAAAACTATTATTTATTACCACTTTCCGAAGTATGTTCTGATAAATAAACCTAAATCGGCCAATTGAATGAGCCGATATTTGAGTTTGAGCGTTAAACGCTCCATTTTCAAAATGAGTGCGCAAGATATCGTTACAGACCAGGCTGAAGTAAATTTACCCCCTGTCCTAGATAAGAGTTCACTGGAGACTGCTGCACAGATTTTAAATGAAGTGGTAGATGTGCCTTCTGCACCTCCTGTCGCCTTCAAACTTGTATCTATGCTGAGAAATCCTGATCAGGTTAATGACGAAGTCGTTGAAATCATTAAATACGATCCAAATCTAACCGCCTCCATTTTGAAAGTCTGTAACTCTGCCTACTACCGAGCTTCTTCTGATATCTCTTCCGTGGAGGACGCTATTCTTAGAATTGGCTATCACACATTAAGCCAGATGGTCGTCACGATCAGTATGGGGAAAATGTACGTCAAACCCAAGCAAGCCTCTTTCATTAATCCATATGAACTTTGGCGAACAAGCTTAAGGACCAGCTTTGCAGCCCGTTTTCTAGCCAAAGAATGCAAAGAGTTAGAAACAGAACCAAACCTGGCCTTTACCGTAGGTATTCTAGCCAACATGGGCAAATTCGCCCTGCTTCACTGGCCTTCTCCTAAAATGGAGGCCATATATGAACGTCTTCCAGAAGAGGAACTCAAAGAACACGAACTGGAATTTCAGGAAATGGGCACGGACAATGCCGTGCTTGGATCCGTTCTTTTAAACAACTGGAATATTCCTGAAGACATTTGCCTGGCTACTAGATTCCGCCATTATCCGGATCTCAGCCCGGAGCCTATGGCCTATTTATCTCACATGGCCGGCATCTGTGCCTTACTCGTTGAAGAAGATGATCCTATGGCAGTAGCAAATGAATATGTTAGTGAAGACCTAATAGATAAGATCGGCCTGAAAGAAGAAGGCCTTGCCAATGTCATGAAAGAAATGGAGAAACACTCCAACGAAGTACAAAGTTACATGATGGTCGTTAATTAAAGAGTCATCCAACGAGTTCTGCCATTTGATTTATTCCCGAGAAGCGGCTTCTTAAATAAACTTCCCGAGAAATTCCACTTCCTGGCGGGATAGAATAACTTTCTTAGCCATTTTAAGCTGAGGTTTCTTCTTTGTAGAAATTTCCAGAATCACATGCTTGCAAAGAACTTCACCGCCTATATCAATATGAACCTTTGCGCTAAGGAGTTGCTTATGAAGCATCTGTCTTTTCTTTTGTAACGTATGCTCGAATTCCATGCGGCTCTTATTCTGAGCTTCTTGCAGTTTTTTCTGAGCCTTGTTTAACAGCCTTGTATCCTTTGATTTTTTTGCCAAAGGTTCTGTCTCTGCTTCGCCAGGAGAATTTATAGAACTTTTCATGCTCCTTTTTTTAGAAGCACCGCTCGTTACGAGTTTCCGTGCTGTTGATTTCGCAGCTTTCTTTAGGGGTGTCTTTTCAACTGCAGCCGAAACTTGTTTTTTAAGATCTTCAAGATATTGGCCATGATTTGCACAGGCACGACTGATACCTCGAATTTCCTCCCATGCCTGTGTTTGCCTCAGCGGACAGGGAAAAGCTAACAGATATTCGCTATTCTCAGGGTTGTAGCCTGGCTTTCCGTAATAAGAGCGCACTCCCGGCTTTACCTTGCGCCCTTGAGCTGCTTTTGAGTAAACGGTTAAGACACGATTTTCATCAATAGCTTCTTGTAGTGCTTTACCGACCAGGTTGAAGGTAGGGGTTCCACAAGCTTTAATCACCGTATGAATCGTTGTGGGCATAGTTTTAAATCCATTCAGGTTAGATGTTTACAGTTGAGGGGTGTTGCCAGAGTTCCAGTGCATGCTCTGCCAGCTCTTGAGCACGTTTCTGCATATTACCCTTCTTCCACTTTTTTATATTTTGAAAATGCTCGTTGATTTTCAAGGTAGTTTCTTTGAGCAAAACTTTTTTCTCTGGGAAACGACGGTTGGATAATGTGCCTCGCAGAGGAACCAAGGTGAGATTACCCAAGTTATCTAGAAATTGTACATGCACCTTGCTAAAACCATCCCCCAACTCCTTACGCCACCAGTTCGTGAGATTATGTGGCATAATGTGCTCAATGCTATGGGAATTCATCAGCACATCGCTGTACGGATTTATCTTAAACTCAATACGTCGTAGCATATAGCGGACTCGACGTGAAAGCAGACCGGATGTTTGAAATTGAGCACTCAACAAAGCTTCTTCAAAGGCCTCATCTTGAGGAAAAATCTCTATCATATTAACTAGCAAGTGGTCAAACATGCTGGAATGGTCCGTGCCGCTCAGTGAACTATGGTAAATACGGTTCATCTGAAGGTGTAACTTCTGAAGATTCTCTCCACAGACAAATCGACGAATAATGAGGCTTTCCATCAAACGCAATAACAGGATGAATTCCTTTTCGCTTAAAGTGTGGTGAGAACCTTTCAAGGTTCTGCCTCGTGCATGATGAAAGAGATTAAGTAAGAAAGGATGTAAGCTTGCATAACCCAAGTTCTGCAGAAAGGTGAGTTGAAGTCTGACCGTAGGATTTTTCTCTAACTCGGGGTTGAATAATAACGCATAATATTCTGCAAAGTCAGACATACGAATGAGTAGTGTTTCAATTTCAAAATCCGTCTGGCCTACCTTAGCCTCCAACGCATTATAAACATCGCGTTCACGTAGATCGGGGTGCTCTGCACAAAGATACGTTCTGAGAAACTGGTCCATAACCTCCTCTGGTGACTCAGAACTATGAGCCAACAAGCGTAACTCCATCGGACGCCAATAAGACTGATGCATGCGCTTCTGCGCAGCCTCGCTGCTTAGTTTCATAAAAATATAACTACTGGAAAGATCAGAACTGGTTAGGTCCCGACCTTTGCTATTCAAACTTTGGAAAATGAGGGTGGGGTTATCCTCCCTCTCTAACTGAATTTCCACGGCACTGAGATTAGTAACAATCTGCTGAAGCAGGATTTGCAGAGTCTTGGCCTGATGCTCCGGCTGAGTCGAATAAAGATAGCGCTGAACATGAGCCTGAAACGATGTGCGCGTATGGTGAATGGGATGAGATTCTACTTGTACAGCTGACTCCTTATTTAAAAGAAGATCCGTCAGAATCTGGTTGTCTTTATTTGTTTCTGAAGAGACTAGCCGCAGTTTTTTGTCCCCTCTCTCTGTGGAATTGACCAGATACGTCTCGCAGATTGTATTGGCTAGTGCTTTATGCTCCAATTGCTGAGCAAAGTCTCGAATCACACACAGCAGAATGAGCAGGGTGGTAAGGCGTTGTTGCCCATCAATAACAAGATAAACAGGCGTTGCTTGATCATGACCATTCTGGCTAGCAGCGTGGATGCGCGCATAGCGTGTGGCTCTCTTAGTAACAAACGGGCCTATGAAATGTTTTTTCCCACGCAGACAAATGGTTTCAATATCTGACCACAGATCCTCTACCTGTCCACCCGCATCCACCTCTAAAGAAAGCCACTCATAATGACGCTGGAAAATCGGAATACGAAAATTCTTTGACCCACTTAATAGTTCATGAATCGATAAGCTTTTTGCGATCATTTATTTTTCGATAACATATTTAGCCTTGGCTAAACTTAGGTGTATATTTGCTAATTTTCAAGTTTTATTAAAATCTACCATTCCAGTCTTCGATGTTTTACTTATTCTAAAAATAAATCTAACTCTCCCATGAGATAAAATACGGACATTATCTATGATATTGAATTAATAAAATCTAGGTATGTAGTCTGCATACATTTTAAAAGTGCGTTTCATGAGCACTCTTCTATGGTCTATAATAAATGCAAAAGCGAAAAGACACCTTAAAGAAGATAAGCCAGAAAGGCGAAGATGCAGGCTATCAGGCAGGTTATGCTTTTGCACAGAAAGTATTGTCGCTGTGGCCGCTCTCCTTACTCAGAAAACACAAGCGAGACACTATCCGTTCTCTCTTTGTTCAAGAAGCTGAAGCGGAGCAACCTGTGGGTAAATTTGGCTTTTTTGCCTATACGAACCAACCGGAACTTGCTTATTTTTTTGGACCACGAGGAACTTTGCAAGAATTTAAAGATTACTTTTTAATGCATGCTTGGCCGGTCAATCCATTTGAACCTCACTCTATTAAGCAGGGGTCTCCCCAAGTAAAACCAACGCTTGCTTCTCTCGACCGGAGAGTATTGACCCATTCCCAGTGGAAGCTTTACCAGTTTAAAAAACTGACTCCTTTTTTTCTTATCTTTAATCCAAACCAAACATTTCGTCCTTACCTGCTTGCGGAGGCCTATGCTGATAGAGCACGCAACAGTAAAGGCCTCAATGAAGCTAAAGCAGAACTGCATGCACAGTGTCTCAAGTGTCTCGAGGCTATATAAAACGTGCCGCTATGGTATCCATCTTTTGAGCCAGCTCAATATCCGGTTCGGTAATGCCGTCAGCATCATGCGTTGATAAAGAAACTTTGACGGTGGCCCATACGTTAGTCCACTCGGGGTGATGATTCATTTTCTCTGCCTCCAGCGCAACCGCTGTCATGAAAGAAAAAGCCTCCACAAAGTTTTCAAAGAAAAAATCCTTGTGCAGTTTTTCATGATTCAAACTCCATCCTTCAAGTGAATGGATTTTCTTAAGCACCTCTTCTTTTGATAGTTTTTCCGCCATAATTATTCTTTGATTTTTATTTTTTCAAAATAAGCGATTCTACTTTGTCCCGCAGATGAGCGGTCTGTTGATTGATCTCTTCTAACGCATTGAGATCCAGTAAGTCTGGTATGCCGACGAGCTTTTGTTTAAAGGCCATAACTCGCTCCAGTTTTGGTAGAACAAGATCTTCCGGCAGCGTCTGCAAGGTGCGGCGGCTGATCTCTGCGCAGGCAGGATTATGACAAAAGAGCAAGAAGTGCTCGCCTGCTTCCAGAGCCAGACGGGTAACCTCTGCAGCGGGGTAGCGTTCACCGATTGCCCCCATTTCCAGATCATCCGTCATCACCACGCCCTGATAATTCATCTCATGGATAAGCAGCTCCTGGATAATTTGCGGAGAAAGAGATGCAGGGTAGGGCTCTTCATGCCAGGCAGTAAAGTGTCCGTGCCCGACCATGTAGCATGAAGCTTTGTCTATAAAATGTCGAAATGCGACGAGTTCCTCAGCTTCCATTTCTTCTCTTTTACGAGTGATCTTGGGTAGATTGCCATGCGGATCAAGTGGGCAGTGAGTATAACCGGGAAAGTGTTTGATAGTAGCCAGGACTCCCTCACTTTCTTGTCCTTCCAGAAAAGCACCTGCTAGATGGATAACTTGTTCCGCACTACTTCCGAAACAACGCCCGCGCAGTGAGTTATCTGCCATTTCATCGATAGAATAATCGGCGACTGGAGCGAGGTTCAGATTAAACCCAAAAGCTTTGAGCAATCTACCCGTAAGAACACCATGCTCTTTACTAAGCTCAAGGTCACCTGTCTGAGCCAAAGCCTGGCCACTGACAGGTCGCTCACCTATGGCTGTAAGACGAGCCACACGCCCACCTTCTTGATCAATAGTCATAACCGGATGGTGCTCGCACAGACCATAGAGTTCTTTAGTGAGATTGAAGAGCTGATTTGGACTTTCGATATTGCGATTAAAAAGAATGAACCCACCTGGTTGTATGGTGGCAATGAGGGAGCGGAGTCCATCCGTTAACTCTGGACCGGGAATACCCATAATGATGAGCTGCCCACGGTCATTATCAGAAATATGTGCCATTTATGAAATCCTATACGTTCATTCTTCCTCTGGCAAGACGGCTGAGACAGTTTCGTGACCTGTGGCCAAATTTCGTTCCATGAGACGTTTCGTTTTAGTGTAGATCGTCTGTCCGGTTTCAGAGTCTATTTTTTCGTGTTTTTCAAAATCTATCCAGTAGAACAACCAGCCGAGATCGGGACGGGCGGGATCATAGCGAAATATGAAATTTCGCACGGGCTTTTTGAGCAGAAAAATAATGGGCTGCTTATTATCATGCATTTGGATGAGCGCATTGCGGTAACCCTCTTCATCGACTCTTTTTTTGAAATAGCTCTCCCAGATTTTGAGGGCTTCATCCCGCACTTCTTCACGATAGTGCCCCAATTTTAGTTCATACGCGGAGACAACAGCTACTTTGAGCATGGGGCCGTGTTCATAAGTATTGATTTCCTTAATCTGTAATTCTTTGATGCTTTCACCACTAGTCAGTTCTCTCTCCACGTAGTCTTTTCCCTCGGGTAGAACTAGAACCAGTATACCTGCTATGATAATGACAATGATAAAATATTTCAAAGTTTAACCCCTTTCTTTGAGAGTGGGGGAGGTTACTCTTATTCCTTATATATAAAACTAAATAAAATCTGATACTATAGATAAAATCCGTTCTCTGTTACCTTGATCTATCCAAATGTAATGCTTCATTCATTTATAGAGCTTGATGAAAAAGACTGTACTTTTGACCATGTTTCCACGATATAAATAACCTACAATTGTATGAGGTCTATTAGTTTTATTTACCTCGATCTGGACGACACCTTACTTGATCACAGTGGAGCTGTGCGGCGTGCCACTGCTAGTTATCTACAAGATTATCAAAATATCTTTCCGCACACTCCCGAGGAATTTTATAAAGAATGGTGCGAGCTCATTGAAAATTACTACTTCGCATACCTGCGAGGGGACATCACTTATGAGCAACAACGTATTTACCGCATCAAAGAGATGTATCATCGCCAAAGTTATGAGCTGAATGATTCACAAGCACAGGAGCATTTCAACCATTACCTCTATCACTACGAGAATAACTGGAAACTATTTGATGATGTGGCGGAATTTTTCAATAAATGTCCTTTGAAAAAAGGCATCATCACCAATGGAAATAGCGCTCAACAACGGAAAAAGATCGATCGTCTGGGACTTAGCAAACTGGTAGACCCTATCATTATTTCAGATGAGGTAGGTTTTGCTAAGCCGGAAAGTGCGATTTTTCTAGAGGCATGTCAGCAAGCCAAGGTTGATCCACAATATGTTCTCTATGTGGGAGACAGATTGCAGGCAGATATTATCGGCAGCAAAAAAGCTGGGCTGACGCCTATATGGATTCGCCGTTACTCTTCAAGCCCTGCTCAAGGACACATCCCATTTATTCAAAGTTTATGTGAACTTGATCTTAACAAAATCGGTTCTTCACGCTTTAATACGCGGCATTTGCAATATGCACATGAGGCCAAGGACAGTGAAAAATCTAAATCTCTTACTCGCTAATTACTACCGGAAGCAAACGCCGAACGAAGTCATATTCAAGCGTCATGACGGCGTTACATTTAGCCTGCCTAGCCAGGATTTTTTTGATCCAGACAAAATCACTTCCCTGGATCGTAAAGCTCTCGATTTAGCCAAGGGTGATGTTCTGGTCATCTATGGTTTAACAGGGCGTTATGCTCTGGAACTACAAACCAAGGGGATGAATGTTTACTCTATTGATCCGTCGAAAGAAAACATCGAACTCAAAGTCGAGCAAGGTGTTCAGGGTGTCATCGATATTGATATCTTGGAGTTCAGTGGGCTTGAGTTCGACACTCTGCTGCTTTTAGGCGACTCATCTATGCGGCTAGGTTCATTAAATAATCTCAACAAAGTTCTCAAGCACGCCACCCAGCTCTTCAATGAGGGAGGATGTTTACTCTTTAAATCTCTTGATTTGGAAAAAGCTAAGTGTGATATGCCCTTTGCTAATGATCCTTCTGCTAGCTATGCAGGAGAGATTCGCTGCCATGTGCCTTTTGATGAAGCTGAAGGCGATGAGATGCAGCTCCTGTTTGTCGATTTTGATACTCTCAAAAAGAGTGCTCAGGAGCACGGCCTGAACTGTGAGCAAATAGAAACAGAGGGTTCAGGATATCTGGCTAAACTGACTCAAGCCTGATAGTGTTTCACTCTTATGGCTGTTAAAACTCTGGAACGAATTGAGCAGTTCGCCATAGACGTGATTCTAATGAAACGCTATGGCAAGCGTGCTGCCCTGCTACGCATGCTGCTTTACATTTTATCCTTTGGCTACAATGGCATCGTTCGTCTTCGTTATTGGCTTTACGAAACTCGTATTTGCCAATGGCACTCTGTGGGATGCAAGGTCATTAGTGTTGGCAATTTAACTGTTGGCGGAACGGGTAAAACACCCGTCGTAGAAAAAACAGCCCGTACCCTACGAGATGCCGGACGCAAAGTAGCCATTCTCAGTCGCGGCTACAAAAGCATCCCCAGACCATTGTGGCAGCGCCTTATGCGTAAGCTAAGATTCGGTGCTAAACCAGACCCGCCTCGCATTGTATCCGACGGCAAAGCTTTGCTTCTTGATTCCGAGCGCGCCGGTGATGAACCATGTATGCTGGCTACAAATTTGGATGACGTTGTTGTGCTAGTGGATAAAGACCGTGTCAAAAGTGCCCTCTACGCTATCGAAAATATGGGTATAGATACCATTATACTAGACGATGGATATCAATACCTGCCTCTCAAGGAACGCATCAACATTTGCCTTGTCGACCGGTATACGCCTTTTGGCAACCGCTTTCTCCTCCCACGCGGCACCCTTCGCGAGCCGAAAGATCATATGAAACGCAGTGATGTTATTTTTATTACAAAGTGCGATGGTTCAGATATTTCAGAAATTAAAAATGAGTTACGCAAGTACAACTGCCATGCACCTATCCACGAATGCACCCACCATCCAGTTTATCTACAAGACTTGTCCTCAGGTGATAAATTACCCTTGGACTATCTGACAAAACGTAAAGTGGGCGCACTTTCAGGCATTGCTGTGCCGGAAAGTTTTGAAGCAGGCTTAAAAAACCTGGGTGCTCAAATCATCTACCGTCGACATTATGCCGACCATCACCGTTTTTCTGAACGTGAAGTTGTTAATGCGATTAACCGCACCCATGCACGTGGCGGGCATGCCTTGATTACTACGGAAAAGGATGCCATACGTTTTCCCCGGATCGATCGTCGCCCCTTACCGGTTTATTTTTTAAGAGTGGAGATTAACTTGTTGAGCACAGAAGAAGATTTTGCATCACTCATTTTAAGAGCCTGCGGCATAGAGGCAGAAGCTTCTTTCGTTACTACGTCGGCAGCAGGAACATAAATAGGCCCGTCTTGCTTGGCTTTTCTGTTAAAGTTAAAGCGCATAAGTGTGATATCATCTTCAAAATTATCCTGGCCTGAAATAGCCTTCGCTTTATCAAGCACTCTATTCAAAGCCGTATGCGCATCATTCTTGGCATCTTTTAGCGTTTCCAGAAAATCATCATAGCCCCACTGCTTGCCAGACCGAATATCGTCAATTTCATAAATACCATCGGTGAAAATATACAAATAACTTTTATCAGGCACTTTCACACTTTGCTTTTTGTAAGAAAAACCTGGTACAACACCGACAGGCGGGCCTTTAGCTTCTAGTTGTTGAATCACCTTTTTGCCCTTCCTCTTCTGACCAGGTGTAATGAGAACTGCGGGGGGATTGCCCGCACAACCATACTCTAGAACATGGGTCTTCGTATTATATACACCATACCATAGCGTAAAAAACATGCTGTTCTGCCTGTCCATATCAAAAGTAATAGAAGCATTTTTAAGTACAGAGGACGGGTCTTTAAAGTCAGTGTCTCTTAAGGAGTGCGTGCTAAAGACATTTTTTGCAGAAATGGATAATAAGGCTGCTCCCACTCCATGACCACAAACATCCAGAACGTACATCGCAAAACAATCTTTATCTACCCAGTGGTAACCAAGACAATCACCGCCTAGCGCTGTTGATGAATGAAAAATCCAGTCCGCAGAAATAGGCCCCTTTTCAATAGGGGCAGGCAGTAAAGAACGCACATAAGCCGCAGCCTCAGCAAGCTCGCCGGCCAGTTTACGCTGACTTTCAGCCAAGGCTTGCAAAGCTGCCTGTCGGTCGCGCTCTTCTAGAATCAGCACCACCATGTCCCCCATGGATGTTGCAAAACTCTGTTCGTCTTCACTCCAGTGCCGATCTCCTCCCACATGTTCGCAGGAAAGCACTCCCGCCAATTCTGCATTACGCATGAGAGGGACATGCATGACAGATTTGATGTTGTGCTTTTTACAATAATCATAAAACCAGTCTTCGACACGTTTATCTTTTTTAACGTTCTCAACTTTAATGAGACGTTCCCCTCGAAGCTGCTTTAAATATTTATTTTTGGTAACTTCCAGCTTAATGCGTTTCTCGATATCCTTTCCTACTTTCTTTTTCTCCAGAATATGAAGCAGGCTCTTTCCAGTGTAGAGACAGTCGTCTTCATCATTGAAAAACCAGATACGCACCTGAGCTACATCAAGCGTATCGCCGGTTACAGACAGGATACTTTGCAGGGAGCTTTCCCAATCGCCGTCGTACATATCCTCGGAAAGTGAAAGACGCATAAACGCCTCTTTTTGTACTGAGAGACGTTTTTGACGGCGTTGCTCTTCTGCTTCGCGCATCTTGCGCTTGCTGATATCTCGAGCAACAAAAACCAGACAGGTTCCCAACTCCGGCATTTCACTGATAACAGCTGAGGTTGATTCGAGATGAATCCATTGACCTTCTTTTGAAAGAATACGATATTCCAGCTCTCCTCCCTGACCCGTTTCAAAAGCTTTGTGGCGCGCATACACAAGCTTGGGAATGTCATCCTCATGAATATGTGTCTGAGGAATACCTTGCGCCAGATCTTTAGCCGTAAAACCAAGCTTTTTCCAGTAAGCTTTATTTCTCCACACAGTGTGATTTTTCTGATCTACCACCGCAATGAGGTCACTGACATGTTCATAGAGGACCTCTAACATTTTTTCTGCTGCTAAACCTAAGGGCTTATCATCTGCAGTCTTGAGCATTTCATTGGTTGAAGTTTCAGCCATTTAATATGGGTATGATGTGTATTAGCAGGAGATCGTGCAAGTTATTCCCATGAATATGCAGTGCTTCTCTATCCTTGCCGATACGATTTTATAATCTATGTTGTTCTTATGTTTCTTAGAGGGTTTAACGCAGGATCACCCAGACAACCCATATTCTATTTCGGCGGGTTCGCTGTAGATATGACGCTTCTTCTCATTGGCATACATATCTCTTCCATGATTTTATGCGCTATTCTCATGGCCGTAGAGCAGGATGCGATTCTCAATGCGCTGACTTTTTCCGTGGAAAATCTCACTCAAGGCTACATCTGGTCCGTCTTTACCTACCCTTTCGCACATAATATTGCCAGTGAAGGTATCTGGTTTGCTGTTCAAATGCTCATGTTCTGGTGGTTTGGGCGTGAGGTGGAGAACTACATAGGCACCTCAGCTTATGGCTGGTTCTACCTTTTACTCGTCCTGATTCCAGCTCTTACTATGGTTTTATTTACGCCCCTTCTGGGTTCGATCTCATTGGCTGGATCAAGCACCATCCATTTCATTGTTTTCATGGCTTTTGTTTTGATTAATCCAAACGTGCTGTTGCTTTTCGGTATTCCCGCTAAATGGATGGGAGTTGCTTTCATGGCTATCTACTCCCTGATTTATTTAGCTGGAAATGCCTGGGCTAATCTCACCCATCTCTGGGTCACAATGGGAGTCTGTTACTTCTGCCTACAGTTTGCGGGTGCCTCACGCAAATTTGGATTTCGCAGTTGGATGCAGGAACGCAAAGAAGAAGCTGAAGTTAAAAAATTTGCAAAACGCCGTCGTGATTTTAAACAAAGTGAACAAAAGCAATCTGCCAGTGTTGATTCTATTTTGGAAAAAATTTCTAATAAAGGCATCAAATCATTAACATCGCAGGAAAAAGCCATTCTTGAAGAACACCGCGCTAAACTTGTCAGCAAAGAGCGTAAACAACCATAAGTGTTTCACCATTTCACCTTATGCGTCCCGACTCATCTTCTTCCCCTACTCTTACAAAATACGAACGTATTGATTGGGAAACATGGCAACCCAAAGAAACAGGCGTGCTCTGTTTTATTCGTCCTTCAACTAGTCCAGAGCAAATCCTGCTCATTCGTAAAAAGCGCGGGCTTGGCGCAGGAAAAATAAACGGGCCGGGCGGTCGTCTTGAGGGCTGTGAAACCCCAGAAGAAGGAGCTATTCGTGAAACGAAGGAGGAAGTCGGCCTCGTGCCCAAAGATCTGGAGCATGTGGGTATACTTTCTTTTCAATTTACGAATGATTACTCACTACGTTGTCATGTATTTCTAGCCAGAAGTTATAAGGGGGACATGATTGAAACCGATGAAGCCCTCCCATTCTGGCATTCCGTGCATAACCTCCCCTATAATAGTATGTGGCGGGATGACGAGTTATGGTTGCCCCATATGCTCAATGAAAAAAAATTTACCGGCCGTTTCGTCTTTGATGACGACACCATGCTCTATAGCGATGTCAGCATCGTTCCATCACTCCCTCGACAATAATATGTCTTGGCTCTAACGCCTTTGCTTTCAGCTGGTTCAGTCCAAAGTTATCTGCAAACTAAAATGCTATGGACCTGCCGTCAACCGATGCGTCACGTGGCACGATCTTAGATTCGATCGACAAAATAATCGAATGCTCGGATACAATCCGTTCATCCATAAAAAATTTCGAGGCAGGTGAAATGATTCTGGTTGAAGAAACCGTCAATGAGCATTTGCACATTGTATTGGAGGGTGAAGTCGAGATGCTCAAAAAAGATGTGCATGGAGAGTTTATAGTCACGGATAAATTCGAGCCAGGCTCCTTTCTCGGTCTTATGTCATTCTGGACGCATGCACCCACTTTTACCTCCAGCCGTGCCATCACCTCCGTGAAGTGTGTCTCCATAAGCCGTGAAGATTATGATCTGCTTAATGAAACCAATCCACAGTTCAGTCGTATCTGCCAGGATTTGATGATTAAAAATCTCGTAGAGCGTTACCGAAGAATGGTGAATCTAAACGTAGAAGTTCAAACCCTAACGTCTCGTTTGGTTCACCAGGAGAAACTAGCCACACTAGGACAACTTTTGGCGGGTATCGCCCATGAAATGAATAACCCAGTCGGAGCCCTTTTAAGCAATGTTGATACCCTCTATGAAACAATTCCTCAACTTTTTCAAAAAGGTGCTTCCTCAGACGCTATGGAGTGTGAAAGAAAACTGCTTGATCTCGGTTTAAACAGTCCCTACTTGAGCACTCAAGAAAGCCGCACACGCATGGCCTGCCTGACAGAAAAATTTCCTCACTTGAAGAGATCCATGATCAGAAAGCTTGCTCTCCTACAAGATGAAGGGATTCAACTCCTACAAAATGAATATCAGCTAACACAGAAAAATGCAGAAACAAAAAAGAGCATAAATGGCTTATTGTCTTTTTTTGAAGCAGGTGTTTACCTGCGCACGATCGCAAGTTCTTCTAAACGCATTCAGAATCTTATCTTAAGTCTTAAAAGCTATGGCCGCCCAGATCACCATGAACCAGAGAAAGTCGATATTCGCCATGGCCTACAGGATACACTCGTGCTCCTTAACAATCGACTTAAGCATTATCAAGTCCACCTAGACCTGCCTGATATTCCAGAGATTGAATGTTATCCAGGCGAGATTAACCAAGTCTGGACCAATATCCTTACGAACGCCTGTGATGCTATGCCGCCTGGAGAAACTATCTATTTAGCCTGCGGGTATGATGATAAAGAAAAAATTTGGGTAACCATTACAGATAGTGGAAAGGGAATCCCTAAAGAACTTCTTCATAAAATTTTTGAAGCGAATTTCACGACTAAAAGTCGCGGGGCAAGTTTTGGACTGGGACTCGGACTGGCCATTTCCCGGGATATTATAGAAAAACATAACGGGACCTTAGTAGCATCTAACTCCAGTGGAGGCGGAGCTTGCTTCCGTATTACATTACCTATTAAAATGTGCAACTAGACCAAGCCTTATTTTTTATCTCTCGGGTCTGGGAATATTAGGAAGTTTAATTTTAACTGTTGCTTCACTAGCAAAATCTTTTTCGCTAGTCGCATCAAGTTCTGGAAACATTTCCCGAACTGTGCTCCATTCCTCTCCGCCTGCAACACTACAAAAATGATCAAGGGTGAATTCTTTACTTTGATATTTCGTCACCACCTCCTCAGATGTAAGAGGTCCGATTAAGTTATCATCCCCGATAGCAATAAAATAATGAGTAGCATTGCTCATGAATCATAATCTTCACTATTTAGGGTGCGGAATCAAGTCTCTAAAGCTCGCTGATAAAATGAGAAATCATCCACCTGGTAGAAAATTATTTTCTAGATTCCGGAAGAGGCAGCTTGATCGTCGACTTTTTCGATATATCCACTGTCTTCGTTGTTAAGCCTGGCGCCGCAATGGAAGCATCCTGAAAATAGTCTCTAACCGTGCTCCACTCGTTGTCCCCACCTTTGCAACAGAAATCATCCTGTGAGATTTCTTGTTTCCTGAGTTTGGCTAATATTTGTTCAGAAGAAAACGGTCCCGCTGTGTTTTCACCGTTTACGAGGAAATATTCTAAAATTTCGCTCATCTGTGTCATTATTCATCGTTTAAATATAGGATGCAAGAATAGAAATGAATGAGGTATTTTAAGCTATCTTTTCATCGCCGCGCCGAGATTTGATAATCCACTTGATAGGACAACCTGTAAGTGGGTAACGCTGACGCAAAAAATTTTCCAGATAACGTTGGTAATCGTCACTTAGTAGATCGGTGTCATTCACAAAAAGCGTAATCGTTGGTGTGCGATGCTCTTCTTTTAACTGTGAACAATAGTAAAGTTTAAGTGAGCGCGTCCTGCGACCTTGTGTTTTACGTGCAGGATGATGTGCTTCAAATGCCTGACGCATAATGCGGTTTAGCTCACCCGTTGAAAGATCCACCGAGCGGTTAACATCAACCTCCAGCAATGCGTTCAGAAAAGGTTTTAGATTTTTACGATCTGCAGCACTGAGAAAAAGCACTGGAGCATAGGGGAGGAAAAAAAGCTCATTCCGTAGCGCCTCCTCGTAGTCTTGTTTTATTTTCTTCACCGTGGGTAATGGTCTAGGTTTCAGTCCATCCCGTTCTTCTGCGTTACGCTGGAGCTCTGCTTCAGATTTAAGTGCTTTAACAGCCAGGTCCCATTTGTTTACTACGATAATGCATGGCTTGTGAGCATCCCGAATGAGACCGGCAATTTTTTTTTCCTGATCTGCCACACCCTGGGCGGAGTCAAGCACTAGAACACAAATATGAGCACGGTTTATGGAGTGCGCAGAGCGCCCGCTCATAGCTTGCTCTAACGGGTCTTTTACACGAGTACGGCGCCGCATCCCAGCCGTATCAACAAAACAGATATTCTTCTCTTCGTATGTCATAGCAACATCCACCGCATCACGCGTTGTGCCTGCAATGGGGGATACAATGACTCGCTCTTCATTCATAACTGCATTGACCAGCGATGATTTACCGACGTTGGGACGTCCTACAAGGGCAACTCTTAACTCCATTTGCTCTGGTTTACTCTCTTTAAACGCAGACCAATCTTTTGTAACTTCCTGCATCATCTCATGAACACCAACACCATGCGCAGCAGAGACAGGAAAAATATGGTCAAAACCCAATCGATAAAACTCTGTTTCATCTCCAAGCTGTTTCGATGTATCTATTTTATTGACGACTAAGTAAATGCGTTGTTTAGAACGTCTCAATTTTTGCGCTACGGCCTGATCCACCGGGTTTAGACCTTCTCGCCCATCCACAACAAAGAGAATATCTGTAGCCATATTCATGGCGACACCTACTTCATGCTCAATTTCATCTTCAAAACCACTTTCGTCTTCCAGGCCAATGCCTCCCGTATCAATGATAGTAAATTCCTTATCATTCCAGCAGGAATCCATCGTCATACGGTCACGCGTAACGCCCGGGCGATCATAAACAAGCGCGATCTTCTTGCCGCAAATGCGGTTAAAGAGGGCGGACTTTCCGACGTTAGGTCTTCCAACAATGGCCAGCGTAGGTTTCATGCAAAGTGAAAGCATACATGAGGTGTCATTCTGATACACGTAGAAATTGTAAGATGTTCATGAGAACCATTGACGATTCTGTCTCCAGTCATACCATGTAAACATAAATCCGATTATGATGAATATTTCAAAACTAACAGAATTTTTCGGATGGTGTTCGCTCATTAATTTAGCAATTTTATTTTTTGCTACCTTTGGGTTGATGACTCTACGCTCTTGGATTTCAAAAATTCACGGTAAAGTCTTTCACCTTAGCGAAAAAGAACTAGCTCAACTTTATTTTAGCTATCTGGGTCACTACAAAATAATCATCATGGTCTTCAACATCACACCATACATAGCCTTGAGAATCATCAGCCATTTGTAGAGCATACGGCCTGCTGCTATACTGGTTCTTTTCTTGAATAAGTAGAACCATTCGCTTTGAATGCCCACTCCACGCACGGAATATATGATGAAAATTTCCACTATAGTTTTTGATCTGGGAAGGACCCTGATTCACTTTGACTTTAATATAGCGCTCATGCGCGTAGCAGAGCATTCGTATCTCAATGCGGAAGAAATCGAAGCCGCAGTTTATGCTAACGACATGTCAGGCCCCAAGGAACGACCAGATATCATTGATCGCTATGAAATTGGCCACATCAGCACGGAGAATTTCTTTAGCGAACTGAAAACGATGCTTCAATTCAAAGGAACACCCCAAGATCTTGAAGCTATCTGGTGTGACATCTTTACACCTCTTGAGGAACATATTCAGCTAGCCAAGCTACTGGCAGAATACTACCCCCTATGTCTGCTTTCTAATACCTCTGAAGCGCACATTCGCTTTGTTGAAACCAAGTATGATTTTATGTCGATTTTTCGTAAACGTCTCTATTCCTATGAGTTAGGCATGCTTAAACCTGACCCCGCTATTTACCACAGGACGATTGAAGAAATGGAGGCGGATAAGTTCGAAACACTACTTATCGATGACCGTGAGGAAAATGTAGTTGCCGCATCCAAATTAGGCTGGCAAACCATTCATCTGCGGCCGGAAGTTTCTCTTAAAGCCGCTCTACAGAGTTATGAACTTACAGGTATCTAAAAATAAAATTTGCCTCCGCCAAAGACTATTAACCTACAGCATTTTCACATTGGCTCTCGTTGCAGGTGGCTGTGTTCAGCTTCAGGAATCGGGTCAGACAGTATTCCTGATTACTTCTCCTGCCCAAGAGGCACAAATGGGAGCTCAGGCCTTTGCCGACATTAAGAAAAAGAAACGCATGACAAAAAATACTTCTGTTAATGCCCAAGTTCAACGAGTCGCCAACCGCTTGAGAAAAGTCGTTCGCGTACCAAACTCACAATGGGAAGTTGTCGTTTTTGAAGATAAAACACCTAATGCATTTGCTTTGCCTGGAGGAAAAATAGGTATCTATACTGGTATCTTACCTATTACTAAAAACGATGCCGGGCTTGCTGCTGTAATAGGGCATGAGTTAGCCCATATTACACTACGGCATGGCGGCCAACGCCTTTCCCAGCAAATGGCTTTAGCCGGCGGTATAACCTTTGCACAACTTGCTATGAAAGATACTGCTAGCAGAACGAAAAGATTAGCCTTGGCTGCTCTCGGTGCCGGCGCTGTTTACGGAATCTCTTTACCCTACAGCAGAAGTCATGAGTATGAAGCAGACCGCTTCGGTATGAATTATATGGCTAAGGCTGGATACAACCCCGCAGAAGCCATAGAACTTTGGAAACGTATGCAGGCCTACTCTCGTAAAAACGGCGGTAAACCTCCCGAATTTATGAGCACGCATCCTTCTGATGCAAACCGGATTCAACGTCTTCAAATGTATCTCCCTGAAGCAAACCGACTCTACAAACAGAGCAACTTATAGATTTATTTGATTCAGTCCCTGCTTTCGCTAGGGTCGGTGCGTGCCTTCCGCAGAACCCATCATTCAAGCCCGTGGTGTGGCTAAAAAATATGGCGACTTCCAAGCTTTGATAGATTTTGACCTATTGGTAAACGCTGGAGAATGCGTGGGACTGCTGGGGCCTAATGGAGCTGGAAAATCAACCTTTATTGGTTGTCTCTATCAGGCCGTCAGACGTTCCGCAGGTGAATTAAAAGTTTTCGGTTATGATCCAGCAAAAAAAGCTCGTTTGATCAAAGAAAAAATCGGAGTGGTTCCACAGGAAAATGCTTTGGATGAAGGACTTAGCGTCTTTGAGAATATGCGCATCTATGCTCGTTTTGTGGGATTATCCAGTAAAAAAGCGGACCATCGCATCAATGAGCTGCTAGAGCATATGTCTCTTGAGACAAAGCGTAATGATATGATTCGATCCCTCTCTGGAGGAATGAAAAGACGCCTTACATTTGTTCGTGCGCTCTTGGCCGATCCAGAACTTCTACTTCTTGATGAACCCACCACGGGATTGGATCCATCTGTCAGACATCTGCTTTGGGATAAGGTTTCACAGTTTAGAAAACAAGGTAAAACCATCTTGGTAACCACCCATTACATGCATGAGGCTGAGGTTCTCTGTGACCGCATTGTCATTTTAAATAAAGGGACTGCGATTGCAGTTGGAGCGCCTCAAGAACTGATTAGAAAAGAAACGCCTGGTTACGTAGGCATTTTCCCTGAATCTGAAGAAAGTAAACTTAAACCGTTTTTAAAGAACAACTGGGAACTTTACCTGCAAGGACATCATTGTTGTATTCGTGCCTCCTCATTTGATGAACTTGTTCATCTACAGGAAAAAACATCTGTGGCCGCACTGCAGATGCGCCCTGCAAACTTAGAAGATGTTTATCTAAAGTTAACTGGCAGGGAGCTAGAAGGATAATGGCTAGTTTTATTCTCTCCCTACGTCTTGCCTGGCATGTGGTCGTTCGAAACTGGGTTATTTATAGCAAGGATTTCATTGCCAACGTTTCGCCTACAGTAACGGATCCTCTTTTAATTATCACATCTATAGGTTTGGGCTTATCCCCGCTCATACAAAAAATGAACGGCTTGAGTTATGCAGAATTTTTAGCTCCTGGAATGATCGCCTCCACGGCTCTTTTCACGGCATTCTTCGAATGTAGCTATGGGTTTTACGTACGTATGACGTATGAAAATGTTTTTAAAGCCATGCTAACGACGCCCATTACCGTGCGAGAAGTCGTTTTAGGGGAATTTATATGGGTGTTTATTCGAGCCTCCACTATGGCACTGGGTGTCAGTATCGTTCTGCTATGCCTGGGGCTCATTCCCAATCCCTGGGTATTACTTATAACACCATTGCTTAGCGGTTTACTGTCTCTTCCTTGTGCAGCCATGGGCCTTCTGGCAACGACATTTGTTAGAAATATCAATCAATTTCAGGTCGTCTATTCTTTTCTCATTTCACCAACCTATTTCCTCTCAGGCGTTTTTTTCCCACTGGAGGGACGACCCGTGCTTGAGACAATCGTACATTTTTCACCCTTTTATCACGGTGTCAGGTTATTACAATTTTGTGTATGGGAAGTCTATCCCTGGCCAGAAATAATCTGGCACCTCTGCATCCTTATCCTGTTTACTCTTATTCTAGGAAGCATCTCATTGGGGCGTATTGATAAAAAACTAACGGTTTAGATAAATTTATAAGATTTATTTAGGGGAGATATAGTAGGCTTTAGGCTTGAGAAGCGCGTTTATCCAAATCCGCAATAACCGTTTTGCCGAGAGCCGACTGATGCTTGGCCAGACGGACTGTCATACTTTTCTTTTCATTATGCTGCTCATAAAAACGAATTTCATCGAAGAGAAAATGCCATCTTAACTTATTGCGAATATAGGGTCCTTTAAGCCATACAATAGGATGCTTACGAACTATAAGACCTAGCCTGTTTGATGGCAAAAGATAGCACAGAGTAGCAAACCTATGGCGAGGCACGCCTTTATTACTACCGGTGATTACTTCTACAGCCCAGGCAATGTAATCCTCTTTACCTTTCTCTTTATTGAGCTGCGACTGCACTGCAAAGGGTAGAATGCGAGGCAGACTGACAGAGCTTTTTTCCGGCATCCCAATACTGGTAATCTTGAAAAATAAGAAACGGAAGGTCATTAATGTAAAACGAAGTATCTTGGGCGCAGCGTAAAAACTGATAAGAAGAAAAATAACCACTAGAATCAGCATTAAAACAGGTGAAACAAGCGTCAGAGCCATACCTAAGACAACAGCTATATCATTAATGATACTGGCAACGACGTTTGTAAAAGGTATGGGCGTAGAATTAACCAGAACGCGTGAAGTAGACTTCGTAGCATGAGTAGAAAGTGCCGTTCCGCCGCAAACTAGAGCTATAATGATGGTAGTTAAAGGATTTGTCTGACCAATAACACTGAGTCCAAGTAAAGCTCCTCCAATAGGCCTGATAAAGGTGTGAATACTATCCCACAATGAGTCTACCCATGGGACTTTATCGGCCGTAAACTCAATGGCAAAAAGCACGCCTGCGACAATAAGAACCACAGGATGGCCCAAAATATCAAGCGTCGCCATACTCTCATGAAGCGATAGAAGGTTAAAATACAAGGCTCCACTGATCAGAAAAACTGTCAGATAGAGATTTATGCCCGCTAGAGCTGATATCCCGATAGCAGAGGCCAGTAGATCAAGCTGCTCCATGCGATGGTGCTAGCAGTTATTCAGAAAAATCCAAGACTCCATTTTTTTGAACTAAGCCAATTTGAAATAAAGATTAGAACTTGCTGGAATGTATTTTCAGAAATAATGTTTTAGTTAATTGTTGTGTACTATGCTCTAGAAAGCGTCATTTAAAAATAACCTATGGAAGCTATCAAATTTTTGATCCAGATTAAAATCATTATGTCATCATAAAGAAGATCTCAAATTATGCTCTTTAGATAGCTCATGTGCCTTCATTATATCAACATCAATAGAATTTTTTTTTTTTTGAAAAGCCCCATACAGAACGCTCTTTTAACTATTGATTTTCCGTAAATGATCAATGGGACTGCTATTGCGATTAAATGAAATATTTTAGACAGTTAATAATGATGCTCGTGCTGATAATCAGCGCTATGCTCTCCTCTACTGTCATCGCCCAATCTGCACCAGAGATAAAAGGTGCATTTATTTACAGTTTTTCAAAATTAGTAAAATGGCCAGATCATGTTTACACTTCACAGAATGCTTCACTCACTATTGGCTTTATTGGAGAAACCAATGTTCAAGCATATCTAACCGCTGCAACATCTGGAAGACTGGTTAACGCTCAAAAGATAGAAGTTCGACGTATCGATATTTCAGATATAGACAAATGCCAGATCATTTTCATTGCCGACAGCTCACGTATAGAAGAAGTTATTCGTCAATGCGATGGCAAACCAATTCTAACCATGAGTGATGTCAAAGGCTTTGCTGCCAGGGGCGGCGCTGTTGAATACGTAGAAGTAAACGGCAAAGTCAGGTTTCATATTAATTGGAAAGCGGCCAACCAAGGAGGTCTGATTTCCAATGCTAAACTTAAGACTCTAGCACGACGTGTGATTAATCAGTAAAACAACACTTTGCTCACTCCTTCACTCCAGAAAAAGAAAACCTGCACGACGACGACAATGACGATTTTTACTTAAGTTGATTTTAGCCGGATTATCTTTATTAAGTAGACGCCGAATGGCTTCAATCTGCTCAAAGTCTGGTGCTCCTATACCCTGAGAATGAAGCCACTTTCGAAGATACCTGCGTTGAAAGGCGGGGTGTTGCCTAGACAAATCCTTAACCTTTGGTCTCTGCGGCATTTCATCTGGTAACAGTTTTTCCCAGTAGTCATTCTCCTCTGCCAGTAGCAAACAGGTTCGCTGTATGATGGGCCACTGGATACGACCACTGATTTTGTCCAGGTAGGGCATCAATTTAAGGCGCACCCGGTTTCGGAAAAATTTGGGTGATTTATTGGTCTTATCCTCTTTCCACTTAAGTTTCCAGTGATGTGCTACAGCTTCTAGCTCAGCTTTAGTAAATGGTAATAAGGGTCGCAAAATTAGAATCCCCTCCCTTTTCTTCTCGTGCGTTAAGCTAGCCAGTCCCTCTGGCCCAGCTCCACGCAAAAGCTGAAGGAGAAAAGTCTCAACTTGGTCATCTGCATGATGCGCTGTGCAAAGTGCTGCAATATTTAACTCTGCTGCAGACTGTAAAAAAAACTTCCACCTAGCGTCTCGTGCTTCGCCCTCACTCGTTGGACCAACGGTGCAAGCTTCTCCCATTGTTAAAGGAATTTTCCATTTTTCACATGTTTGTCTTATAAAATCTGCATCTGCATCACTAGCTTTTCCTCTCCATCGATGGTTAAAATGAAATACGTGTATGGGCACCTGATGACGTAGACAACTTTCCAGCATAACCATAGAATCCATACCGCCTGAAACGCAACAGGCCAATGGCCGGTTAAGCGATAGTGCTTTTATTTTTTTCAGCGTGTCGACATGCGCCAGTAGACGCTTTTCTAGCTCAGGGATAAATATTTTAGTTTTTGCCATGGTCGTGCTTGCAGAAAAGCAGTCTTACTGTCATGTTTCATTCGCTATGAAAAAATTTTCTCTTGGATGTCTAGGAGCATTGTTATTAGTGGTTCTGATTTTTAGCCTTTTTCTAAATGCAGTGCTCGTAACTTCGAGCGCTGGAGAAGCCGCCCTTTCTGTCAACAACATGCAACGCAACCCTTTTGATGAGCAAGTCATTGCCGGAAGTATAGGAAGCGACGGCCGTGTCGCAGTGATTGAGTTATTTGGAGTCATTGGTTATTCACAGCCAGGTGATCTTTACCAGAACATGGTGGACGAAATTATTAAAAAAATCAAACTGGTCGAATCAGATAATGCGACTAAAGCCGTTATTGTCCGCATTGATAGCCCGGGAGGAGAAGTAACTGCCAGTGATGTTATCTATCACCATCTGGCCGAGCTAGACAAGATCAAGCCCGTCATTGTTTATATGGACAGCGTAGCAGCATCGGGCGGATATTACTCTGCCATAGCTGGGCGTTACCTCATGGCTAATGAATTGACCATTACGGGAAGCATTGGCGTTGTGCTGCAAAGTGTTAATCTAGAAAAGCTCGGAGATAAAATAGGCATCTCCGCAGTCACGATTAAATCTGGTAAATTAAAAGATCTGCTCAATCCCTTCCGACCTGTAACAGAGGAAGAAGAAACACTCCTACAAAACTTGATCGACGAAAGCTACAGTCGCTTCGTTGGATTAGTAGCCCAGGAAAGGGAGATTGATGAGGAAAAACTGCGTTCCACCATTGCAGACGGACGCATTCTATCTGGACGCCAAGCGTTAGAAAGCGGCTTAATTGACGAGACAGGTTATTTTGAAGACGCTATTGAAAAAGCAACCGAGCTGGGAGGCATCGATGCAGATAGCGAAGTCTATATAATGAATGCACCGGTTAGCTTCGGACGTGTCCTCAAATTACTAGGCAGTAGAGCAAGCCAAACAAAAGACACAAAACTACGGTTAGAATTGGGTGGTGAAGGTATCCCATTAAAGCCTGGCGTGCTTTACTATCTAACGCCTACTTTCATTAGCCCGATGTAAGAACCTTTTTGCTATATTGCTATATGGCAGAAGATTCCATGATCACATCAGCGTTTGGCCTAGTGCTGGCACTAATGATTCCCTTGAGCCTGTTTGCAGCGTTTTATTGTAAGAAGAATAGCCAGGATCTTAAAAACCCCCTCGGAGATACCGTTCAACTTTATCTCCCAGCCAACTGGACTTTAGTCCTCCTCGCCGTCATTTGCATTTTACCACTCATACCTGGATTGGGCCTTCTGACGCCTGTATTAATATTGCTCTTCATAATCTATACCATGCAATTACAGAATATAGATTTTAGGAAACTCTGGCTTGGACAAGATGAAAAATTTCTATTCTACATACGCTGGACCGTCATCATCTATCTAGCCATTTTCACGCCCATTCTGATCATTACATTATCTTCACAAGGCATCTTGGAAGCTTTTAACGTGGAAATCGAACCACAGCAGACCGTAGAAATGTTTCTACAAATGGAAGAATTAGCACAGATGTTAATCTTCATTTTTTTTGCATGCATCTGGGCACCTATCTTCGAAGAGATTTTATTTCGAGGCTTTCTCTATCCGCTATTAAAGGCACGGTTCAATAAAAAGATTGCTTTAGTATCTAGCTCGGTATTGTTCGGCTTCATCCACCTTCACCTTCCATCAATTGTTCCTCTTACTATGTTAGGTGTCGTTCTATGCTTTGTTTATGAATACTCTGGCCGTTTGATTTTAAGCATCATGATCCATGCTCTTTTTAATTTGGTTACAATCTTAATACTGCTTCTATCTTTAAGCTTGGGGCTTGATCTGCAATCTGTTTAGATAACCTCTTTATGAGCAAAAAGAAAAAAAGCTCTAAGCCTAAGCCAGCCCCGCCTCAGGGTTTCAAAATACCGAATTGTATTGAAATTCAAGACTCAGGAATTCACGGAAGCGGTCTATTTGCTACTCGTGATATTGAAGCGGATGAAGAAATTGTTGAATATCTTGGTGAAAAAATCACTAAAGCTGAATCTTACAAAAGAGCCGTCGCCCAACTCGAGCGCGCAGAAAAAGGCAATGAAGGTGCCGTATATATTTTTGATCTTAATAAAAAGTATGACATAGACGGAAATTTCAAATGGAATCCTGCACGCTTTATCAATCATAGCTGTGAGCCAAACTGTGATGCTTATAATATTAAAGGCCGCATCTATATTTATTCGACCAAAAGAATTAAAAAGGGTGGAGAGCTTCTTTATAACTACGGCTATGACATCGAGCACTACAAAGACCATCCCTGCCTTTGCGGCAGCTCCAATTGCGTTGGTTACATTGTTCACAAAGACCAGTGGAAAGAATTAAAAAAACGTATCAGAAAAGATCAAAAAACTGAAATAATCAGCCATAAAAAGTCTAAACTGAAAAAGTAAGGCCCCTTGCCTAAGTATCTTAATTAAAGTTGCACACCTCCATTTAATTCTACTAAGTTAATTCTGTGTTTGAGAAAAAAGTAAGAAACAGACCTAAAAATCCAGTATGGCAATTTTCCATTTTTACTGAGAACAGAGTAGGACGCCTACTTGAACTCTTTAAAATGTTTAAAGACAAGCGTGTCACTATAGTAGCCATAACCGTGCTAGATACAACAGACAGCTCAATCATTCGCCTCATTTTGGATGACCCGGATTTAGCGCGAGCACTTTTTGAAGAACACATGATTGCTTATTCTGCAACGACAGTTACAGCTGTGGAAATCAAAGCCATGACCGAAGTTCCGAACGTTTTAGCTGCACTACTTGAAGCTGAAATCAACATACATTATATGTATTCTTTCATCAGTCGCCCGCATGATTACTCAGCTCTTGCTATCTCACTTGAAGATGAAGAAGTTGCTCAGCAAGCTATCTGCCGCGCAGGCTTTCGTGTCATGACCCAGGATGATATCAGCCGCTAAAGCTTACTGGCCCAGCAAAAACATAAAGACTAAACCTACCATAATCGTTGGAATAGTGTCTTCTAGTGAAACCTCGATGTATTAACATTTTTTATTTCAGTTACAGCTCCATTACGACTCCTACTTTCATAAGCATTTTGAATTTTTTTATCTCCTAAGTGAAATTTACGTGTCATAAGGCACTGGTCTTGCTCAGAGAGTCTCATACTGGTATACGAGAACGTAATAATCCTATTTAAAATTCTAATGTAAGTGGAAAGTCAAAATTATGAGCCGTCAGAAATTATCAACTAGCGAAAAGGCATTACAAATCAACCTGGATAATACCTACTATGGTACTTTTGCCGAAATTGGTGCTGGTCAGGAAGTGGCTCGCTGGTTTTTTCGTGTCGGTGGAGCTGCTGGCACAGTAGCCAAGACTATGTCGGCTTATGACATGAAATTCTCTGATGAGATCTATGGCGCCTGCGACCGCTATGTTTCCCGTAAACGCCTTTATAAAATGCTCGACCATGAGTTTGAACTAGTGATTCAGCGACTTTCAGAACAAAGAGGCGCAGACTCACAATTTTTTGCTTTTGCAGACACAGTGTCAGCTAGAAACTTTAGCGGCACAAATGAATGCCACGGCTGGCTAGGCATACGTTTTCAAAAGCAACCTCTCCAGGAACCTAATGACGTAATCATCCACGTGCGCATGCTGGATGACACAAACCTCGAACAACAGGAAGCACTGGGCATTATTGGTGTGAACCTCGTTCATTCCGCATTTTTTCTCAGTGATGATCCCGAAACATTTGTCGTCTCTTTAATGGATAACTTATCTCGTCCACGCATTCAGGTAGATATGGTTAAATTTCAAGGGCCTGCCTTCGGCCATATTGATGGACGCGTTTTAGCTCTTTATCTGGTTAAACACGGCCTCACCGAAGCAACTATGTTCGCACCTAACGGTGAAATTCTTCAACCATCCGAGATGCTTTATAAAAAACCCATCCTTGTTGAGCGTGGTAAATTTCGCCCCGTCACTAAAGTAAATATCGAAATGCTCGAAGCAGCCCGTTTTCAGTTTTTTCAAGAGGACGGAAAAACCGATGATCATGAACTGATTGAAATCATGGAAATCACGATGAATAATCTACTTTCTAGCGGAGAAGTAGACTTGCAGGATTTTATTGCTCGAGTGGAAATACTGGCAGCTCTTGGCAAGTCTGTAGTTATCTCAAATTACGCAGAGTTCCACCGGCTAGGCACCTATCTTGCCAAAGCCTCTAAGAAAAAAATCGGTATTGTGCTTGGAGTTCCGCTACTGAGAGAAATTTTTAAAGAAAAGTATTACAGCGATCTTGAAGGAGGCATCTTGGAATCATTTGGCCGTCTATTTAAAAACGAACTACGCCTTTATGTTTACCCTGCACTCACTAAGAACGGACATATTATAACAGCACATAATCTAGATGTTGAGGAACATCTTCAACACCTTTACCGCTACCTCATTGAAAATCGCTATATTGAAGCCATCCGCTCAGAAAACCCTGTGCAGGCAGATTTTTCTTCACGCAACGTAATCGACCGTATTGAAAAAGGAGACCCTTCCTGGAAGCAGTTGGTCTCTCCTAGAGTTGCCAAGATTATCAAAGATCGTGGCTTCTTTAAAAAAAAGAAAAATTAGTCTCTTAAATCCCAGGAAAAGAAAAGCGTCTTGGTAGATAGTAACTCGATGATCTTTATCTTCCTCAAAACAAAGCATCAAATACCAAAGCGATTTATTATTTTTAGTTAGCATTTGCAATCATCCCGACTCATCCGACATGATAGCTTAAATATGAAAGTTTCTAAAAAGAGTGAATATGCGGTTCGCGCTCTCGTTGAAATGACCCTGCACACGCGCTCAAGTAACTGTGAATGGCGACAAATCTCCACCATAGCTGAGGCCACGGGAATTCCTGAAAAATATTTAGAGCAGATTTTGCTTAATCTCAAAAAAGGAGGCTTACTTAAAAGTCGTCGCGGCATAGAGGGCGGATATGCTTTAAATGTCAATCCTACAGAAATTTCCATTCACAACATATTTGAGCTTCTTGAAGGAACTGAAACATTTACAACTACTAGCAATAACAAAGAAGACGCCACATCGCAAATTTTCGGAGATATCATTCGGCGCGCCACTCAAGCATCTTATGAAATTTTAAATCATTGCTCCTTAGAGGAAATGTCTAATCAAGTAAGCCAATTGCGAAGTAAACAAAAAGACATCATAGAATATCATATTTAATAAATGATAAGTATTCCAAGGATCACGGCCTTTCCTGAGCTTTCTCAAAAGAATCATTGAATTGCTGAGAACTAATACGCACCTCCGCAATAACTTCTTGCTTAAAAATCACCGAAGCAATGGCATTCTTATCTTCTCGTAAATAGCGGTGTGGTCTAGCGCCCTCTTTACTAATAAGAACCCATTTAGAGCCTTGAACATTGGCCTTAAGAATAGCATCAGCTAGCGGTTTATCTATTGGCTGAATAGTCTTTTCTTTTCCGGCTTTGACACGGAGGTATTGCTCTGATACCGACTTTCCTTCGGCAAAAAAGATATCAATGATAAGATCTCCATTTTGATACGTATGAAGATCGAGCTTGATATCTTTAAGACGCTGTGTTTTCAAAGCTTTTCCAAAACGCCTTTCAATCTCTACCACAGTTTCTCCCAAACGAGCTTGAACTGGAGATGCTAGTAACACAAAACTCATTAAAATCTTCAAAACGAACCGCATAATTAAAGTATTCTTTAGAAAAGATTCTTTTGGGTCAATCTTGTGATCATCTGTTTATTTTTTATGCCATCGATTTGGACAGAAAATATATTTTATATCGCAGTTGATAAAGCATTACAGCCTTGTTTAAAAGGGTATTTTTAAATCACGTTTCCTAGCCAATTCATCACCCAAGGAGTAAGCCATGAAGAATAGTAGTTCAACAAAGACGGAGACTAAGTCACCATAGCATGCTTGGTTGTTTTTGCAGTAGCGTCACAACTTATACTCATGTATTTTGCACTCAGTGGCTGCTGTATTTATAGTAGCTGATCCGAGGAAGAACCGCCATTCTAACTTCAAGTATTTATGGGAAAATCACTGGGCAGCGTAATTAGGTTATTATGAACAGGTTGTTACCTCTGTTTAACTATATCATATTCATATGCATTATTGTATCGATTATATGGTGTAGCTTCGTAGATTTTCATTTTCCAGATATATGGTGGCAACTTACTGAGGGGCTTCATTATCTGGATTATAGTAAATACCCCACACAAGTTTACGGTTGTTTTGGTGATTCAATAACTCCTTTTTCAAAAGAATATAAGTTTTATGAGATTTTTATAGCATTGCTTTACAAGCTAGGAGATTTAGGAAGTATAAAATACTTTTTTTCGATATTACTGATCATACCTTTTCTTATAGTGCTTCTTCATAGAACACCTAAGTGCCATTTTATATTTTCAGTTAAACTCATATTTATTGGTATTAGCTCATGTTTCATGGCTGTTCGCATGGAGCATCGCCCTGAGATGGTGGGGTTCTTTATGTTTGTTATTTTAGGATGTTATTTAATAAAGAGCTGTTATGGAAAAGCCTTAAATAAGCTTTACGAATCGATTTTATTATTCTGTATTTTTATAATATGGGCTAATACACACGCAAGCTTTTTGTTGGGTTGGTTTGTGT
>JBCCWR010000004.1:0-48956 GCA_039193385.1 Verrucomicrobiota bacterium | reverse complement strand
TGAAAACCTCTCACATTTTGAAACATGTGTCAAGTGGCGTTATCGTAGAATGGGCATACACGTGGCCGAGCACGTGTCCTTCACGTGATGCATTCCGCAGGCGCCAGCAATGTGGCAATGACATTGAAGACTGAGTAAAACGTGTTGTGGTGGCACTGTAAAGGACTAGTTTAGTGCAGCTAGAGTTTATCCAAGTTTATCAGAGCGCCAGAGGTGCATTCCCAAATCACGTACTCGACTTTGCTGTAGGCTGCTCGAGACATCAGAGAGGCTGCTGGAGATGGCCTGTGATACCCTAGAGACGCGACGAGATTGCACTACAATATTTTCATGGGCTGCGGCATTGCGGAATTTTAGCTAGAGCTACGGCACAAAACGTGGCGTACTACGATATTTTGGGTTTAACCATGGGGATAAATATACACGCTGTAGAGTTAAAAACCGATTGAGGCCCCTGATGGATAATAAGAAAGATGCATAAATGAAATATTTTTTTTACATAACTACCTTAACTGTATTTACATACACAAACATATTATCATCTGCTGAAGCAGAAGAAGAAACACACACACATCATCACTCACACTCAGATTCATATGCACCCATCTCTATTATGGGAGATCATACCCATAGCAAAGGAGGGTGGATGCTTTCGTATCGTTATATGAACATGCATATGGAAGGTATGAGACAAGGAACATCCTCTGTTTCAAACGCTCAATTATCGGCAGATAATTATGCTGTAACTCCAACAAAAATGATTAAAGAAATGCATATGATGGGGTTAATGTACGCACCCACTGATAATCTTACGTTAATGCTAATGAGTAGTTATAATTTCATAGAGATGGATCATACCATTCTTTTTGCTCCATTGGCTAATTTTAACAACGGATCATCTAGCTTTACCACAAACACAGAAGGAGTTGGCGACACCAAACTTACTGCACTCTATAATCTTGTGCATAATAATAATGTAAAACTTCATATTGGATTAGGACTGAGCATGCCCACAGGTTCTATATCAGAACAAGATAAAACACCCGCAGCTGGACAACCACTCGTAGACAGGCAACTACCTGCAAGTATGCAACTTGGCACGGGAACATGGGATATCCACCCTTCCATTACTTTTGTTCATGACTTCTCATATCTGTCATACGGTCTACAGATACGTGGTGCTATTCGTCCACATGATAACAATCATCACTACAGATGGGGGGATGAGTTTGCTACTGACATTTGGAGCGCTTGGAAAGTAGCAGACTGGATTAGTCTCAATGTAGGCCTAGGCTATAAATGGCAGGATGACTTAAAAGGCAACCAGAGTAATATTGCGACCACCTCTCCTGCGGGAAGGACTGTTACAACAGCTTATGCTGAGAACTACGGCTTTCAAGAGCTCGATGTAAATTTTGGTCTCAATATCCAAGTTCCACATGAAGCTTTCGATAATCATCAACTTGGTATTGATGCTAAACTACCCTTATTCAGAGATCATAATGGTTACAGATTAGAAAATGATTATATGATTACCGTTGGCTATAAGCTCTTATTTTAAGTTACAAACACGAAAAATATTAATATCATTTTCACATCATTACCATGGGTGTTGATTATGCTGGAAAGATTTTTTGCTTTAAAATAAAACTAAGCATTAAACAATTGTACGTTTTATGATTAAGAAAACTTTGTCTCATTTTGATAGAGTTCAGAAACGTGCAATTGTTCCAGCTGTTGAGATTCAAGGCTTACAGAAATTGTTTTCTTTAAGATGGCAAAAGAAATCTTTAATTGCCTTAGAAGAACTGGATCTTGAAGTTCAACGTGGAGAGATTTTTGGACTATTAGGACCGAATGGATCTGGCAAAAGCACTACCATGAAGCTCATGCTTGGCCTACTTTACCCGACCAAAGGACAGATTAAAATTTTCGGTCATACTGCAGGAACCATGCAGGCTAAAAAATCTATCGGCTTTCTTCCCGAGAATCCTTACTTTCCACAGTTTTTAACCGGCGAGGAGATGCTTCGATATTTTGGAGAGCTCTGTGGCCTACATGGCAAGAAATTACATGAGCGCATTAGAAATCTATTTGAGCTAGTTGATCTTAAACATGCAGCACAACGCAGGATACGGACCTATTCAAAAGGCATGCTACAACGTATTGGCTTAGCACAGGCATTATTACATGAACCTGAACTTCTACTACTCGATGAGCCAACTGCAGGTGTCGATCCGATAGGGTCAAGACGTATTCGCGACCTAATGATCAAACTCAAAGAACAGGGGAAAACCATTATCTTTTCCTCACATTTATTGGAACAAGTAGAAGATATAGTTGATCGTGTTGTCATTCTTGAGCGTGGGCGAAAGTTACGATATGGCAGACTTAATGATATGCTGACAAACCATCAAGATTATGTCATGCGTTTACATGGGTTAAGCGAAGCGAAAATTCAAGAGGTAAAAGATCTCTTACAACAGAAACTAGATTGCTCTGTTACATGTGAACCCTCACATGAAAGCCTTGAATCATTTTTCATCAATTTGCTAGGGCGTGATAAATCAGATTTGGATAAACCTCTGAAGCATAAAGGTAAATCAAAAAGTAAATGATCAATGGCATGATTGAGAGTATTATTCGTATTCGCGCTATTGCTGTAAACACACTTACAGAGGCCTTACGTCAAAAAGTCATGCTTGTCGTTGTACTTTGCGGACTTGTGTTTATAGCCGGTTCATTGTTCATGGCAGATTTAGCTTTTCGTGAACAATTCAAATTTCTTAAGGACCTAGGTTATGCAGGTATTAGCATTACAGGCATGGTTGTAGCACTCATTGGTGCAGCACAGCTCATACCCGCCGAGATCGAACGACGTACGCTTTATACTACTTTAGCTAAGCCGGTGTGGCGTTTTGAGTTTATATTGGGCAAGTATATAGGACTTATAGCCCTTCTCAGCATTATCGTTATTATGCTATCCACTTTTTTTAGTGTCATTCTGCTTATCCAGGAAATGCGAGTTATCACAATAGAAACACCCTTAAACTGGTTACAGTGGCTTTTAGGTTCATCCGATCACTTAAATGATGGAATTAAGTCACACATCGAAGAAATTCAAAATGCATCACGCGACCCACGACTTATCCAAGCTGTTTTACTTGTATGGGCAAAGTTGTGTGTCATAGGAGGGTTAGCTGTATTACTCTCAACAATAGCCAGTTCAACCTCTTTTATTGTAAGCATAACTTTAATGGTTTATCTTGTGGGGAATTTACTGCATATTGTTCGACTAGAGTGGGGTGAACATTCTGTTGAAAGCACGTTTTTGAAAATTACTTTCATTACATTAGTAGGCTGGCTCGTGCCAGATTTTGAACTATACAATTTAATAGATGAAATCATAGCGGGCAAAAACGTCTCCTGGTCCATGACTCTAGAGATGCTCCAGTATTCTGCACTTTATGTAACAGTGCTTCTCGCTCTGGCTGCGGCTATCTTTGAAGGGCGTGAATTTTAATGGTTCTTAACTTACATTTTCTTAGGCACAACCTTTTATTTTGGTGCTTTATCGCTATCTTACTTATGAGTTGGGGATATGCGAAATGGACCTGGGAAAATACTATCGGCAACGAACAAGCAGAGTTCCGACATGGTAGTTCCACAAAATTAACTTATGACTTTCGTGATGCTATGGGTCAGGGACTTATGCTGGCAGCACTAAGTGGTTTCCGCGGTGTTGCAGCCAACTTTGCCTGGCACGATGTAACAAAAGCTTGGGAAAACCAACAATGGAGCCGCGTTAAAAAGAATATTGAACTGGCCGTGCTAGCTCAACCAAGAGTAGATTTTTTCTGGGACTTTGGAGCATGGCATCTTGCCTGGAATGCAAGTAGTTCAGCACTTCGTAATGGTGATAATCCCAGTGAATTTGGTCGCAACAAAGAATCAAAGATGTGGATTGAGGAAGGCCGAAAGCTTTTGGAGCGCGGTATAAGTATTAATCCAGAAAGCTCAGAACTTTATGCTAGAATGGCAGATCTACATGCCAGACGGCTTCATGATTTTTATACAGCCGCAGAATTCTATAAAAAAGCATCTGATTTACCCGATTCAAAACATTTTCTCATACGTTTCCCTGGCTACATGTATTTTGAAGCTGGCGATACACAAGCTGAATACGCTTATTGGATGGAAGTTTGGCCTAAGCTCAGTCCTGCAGAAAAACAAAGTCCTCAATGGGAAAGGGTTAAAAGAAGAATCTTTACACTCAGGAAAGAACTTTCTATCGAAGAATAGGATAGATACTTTACTTTTTAAAATGATTTAGTGGAATAAGACGTTGTGCGGATTGGAATATTTGGAGACATACATAGTAATTTAGAGGCCCTTGAGGCAGTCCTTGAAGATATGCAATCAAGAGAGGTCACACAGTTTGTATGCATTGGAGACATTGTTGGTTACAACGCAAATCCATCAGAATGCCTAGAAATCGTTAGAACTCTTGGATGTCCAGTGGTTAAGGGAAATCACGACGAGGAAGCATCAGAAGATCGTGATATTTCGCATTTTAATGAGCTTGCCTATCAATCTATGAAGTACAGCCGAGATCATCTGACTGATGAACAAAAACAATTTCTTCGCTCCATCCCTTTACAACGCCCGGTTTTTAACTTCACAGTTGTTCATTCAACATTAGATGGCCCTGCTCGTTGGGGATACGTCTTTTCGTCACTTGAGGCAGAAAGCAGTTTCACCTACCAGCGCACACAGGTTTGCTTTTTTGGCCACACACATGTACCGCATGTTTTTATTCGTGACACAAAAGTACATGAATTTTTCTATCGTAAAATCGATGTTAAACCCGACAAAAGATATTTCGTGAATGTCGGGTCTGTTGGCCAACCTCGTGATGGTGACTGGCGCTCCGCTTATGCCCTGTATGATACAGAAGAAAACACCATAGAGTTACGCCGCGTACCCTATGATATTGCCAAAGCACAACAAAAAATAATGAGTGCCGGCCTGCCAGAACGCCTTGCTGAGCGGCTTGCAAACGCTGTTTAAACTCAACTGGCTCCTTTATCATCCATTCATTCAATCATTTTTTTCACTTTGTTATCAATGTTGGCAAAGAAAGAAATTTATGGTTTATTCGTCGATATGGTTACTTTTAGTGAAATTAGTCGTATGACTTTGTTTCGTGGATTCGATGCAAACTTTGTACGCATGCTCGACCTATTTTTTTTAGAAAATGATTATTCGCCTGAAGATGAAATCGTAACACTTGGTGAGGTTCAAGACCGGTTCTTCATTATCATAGCAGGTGAAGTAGAAGTTTATCATACCCTCAACAATAAATTCATATCACTCGCTATACTTTCAGCAGGACAATTCTTTGGAGAAATGAATCTCTTCGACCCCGGTGTTGCCACTGCCAGCGTTAAAGCACTTACCCCAGTAAAAACTCTGGAAATCACTAATGCTAAATTCCGCTCTTTTATATCCAATCGTCCTGAACTTGCCGCAGATTTCACCTTCCAGCTGACGACAACTATAGTTAAGCGTTTCAGAGACAACAAAGAAACGCTAGTATATGAACTTAATCAGGCCAAACAGCATGAGCCTATAGAGCCAGCTGCTGCTAATGCAAAATTACAAGATGCAGGTGAATCATCAATGGAAGATGATCTAGGCATCACACCTCCAGAAGAATTTCCTGAAAATTAAAAGCCGTTCATTATTCAAAAAAGCTTTAAATAATTTATATCTTGAGAGTTACTATTCCTTGCTCGAACCAGAAGTTGGAGAAGCAACTTCATCATCTTTTTGCTTTGAATTCTCAGCCTTATCAAAGGTTAGTTCTTTATTCTTCACATTGACGCGAATTTTATCACCCTCCTTAATTTTAGCTCGTATGATTTCTTCAGCAATAGGATCTTCCAAATGCCTCTCGATAGCTCGACGTAACGGCCGTGCTCCATAGGAGGGATCATGCCCTTTCTCGATGAGAAAATTCGTAGCTTCTTCAGAAAGTTCAAGACCCATTCCCTTTTTCTCTAAGCGATCTACGACCAATTGAACCTCAATATTTACAATCTTACTAAGATGCTTTTTATTTAAAGAATGGAAGACAATGATGTCTGTAAGGCGATTAAGGAATTCAGGTTTAAAAACCTTTTTTGCCTCAGCCAGCAATTTGTCTTTAGTCGCTTCATAATCCGATTCCTCAGAACTTGAACCAAAGCCCATTACATTCTGCTTTTTGATAAGCTCAGCACCAACATTTGAGGTCATAATTATGATGGTGTTTCTGAAATCAATCTTACGAGACAAACTATCTGTAATCTGACCATCCTCTAAGATCTGCAACAATATATTCCATACATCAGGATGTGCTTTCTCTATCTCATCGAAAAGAACTACACTGTAGGGTCTGCGGCGAACTTTTTCCGTTAATTGTCCACCTTCCTCATATCCAACATAGCCTGGAGGAGATCCAATTAAGCGTGAAACATTGAATTTCTCCATAAATTCACTCATATCCATTTGAATGAGTGCTTCTTCTTCGCCAAATACATGTTTTGCCAAACTTTTTGCTAAGTGAGTCTTACCCACACCAGTTGGGCCCAGAAAGATAAAGGAGCCAATAGGTCGATTAGGATCTTTCAAATCAGCACGTGAGCGACGCAACGCCTTAGCAAGCGCTTCAACACCTTCCTCCTGGCCTATAACATTCTTTCTGAGTTGCTCGGCAATATTGAGCAGTCGACTCATTTCTTTATCTTCCATGCGGGTTAGAGGCACACCAGTCCACTTGGAAACAATATGCATAATATCATCGTCTGTGACATTGACCTCTTGCTCATCACGCTTCTTCCGCCATTCTGCTAGAGCTTTTTCAAGTGCTTCTTTAGCGTCTTTTTCTTCATCACGTAAAGAGGCAGCTTTTTCAAAATCCTGCTCTTTAATAGCAGTTTCTTTGCTGAATTTGATAGTCTCTATCTCACCCTCGCGATTTTTCAAATCAGTAGGCATCATGGTGGCACCTATTCTGGCACGCGCTCCGGCTTCATCCATAACATCAATTGCTTTATCTGGAAGATAACGGCCTGTTAGATAACGATCACTGAGTTTTACGGCAGCTGATACAGCCTCATCAGAAATTTTTGCTTTGTGATGATGCTCATATTTCGGACGTAATCCTTTGAGAATCTCAATAGCTTCATCAACGCTAGGCGCTTCTACCTTAACTGTTTGGAATCTACGCTCTAAAGCCGAGTCCTTTTCAATGTACTTACGGTACTCATTCATGGTTGTAGCACCTATACACTGCAATTCACCTCGTGAAAGAGCAGGCTTTACAATATTAGAAGCATCCATAGCACCTTCTGCAGAACCAGCTCCAACAATGGTGTGCATCTCATCAATAAAAAGCAGCACATTTTTAGATTTACGAATTTCCTCCATGACTGCTTTTATTCGTTCCTCGAATTGGCCACGGTATTTCGTGCCAGCAACCATGAGTGCTAAATCAAGAGTGATGACTTTTTTGTCACGTAAAATTTCAGGAACATTACCGCTAGAAATTTCCTGAGCAAGTCCTTCGACAATAGCCGTCTTTCCTACACCAGCTTCGCCTATCAACACAGGATTATTTTTTGTGCGCCGGCAGAGAATTTGAATAACTCGTTCGATCTCATCCTTACGCCCAATGACAGGGTCTAGCTCTCCTTTATCGGCATATTCCGTAAGATCACGGCCAAATGCTTTAAGTGCAGGCGTTTTTACATCTTTCTTCTGTCCAGCGCTGCCTGGTTCGCCTCCTGTGGATGATGCAGTAAAATCATCTTCAAGTTCTCCACCTTCAAAGTTTGGGTCCAGTTCTTTAAGAACTTCATTACGAGCCCGTTCAATGTCAACATCGAGACTTTTTAATACACGCGCAGCAACTCCATCGCCCTCGCGCAATAAACCCAGTAAGATATGCTCTGTTCCTACGTAGCTATGACTTAATGCTTTGGCTTCTTTTCCAGCTAATGCCAGCACTTTTTTCACACGTGGTGTGTAGGGAATATTTCCCGACATTTTTGTATCAGGCCCAGAGCCCACTTGTTTTTCAACTTCCATGCGAACTGTTTCAAGATCCAGTCCCATCTTTTGCAAAACATTAACGGCTACGCCCTGACCTAGTTTGATCAACCCGAGCAAAAGATGCTCGGTGCCTACGTAATTATGATTGAACCTATCTGCCTCTTTACGGGCTAGAGCCAACACTTGTTGGGCTCTTGGTGTGAAGTTATTCATTATCTTGCTCCTCGTATTTATGAAAGTTTCAATGTTTTCATGGCTGGCTCACTAATTGAACGCAGTTTTTCTCTTAGCAAATCAGCACGGAAAGCGTCTCTTTCTTCTGCATTGAGCTTTTTATCCGCGGCTTTTTGCAAATGTGCAGGTTGTGTTGTTATAAATAGATCATCGATCTTACCTTGCAATTTGTTAGGCAAGATTTCAAGATCCACACCTAAACGTAACATTGATAGCAAATTTAATGCCTCTTTTGATGTTATTGAATAAGCATAGCTCATAATTCCATAGGCACGCCCCATCTGATCTGCCAACATGCGCCCTTTCTCCTGTAATAGCTTTTGACGTGCGTTGAGCTCATGTTCTATCAAATTATTTGTTACTTTAAGAATACGATCCACGATCTGATTCTCGCTTTCACCCATAGTCATTTGATTAGAAACCTGAAAAAGGTTTCCTAAAGCCTCTGTACCTTCACCGTAGAGACCACGAACAGCCAATCCTATCTGGTTGATCGATTTAATAACTTGATTAATCTGTTCACTCAAAACAAGCCCAGGAAGATGAAGCATGACTGACGCTCTCATACCAGTGCCAACATTCGTTGGACATGCTGTAAGATAGCCAAGTGTCGGTGAAAACGCATAATTTAGCTTCTTTTCGAGATGAGAATCCGCAGTATCCACCTTTTTCCATGCTTCTTTAAGCTGGAGGCCTAGCATAATAGATTGAAGACGGAGGTGATCTTCCTCATTAACCATCACACTAATGGTGCGATCTTTACTCACAACCACACCACTACCGGAATTTTTAGCCGCATGTTCACGACTTATGAGATGCTCTTCGACTAAAAGCTGTTTTTCGAGAGGAGTAAATTTATCCATCTGCTCATTGAGATCAGCATTTGACATCTCTTTAAGGCTACTAACTTCATGCTTAATTTCCTTGAGAAGCACTTCACGCTCTCCCTTTTTGAGCCATCCTGGAAAAGCATGTTCACTCACATTTCTTGCCAGACGAACACGGCTGCTCATGACAATTCCATCACCGGGAATTACGATGTCGCTTAAATTCGGCTGCATCTTTTTACTCTCTGACATTTAGTATATAAAGATAAACCTCAGTTAGCTAAATTGCAACATACAAGCTCAAGATATCCTTAGCAGCACTTATTAATTTTGATGGTCTACATAAGCTTCCTGGTTGAGAGATTTTATCTTAACCCACTTACATCCAATTACTTGATCTTCAGGAACCATTACAATCTCATTTATTTTAGAATCATAGAATGGAACAAGCTTTTTTCCCATGTGCTTAGATCTCGATTTTCTGCCCACTGTCCCGGCTAATTTCATGAAGAGATAAAAGATACCTCCGAGAATTAATACAAATAGCAATAGACGTATCATGGTTACATGGGGACATTAGCTTAATTATTGACAGTTCCTAAGCCTAGGTTTTTACGTACTTGCTCTTCGACTAAAACTTTTTCCATACGGATCAACGTATCCTGCAAACGGAACTTAACAACTTCAGGATAAAATTCTGGATGATTCTTTTTTAAATCATTCAATCCTTGAATAGCTTGTTCATAGAGTTTCTTAGCTTGATTTAAATTTCCTTTGAGCTGCTCCATTTCTCCTTCTTGAATCATACTAAAATACTTTTTATAAATATTTCTACGATCGTCAGGCTCGTAGAAGGACTTTGCGGTTTCCGTAGACGGTGTTGCATCAATAGATTTAGCGGATGTAGGCTCGGCAGGTTCGTCGTTAGGCACATGAATGAATTCCATATTTTCTTCAACTGCTTCAGGCTCCTTAGGAGCGGACTCTTGAACTGATACCATAGGAATAGATGCAATATCTATTTCAGGAATAGGTTCAACTTCGACGGGCTTAGAACTTGCAATATAAAGATCTGAAGCGTCTGGCTCTCCAGCTTGTGTGTCTGCACTTACAATAGAATCCGCTGTTGGCATTTCTTCAAAAGTTTCAGCTGCTTGAACAGGCGCAACGATAATCTCAGGCATCTCAGTTGTAGCTGGTGGAATAGATTTAACTTCAGCTACAGATTGAACTGTAACTTCCTTACTTTGCTGCTGATCCAGGTTTGTTTCAGGAATTTCCACTAATGGTTGCAAATCAGGCGTCGTAATAACTTCGCGGCCAATGGAATTACCTGAACGACGTTTCTGCGCCTCATACTGAGATAGTCGCTTAGCTAAATCATCCTGTTCCATCTTCAATTCTCGACGACGTCGAGCTTCATTACGGACTATCATTTCAGCATCTAGTTTTTGTTTGAGAAAATTATTTTCTTCCAGCTTTTGCTCTTCTTCCTTGGACAGAGATTGAGAAGCAAATACGCGCGAAGATTCCATCATTTCATCAACATTAATATTCGAGTTCTCACTCGGATATGCGACGGCAATATCTTCGATCTCCTTATTTTCCATGTCTAAGTCTGTTTCTATTTTGGGAGTAATTTCCTGAGAGTATGTGACTTGGGGAATCTTTTCTTCAGCAGATACATTAAGAATATTAGATTCCTGAGCAATAAGACGCTCTTCACGTTGTACCCTTAGAGCCTTCATCTGCTCTAGATCAGAAAGACGTTTCCGCTGCTCATCGGTGAGAGCTGTGAATGATAAGTGATGTGCAACTGGATAATAACGATTTCCCCGCTTAACTAGAAAAGCAGGTAGAGTTTCTCCACGCTTAGGGACAGGAGGGGGGGTAATGGACGAAGTGGAGGCTATAGCAGGACGATCATAATAAATCTTAATATTCGCACCCGGCAAGGTAGCAGCCTTAGACCTTTCAACTTCTATGACACGTGCTTCAATTTCAATAGCCTCTCCACCTGTAGCTCCCCAAAGAAAGCCTTGTCCCTTACGACGCACTTTCGTGATGTTAATTACCAACTTTTCAGGAGCCTCAATTTGCTCCGTCTTAGCCAGCTCATTATCATTAGCTATAACTAAATTTGCTGATAAAATTATAACTATAATTATTGGGCATAAAAAAAAATTTTTTTGTCTAAACACAAATTTTTCTACGCTAAATAACATATGCAATAGTTTGCAAAAGCTATTGACAGCTTGCGAGTTAAAAATTTATTAAAACAAAAATATGTAAGAAGTATTTTACCACAACAAAACTTTCAAACTGCAAAAATATCTAGAATTAGCACAACACACTGTTTATTAATATGTTACTGATATGATGATGGAATCACACTTGGCAGAAATACTGCAAAATTTGGGGCAGCGCAAGAAAACAGGCTTGCTACAGGTCTCAGCACGCCATTTGGATGATGGTTCAGTCATAAATATTTTCCTTCAGGGCGGTTATATCATTTACTGTGAACACCGTAGCCTGTTACGTATTGCAATCGGTCTCCACCTTATTGCTTATGCTTTAGAATGGACTCGTCCCGAGATGAACTGGTTGGAGGATCGTGATGCTCCTCGCATAGCCTATCGTAAAGAAACTCAGGCGATTCTGTTTCGTATAGCTGGTCTTCACTCCGCATTAATTGATGATCCATTGAAATTACAAAATGAACTCAATAGTGAATCACTGCCCTACGAACCTTACTATAACAATTTGCATGATTACACACTGAGCCTTCATGTTCTAGATACAGAATTCTCCGGTTTACATTTTTACATCTTTGATAAAAAGAATTTCATAGGCCGTAAGGAAAAAAATGCAGACTTCGTCATATCACATCCCACCTTATCTTCGAAACATGCTGAGATAAGACTTTTGGATGATGGACTTGTCGAATTTGAAGATCTCGATTCCACAAATGGAAGCTTTGTTAATGATGTGCGCATTAAAACAACGCATATTAATGAAGGAGACCGCATTATGCTGGGAGATGTCTCCATGGTCTTTTGTGCCACGCATCGAAAAGAAATTCGACAGCGTATGCAAAAAAATGATTATACAGATGTGAGCGAGGTGAAATTACCTAACCAGTCTATCATGCAGACAATACGCCGCCAAGCTACAGAAGATACCTCCAAGACTAAGCCTGTGCAGCCAAACAAAAGTAACGCCGCAACAGAAAAAGGAATTTCTACCAAAATTTTAATTGATGAAATTTCTAAGAAAGTAAACTTCTGGAAAAAAGAACCTGTAGATAAAAATACCAGCTAAAATCAATCTTAGTTGCTGGATGCAGACGTTGACGGATTGTGGAAGTTAAGGCAATTTAGCTATTTATGTCACTAACAGGTCAAACTATCAAATTAAAGAAAGATGTCGTAGCTATTCAAATTCCAGAAGGCAACAAAGTCCCTCTTGATCAAGGAACAAGTATTGTTGTAACCCAATCACTCGGAGGGAATTTTACGGTTCACATCGAATTACAAGGAGGTTTGTATCGCATCAATGCAGAAGATGCAGATGCACTTGGGGTAGAGATTGAAAAAAAACAGGAAGAGAAGAAAGTTGGCAGCTTAGAAGACCAAGTTTGGACAGCTCTAAAAACATGCTATGACCCTGAAATTCCTGTTAATATTGTTGATCTTGGATTGATTTATAGTCTTGAACTAAATGGTGTAGATGGGACTGATAGTAAAAGTGTACATGTCAAAATGACGCTTACTGCACCAGGTTGCGGAATGGGACCTTCTATTGCAGCTGATGCAAAAAGTAAAATTGATGTAATTAACGGTATTTCTGAATCTGAAGTTGAGCTCGTTTGGGAACCAACGTGGGAGCCCTCAATGATCTCCGAGGAGGGAAAGAAAAAGCTAGGTATTGAATCATAAAAATTTGCATAAGTTACTGATTATTTTTCACCCTAAAGCCCCGTTTCGCAATAGGACTTTAAGATGAAATTATAAATCTTTAATAATTAATCTGACCTTTGAAGTCGATTAAATGTTAAGAAATCATTACTTAGGCAAAACGATCATAGATCACAACTTCACTATCAGGCAGACGATCTCCACGATCCCATGCTGGTTTGGTAGATTTACCTACTGGAATCATAAAACTAATAATATGATCATGCGGAATATTAACGATCTCTGCGACCTGTGCAGAATCAAAGCCAATCATAGGACAAGAATCATAACCTAACTCACGTGCAGCCAGCATAAGAGTCATGCCAGCAAGAGCAGCCGAACGATTCGCTTCGTCACGGATTAACTGATCTTTACCTTCATAAAATGGCTTAATCATAGGACCAAGGATGTCCTGTACTTCTTTAGGTGCATGGCTCCAATATTTGGCAGGATCTGCTTCGTGGGATTGTATATTGGCACATATAATGAAAAGTACACTCGCATCTGTTACTTGGGCTTGATCCCAGGCTGCAGCACGAATTTTTTTGCGAACTTCCAAGTCACGAATCACGAGGAACCGATAGTTCTGCATATTAAATGATGAAGGAGCCAGCTTAGTTAGCCGAATCAATTCGGTCAAATCACCTTCGGGCATCACATGCGCTGAGTCATAGTGTTTAACTGAACGGCGCGTTTCAATTGCTTCTGTTACATTCATATCAATGTCTTTCTATTTATTCTGATTATCATGTTAGAGGACGATAACCTCTAAAATTTATCTACTCGAGACTATAAGAGCTTCGAGTTCTGTTGTGCCTATAAAACATACTTAAGCCCTACTGTCCTTTAAGATAGTCTAAATAAAAGAAATTTAGATCTCAAAGTTGAATTCAAATTCAAAGAGTCACATTCGATAGCGACTCCATCACCTGAGTGTAATATCTGACCATTCAAACTAATTTGGCCCGAAATCAATTGAATCCAAATATAGCCAAAGCGACTATCTTCCGGTAACTCCATCTCATCACCAGCTAGGATTTCACCATAATAAACTTGAGCATCCTGGCGAATTTCAGCAGAGCCATCAACCCCATCTGGTGAAGCAAGAAGTAATAGTTGACTACTTTGAGCGTCAGTAGCTGTATCTGTTTTAAAATCAGCATACTGAGGGGCACCGCCTTTTTCTCTTGGCTCAATCCAGATTTGCAGAAAGTGGACTGGTTCTACATCAGATGGGTTGTACTCACTGTGGCGCACACCATCACCAGCACTCATATATTGAAAGTGCCCTGTATCAATGCACCGCTCATTTCCCATATCATCTTTGTGAGCTAGAGAACCTTGAATCACAAAAGAGAGTATTTCCATGGAACGGTGTGGATGGGTAGGAAACCCCTTTCCAGGTGCGACACGATCTTCATTAATAACACGTAAACTACGAAACCCCATTTGCTCAGAATCAAAATATTCGCCAAAAGAAAATGAATGACGGCTATCGAGCCATCCCATATTGGTTTTTCCACGTTCCTCACTTCTTCTTATATTCATTCTAATATTGCTAACCTTATTCATCTTCTGTCTTTAGTTTTAATTTTTATGTGAAAGCAATCGACACTTATATATAGCGTGGATGCATTTATGAGATTGTCATATGTGTTCTTTCTATACGGGCATAGAAAATCCACATAATCTGCAACGTTGATTTAACTCATGATTTCGGATACGTTCTGCGCTTATTATGGATTTACGGAAACTAAGATACTTCCAATCCGTTGCCCAAGAGTTAAGCTTCAGTAAAGCTGCCCGTCGTATAGGCATAAGCCAGCCAACACTAAGCCGAGCTATTCAAGATGTAGAAGATTATTTTGGAGCAACACTTTTTCTACGCGGTTCTAACTCTATTCAGCTCACTGAAGCCGGCGACCTCTTGATCAACAAAGTTGATGAAATACTTGTCTTACTCGAAGAAGCTCAGCTAACAACAAAACAACTACAGTCCACACGAAACACACTGTTACGAATTGGCTGCTTACCTTGTATGTTTCCTAGCTTTCTCGGGGACGCATTGAACATTTTCTGCCAATCGAAACCAAATGTTAAAATTGAGCCTCATTCATTAAACACTGGCCCTGTAATCGACCTACTCAGGCGTAGAGAATTAGATATAGCCTTTCTTGGTCATATGTGTGAAGAACTTCAAAAAGAGTTTGCTCATTTCACCATAGCCCATATCCCCCTAGCTGCAGTAGTTGCTGCACATCACCCTCTTGCTGATTCTAAATCAATTGAATTGATAGAACTAAAGGCCTACTCCATGGTAGGCCTTACTGTTGAGGAATTTCCCAAGCGAACTGCTTTGATGATAAGCGCCTGTAATGAGGCAGGATTTACACCTGAAATTGAGCGCGATGCCAACAGTTTATTTAGTGCCCTGGCAAGCGTGTCTTCAAGCAACACCTTTACACTCATGCCGATTGAAATGCAGCATATCGCACCACCTCAAGTTAAATTTCTTCATTTGAAAACGCCTCAGACAAATTTCGAAATTGTGGCACTGACACAGCCTGATGAGTCACGTAAAAGTGTTTTAGCTCTCCTTCATGAGTGCATACGCGTCGCTAAATCAAAAAATCTACGCAACCATATCGAATCATCTTAGCCTATAAAAAAGTAAAGCCCTGCTATGAGCAGGGCTTTACTTAAATTTTTAGAATTTGAGGATTTATTCCGTAGCTTACGCTTCAGCAACAGCTACTGGAAGATCAGGTGTAGAGACCGTTGGTCCTTCTTTTACTGCGCCCTCTTCTTCCTCATCATCACCCACTAAAGGATCACCTACAGGCTCGCCCAATTCAACCAACTTGATGTGGCTGTAGAGATGGAAACCCGTTCCGGCAGGAATGAGATGCCCCATGATGACATTTTCTTTGAAGCCTCTAAGCATATCAGATTTACCAAGTGTAGCAGCTTCAGTCAGAACACGAGTCGTATCCTGGAAAGAGGCAGCAGAAATAAAGCTTTCTGTTTCAAGAGACGCTTTGGTAATACCAAGAAGAACAGGGGAAGCTTCGGCAGGTTTACCACCTTTTTCTTCAATCTTTCGGTTTTCTTCTTCAAAGGCAAGGCGATCAATCTGTTCACCCCACAAGAATTGCGTATCACCAGGCTCATTGATTTTAACTTTGCGCAGCATCTGACGAACGATGATCTCAATATGCTTATCGTTAATTTCAACACCCTGTAGACGGTAAACTTCCTGAACACCATTCACGAGGTATTCTTGTAATTCTTGAGGTCCGCAGACTTCTAAAATTTCATGAGGTACGACTGGGCCTTCCGTAAGCTGCTGACCTTTTTTAACCATATCACCTTGGTAAACAATCAAATGCTTAGAGAGCGGGATAAGATGCTCTTCTTCTAGACCAGTTTCTTTATCTTTAATAATAAGCAGACGTTTACCGCGTTGTGTTCCGGCAATAACAACTTCACCATCGATCTTTGCAATCTCGGCAGCATCTTTGGGACGACGCGCTTCAAAAAGCTCTGCAACACGAGGAAGACCACCTGTAATGTCTTTAGTCTTTGCCACTTTACGAGGTGTCTTAGCCAGACGTTCTCCAGCACGAATTTCCTGGGCCTCATCAATCTCCAAGTGAGCCCCTGCAGGAATACTATAAGAAGCTTGTGTTTCTCCACTTGAATCTACGATCAGCACTTGAGGATGAAGATCTTCTTTATGGTCAATGATCACAGTTTCAGACTTACCAGTCGCTTCATCAATCTGACGTTTCATGGTGACACCTTCAATGATATCGCGGAACTCAATATGACCTGACTTTTCACTGAGAATAGAAACATTATAAGGATCCCATTGAACAAAAACCTGTCCCTTGGACACTTTACCGCCCTCTGGCACAGAAATTACCGAACCAATAACGACTGTATAGCGCTCAAGCTCACGTCCATCATCGGCATGAATACTTACCGAGCCATTTTTATTAAGGGCAATATAGTTACCATCTAATGCTTTAACCACACGCAGCTCTGAATATTGAATCGTACCCTTGTTACGTGCTTTGATCTGAGGTTGCTTAAATACCTGTGAGGCCGTACCCCCAATGTGGAAAGTACGCATAGTCAACTGCGTTCCAGGTTCACCGATGGATTGCGCAGCAATGATACCAATCGCTTCTCCAAGTTTTGCAACTTTACCACTGGCCAAGTTCAGACCATAACACTTAGAACAAACACCACGACGGGTCTCACATGTCAGAACCGAACGGATACGCACGCGTTCTTGACCGAGCTTATCAATCATATTTGCTTTGGTTTCATCAATAAGATCATTTGCTGCCACTACGGTATTACCATCCGAATCATGAATATCATCACATGAAACACGACCAAGAATACGGTCAGCTAGACTGACGATCTCATCTTCGCCTTCGTAAATAGCTTTCACCCAAATGCCTTTTACCGTCCCACAATCTTCTTCTGTCACAATCACGTCATGAGCAACATCAACAAGCTTACGAGTCATATAGCCTGAGTCCGCCGTCTTTAGTGCTGTATCTGCAAGACCTTTACGTGCACCGTGTGAACTGATGAAGTATTCTAATACAGAAAGCCCTTCGCGGAAGCTAGCAACAATAGGACGCTCAATAATCTCACCTGATGGCTTAGCCATCAGACCACGCATACCTGCCAACTGACGAACCTGGTTACGGTTACCACGAGCACCGGAATCCACCATCAGATAAACAGGGTTAAATTCTTCCAAGCCTTTATTAAATTGAAGTGTACGTAGCATCACACTGGAAATTTCTTCTGTCGCTTGAGTCCAGATATCAACAATCTTATTGTAACGCTCACCATCTGTGATAGCACCCATGCGATATTGTTTCTCAACAGTATTTACCTCATTGTGGGCATTTTTTACAATTTGCTCTTTTTCATCTGGAATGATCATGTCATCAATACCGATAGAAATACCTGCGGCAGTAGCACGCTTGAATCCAAGATCCTTAAGCCTATCAAGAACTTTAACAGTCATCTCATGCCCACAAACTTGGTAACAACGATGGATGATTACGCCTAGCTGCTTTTTACCTGCAGTTTCATTATAGTAACCAAGTTCATCCGGCCAGATTCCGTTAAAGAGCACTCGACCGGGTGTGGTTTCGATCATCTTGTTTTCTTTGTCACCAAAGACAGTGTCACGCCCGTAATCAGGATTTTTCATGAGAATAGCATCATGAATACCTATGATCTTTTCATCATAAGCATACAAAACTTCATCTGCATCTTCCATAATGCTTAAACGTGGCTTGTCCCCATTACTCTTCTTCATCTTTTTCTTTTGAGTGATGTAGTAACAACCCAACGTAATATCCTGTGAAGGAGTAGTAATAGGCTTACCGTTTGAAGGACCAAAGATATTATTCGGGGCAAGCATAAACACGCGAGCCTCTAGCTGCGCTTCCACAGAGAGAGGAATATGCACAGCCATCTGATCTCCATCAAAATCTGCGTTATAAGCAGTACATGTCAAAGGATGCAAGCGAATCGCTGAACCTTCTATCAACGTCGGCTCAAAAGCCTGAACAGAGAGTCGGTGAAGGGTTGGAGCACGGTTCAACAAAACTGGGTGTTCTTGTGTCACTTCCTCAAGAATATCCCAAACAATCGTTTCTTTTCGCTCGATCATCTTTTTAGCGCTGCGCACGGTGTGCACATAGCCCATTTCCTTCAACCTCCGAATGATGAATGGCTCAAATAGAACTAAGGCCATCTTCTTAGGAAGACCGCATTGATGGATCTTCAACTCAGGACCGATAACAATTACCGAACGTCCTGAATAATCGACACGCTTACCTAGAAGGTTCATACGGAAACGACCGCTTTTACCTTTAAGCATATCAGAAAGGGATTTCAGCGGACGATTACCCGCACCTGTAACTGGACGACCATGACGTCCATTATCAAGCAATGCATCGACAGCCTCTTGCAACATACGTTTTTCATTACGAATGATGACCTCAGGTGTTTTAAGCTGCAGTAATGTACGAAGACGGTTGTTACGATTGATAACCCGACGGTATAAGTCGTTTAAGTCTGAAGTAGCAAAACGTCCTCCCTCAAGTGGAACCAGAGGACGAAGATCAGGTGGAATAACCGGACACGTTTCCAAGATCATCCACTCGGGACGAGTGCCTGATTGTAAGAACCCCTGAACTAATTTAAGACGCTTAGCCAGTTTTTTGCGAAGTTGCTTACTCTTAGTTGTATCAAGAGTTTCCTGTAAATCATCAATTGTTGCTGCAAGGTCAAGCTTCTTAAGCACATCACGTATCGCTTCAGCCCCCATCTTAGCAGTAAAGGAGCCTTCACCATACTGATCTTGGGCTTCACGATATTCCACTTCACTGAGCAATTGTTTAGGTTGTAAAGGTGTATTACCTTCATCAATTACAAGATAGTCCTCATAGTAAATAACACGTTCCAACTCTCTTGCCGTCATATCCATCATGAGACCAATACGGCTGGGCATGCACTTGTAAAACCAGATGTGTGAGACTGGAACAGCTAACTCAATGTGGCCCATGCGTTCACGACGCACACGTGCCAGTGTTACTTCAACACCACAGCGATCACAGATAACCCCTTTATACTTAATTCTTTTATACTTACCACAAGCGCACTCATAATCCTTAGTAGGACCGAAGATACGCTCACAAAACAAACCGCCCTTTTCAGGTTTAAAGGTTCGGTAATTAATCGTCTCAGGGTTTTTAACTTCACCACGGCTCCAAGACATGACAGTGTCTGGAGCTGCAACAGTTATGTTAACTTCATCAAACCCGACGGATCTCTCCGCTCCAAGGACTTCGCGTGCTGATTGAATATCGATACTCATTCTATTTTATCTTCCTGTGCTTCAGGGTTATGCCGCTTCTATTTGTTCCACTTCGTTGTCGCGCTTCTTGACGCTCTCTTTCCAGCGCTTCGTTCGCTCACCAACTTTTACATCGAGACACAGACTCTGCATCTCTTTGATCAATACGTTAAAGGACTCAGGCGTTCCTGCCTCCAGAGAATTATCTCCTTTAACTATGCTCTCATAAATCTTAGTTCTTCCTGGAACGTCATCTGACTTAACCGTTAAAAGCTCCTGCAATGTGTAAGCAGCACCATAAGCTTCCATAGCCCAAACTTCCATTTCTCCATAGCGCTGACCGCCATACTGAGCTTTACCACCTAGAGGCTGCTGCGTAACAAGAGAGTAAGGACCAACCGCACGAGCATGAATTTTATCTGCTACAAGGTGGCCAAGCTTCAACATATAAATCTGACCAACAACCACACGCTGATCAAATCTTTCACCTGTACGTCCATCAAAGAGATAAGATTTACCATCGGGGTCTTTCCCAGCTTCCTGCAAAAAGGCACGAATCTGAGATTCTGGAATCCCATCAAAAACAGGAGTTGCGACTTTAAAACCTAGCGTCTTAGCTGCGATACCCAAATGCGTCTCCAAAACTTGACCTACGTTCATACGTGAAGGTACGCCTAGAGGATTCAAAACAATCTCAACCGGAGTGCCATCCGGCATGAAAGGCATGTCCTCTTCTGGAACAATCTTAGCCACAACGCCCTTGTTACCATGACGGCCTGCCATCTTATCACCCACTTGCAGTTTACGCTTAGATGCTACAAAAACTTTAACTTGCTTGATTATTCCCGGATCAACTTCATCTCCAGCCTGAACACGATCCATTTCAACTTCTTTTTCATTTTCAAGCTGCTGAAAACGCGCTTCGAAATTGCTGATGATTTCACGAATTTTGATACGAATAGGAGAAGGATCGATTTCTATATGGTCATAAACTGCGGCCATTTTACGTAGCAGAGTTTTAGTAATCTTACGGTTTGCAGGAATAATGATCTCGCCCGTCTCTGCATTGACAACATCTAAAGGAATCTTTTCATTCAACAGAATATTTGAGAGAGCTTGGGTAAGCTCCTCCGTTAATTCCGCAACCTTTTTCTCATACTTATCATCAATAGCTTTACTCTGTCGCTTTGCTTCAGATGGAGAAAGTTTTTGTGTTTGAATTTTAGTGCTACCAGAGGTCACTTTAACGTCCATGACAATCCCATTTGTCCCGGAAGGAACTACCAAGGAGGAGTCCTTAACATCAGCGGCTTTTTCACCAAATATAGCTCTCAGAAGTCGCTCTTCAGGTGCTAGCTCTGTTTCACTTTTTGGGGTAATTTTACCAACTAGAATGTCTCCAGGATGAACTTCCGCTCCAATACGAACGACACCATCAGGACCAAGATTCTTCAGTGCTTCATCTCCAACATTAGGAATATCACGAGTAATTTCTTCAGGACCAAGCTTCGTATCACGAGCTGAAATTTCAAAGCTGTCGATATGAATACTTGTGTAAATATCTTCTTTAACGATCTTCTCGTTAATAAGAATAGCATCCTCAAAGTTATAACCATTCCAAGGCATAAAGGCTACAAGCACATTACGTCCTAAGGCCAACTCGCCATTGTCTGTACAAGCTCCATCTGCAATAACAGTACCTTTGGAAAGTTTCTGTCCTTTCACTACAAGCGGCTTCTGGTTGATACAAGTTCCTGCATTAGAGCGCATAAATTTACGAAGCTTGTACACTACTATGCCTTCTTCAGGATTGTGCTTTAGCTTCTTCTTATCAGGAAGTGTTCCATCTTTTGTGATAACGATAGATTTGGCCGTGACAGAAGCGACTTTTCCGGAAATTTCCGTAACAATCACTGCATGAGAATCACGGGCAACCTTAGCTTCCATACCCGTGCCGACTAAAGGAGCATCTGTGCGCACGAGAGGCACTCCCTGACGTTGCATATTTGAGCCCATAAGTGCACGGTTTGCATCATCATGCTCAAGAAATGGAATCAAACTCGCGGCCACAGAAACAAGCTGCTTAGGAGAAACATCCATGTAGTGAACACGGTCTGGTTCTACTTCCATGAATTCACCGCGATAACGGACGGAAACTTTAGGGTTAACAAACTTACCTTTTTCATCAATAGGGGCATTTGCCTGTGCCACTATGAACGCCTCTTCTTGATCGGCTGTTAGATAGTGAACATCACCTGTAACACGCCCTTTTTCAACACGCCGGTAGGGAGTTTCAATAAAGCCAAACTCATTCATTTGTGAGAAAGTGGACATGGATGAAATTAATCCAATATTGGGACCTTCTGGTGTTTCAATCGGACAGATACGCCCATAGTGAGAAGGATGAACATCTCGAACTTCGAAGCCCGCACGGTCACGGCTTAAACCACCAGGACCCAACGCAGAGAGTCGACGCTTATGTGTCAGCTCGGAAAGAGGATTCGTCTGATCCATCAATTGTGATAATTGACTGCGGCCAAAGAAGTCACGAATGACAGCAGAAAGCGCTTTCGGATTAATGAGTTTTTGAGGCGTCATACCCTCCGTATTCACATCAAAGAGTGTCATACGTTCTTTAACCAAACGTTCTGTTCTAGCCAAACCTGTGCGACATTGATTAGCTAGCAGTTCACCAACGGCTCTAACACGGCGGCTACCTAAGTGGTCAATATCATCCGTAGTTCCTTCGCCTTGACGAAGGTTAATGACATAACTAGTCGCAGCGACAATATCTTCATTAACCAGGGTACGTGTGGAAATATCCACGTCGATATTCAGTTTCTGGTTAATCTTATAACGACCGACACGGCCGATATCGTAACGCTTCGGGTCAAAAAAGAGTCTCTTTAGCAACGCCTTGGCATTAGTAACGGTCGGAGGATCGCCAGGGCGCAATCTCTTGTAAATGTCCTTTAAAGCTTCTTCTGTGTCTCTTGTAGGATCTTTTTTCAAACAACGAATGATGGTGTCATCATTACTAATGTCGACGACAGGCACGTCATTCAGACCCAAGTCTAACAGTTGGCGAACCACTGATTTCGTTAGAGGTTCAAAAGCACGTGCAACAATCAAATCCTGGTTAGCTGTATCACGGATTTCTTCGATCAAAACGAAACGACTGATTTCGTTTTCATCCATATCCGGAACAAGCGTGAGATCTTCTATCTGATAAAATAGTGAAATAATGTCCTCATCTGAGCTATAACCCAATGCGCGCAGGAACGTAGTGACGAGAAATTTACGGCGACGTTTACGGCGGTCCAAATGCACGTAAAGCATATCACTTGTATCAAAGACGACTTCTAACCATGAACCGCGGTCTGGTATAATACGAAAAGAATAAAGTGTCTTACCATTTGTATGAATAGAAGATTCAAAGCAGATTCCCGGAGAACGATGTAATTGGCTAACTACGGAACGCTCAGCACCGTTGACAATAAAAGTGCCCTGGGGAGTCATCAACGGGAGCTCTCCCATATAAACTTTTTCTTCTAGAACATTGTCTTCGTTTTTTAAGCGAAAAGTAACATAGAGAGGCGCGGCAAATGTGTTACCTTCCCTTTGGGATTCGAGAGGACTCATTTTAGGTTCTGCTATTTCATACGAAACAAAATCTAAAGTTATTTTTTCGTCGTAACTTTCAATTGGAAAAACTTCTTTAAAAACTGCCTGTAACCCCTCATTTTTTCTTTTCTTGAGTTCAACATGAGCCTGCAAAAAATCCTCATAGGATTTTAACTGAACTTCAATCAGGTTCGGCATTTCTACCGCATCACCAATTTTGCCGAAATTATTTCTAACTCCTACTGTATAAGATGTAGCCATTTAGTTTGCGCCTCGCTCTCTTTTCTATATCTGTATTAATCCGCTTACTTTGCTTTCACCCTCCGGCGGGTGAGAAAACCGGGAATGCCCACTCAGACACCCCGGTTATAAAATACTTAATAATTTTATTTAATCTCAACTTTAGCACCTGCAGCTTCGAGTTTCTTTTTAATCTCTTCAGCTTCTTCCTTGGAGGCACCTTCTTTAATAGGTGTAGGAGCGCCTTCAACCATTTTCTTGGCATCGGCAAGTCCAAGTCCATCCACTGCGCCACGAACTTCTTTAATAACGGCGATTTTGTTTCCGCCGACCTCTGCAAGCACAACGTCAAAGGATGTTTTTTCTTCAGCAGGGGCTGCATCACCTCCGCCACCTGCAGGAGCTGCTGCCACTGCTGCGACAGGCGCTGCTGCGCTGACACCCCATTTATCTTCTAACTTCTTGACTAAGTCTGCTGCTTGCAGAACGCTTAGGTCGCTAAGTTGATCTACAATTGTATCTAGATCTGCTGCCATATTTTTATTAGCTTTCTGAGTTCATTAGAACCAGATTTGCTTCTCCTCAGTTATTGCCAGCCTAGCCAACAGCACCCGCTGTTGAATTATCTCGGAAAGGCTCCCGAGCTAGAACGAGCTTATTTACCTTTATCAAATAGAGTTCATTGCTATTGCGATGAACTCTTAAATTTTATTCTCCCTTTTCAGCTTTCGCCTTCAACACCTGAGCAAGTTGTCCAGCAGGTGTGTTTATAATACGTGCCAACTGGCCAGCAGGCGTATTAAGCAAACCAAGAATCTTAGCTAGAAGAACTTCTCGTGATGGAAGATCTGCAATAGCTTTCACTTGGTCTGCATCAATAACGGCTCGGTCTACAATACCTGCACGCACATTAGGTTTTTCAAATTCAGAAGCAAAATTCTTCAACACTTTTGCAGCCGACGAAACATCAGCTTTTCCATAACAAACCGCAGTTTGTCCTGCAAGATGTCCGTTAAGCTCAGGAAATTCTTCGGCTTCCAGTGACTTAGCTAACAATGTATTCTTAACCACATGAAATTCTGCATCAACTTCCGCGAGGCGATTGCGCAACTCTGAAAGCTGATCAACTTTCATACCTCCATAATCTGCTACCAATAAATAAGGGGAGTCGTTTAGATTTTGTCTTAAATCATCAAGTATTGTCTGTTTTTCAGGTACCATAGTCTTTCTCCCCTCTTAATTTTTCAGAATCTTGTTAATATCTACTTCGATGCTGGGTGAAAAAGTAGCACTCAGAAAACAAGTTTTTACATATCGTCCCTTAGAACTTGCAGGTTTAGCCTTTTTAATTGCATCAATCACAGCCAATGCATTCTCCTGAAGTTTGCTATCATCAAATGAAACCTTACCACACACAACATGTAGATTAGATGTCTTGTCTACTTTAAACTCAACGCGCCCTGCTTTGCATGCAGTAACCGCAGCAGCAGTATCATCTGTCACCGTACCAGTTTTCGGATTTGGCATTAAACCACGAGGGCCAAGCACCCTACCGAGCTTACGAACTTCTTGCATGGCTTCAGGTGTAGCCACAGCCACATCAAAGTCCTGAAACCCATCTTGAACTTTTTTGATAAGTTCTTCAAAACCGACATGTTCTGCACCAGCCTCTTTTGCAGAATCTGCTGCCTTGCCTTTGGCAAATACAAGAACACGTACTGATTTACCTGAACCATGTGGTAATGCAACAGTGCCACGGACCATTTGGTCGCTTTGACGTGGATCAACCCCTAAGCTAAAAGCCAGATCAACCGTAGGATCAGACTTGCCATGAGGCATTTTTTTCAAAAGCTCTACAGCTTCTATAAGTTCATAGGACTTGCCATCTACGACAAGTTCAGCCGCTTTGCGGTATCTTTTACTTCTTAATTTAGGCATTCTATTCTTTCTCCCGCACATATTATATGCGGGTTTGTAGTTCAAGCGAGAGTTAGTCTCTCCTACTCAATTTCACCTGATCACTCGACCTGGCTAATCAACAATCTCTATACCGGCTTGACGAGCCGTTCCAGCTATTATGCGGAAAGCAGCTTCATCATCACGAGCATTCAAATCTTTAATTTTCGTTTTAACAATTTCCATAACCTGTGCACGAGTCACTTTCCCAACCTTTTCACGATTAGGTTCTTTTGAGCCTGATGCAATGCCTGCTGCTTTCTTTAATAAAACAGAAGCTGGCGGCGACTTTGTGACAAATGTAAAGCTCTTGTCTTTATAAACCGTAATTACTACAGGCAGAATCGTTCCACTTTCTTTCTGTGTTTTTGCATTAAACTCTTTGCAAAAAGCCATAATATTAATACCAGCCTGCCCCAGAGCAGGTCCCACAGGAGGTGCCGGATTTGCTTGTCCGGCAGGTATCTGTAATTTAATTGATCCTACAACTTCTTTAGCCATGATAACCTCTATAATTTTTCAACTTGCCAATATTCCAGCTCAACCGGGGTCGACCTACCGAAAATGCTCACTGCAACGCGTACTCGACCTTTCTCTGGATCTACTTCCTCAATGACACCCTCCTGCGATTGGAACGGGCCATCTCCAACTCGAACCTTGTCTCCAACCGCGAACGAAATCTTCGGTACGACTCGGTCTTCTTTTTCTTTTACTTGAGCAAGCATTGCTTCCACCTCGCTTGCTCTCATTGGAATAGGGCGATCCCCATCCGCAAAACCTATAACCCCTGGAGTTTCAGTTACAAAATACCAGGGCTCCTCATTCATATTCTCATCTTCATCATACAAATACATATCAACGAAGACATATCCTGGGTAGAGTTTACGGTCTGTTTCTATCTTTTTACCCCGTTTCACTTCAGAAACACGTTCTGTAGGGATTACAATTTGATGAATGTAGTCACCCAATTCAACTTGCTGCAAACGGTTGCGCATGTAACGCTCCACCGTGCCTTCCTGTCCGGATAGCACATGTACTGTAAACCATTGAGATGGGTACTTCTGTATTTTCTCCTCGGTCTGAGCCGTAACTGCTTCCTCAGTCATTTCAGAACTGACATTATCATTGTGATCTTCCTCATTCATTTTTTAAAAACTGACTAACAAACGAACAAATTTGTTAATTAATAAATCAAAGAAAGCTATGTACCCTGCCAACATGATCGTGCAAATAATAATCATCACTGTAGTTTCAATCAGCGGTTTATATTTACGCAACCCAGTCTGATCTTTGTCCCAGGGCCAAGTGCATTTCGCAAGCTCTGTGCGAACTTCACCTGAAAATTTCAAAATAGACTGACGTTTGACTACAACAGCAGCAAGAATAATTGCACCTATAAGGTAGATAGCAATTGTCAGAGGCCAGCTATTATTAATGAGTAATTGCTCCATAAGTTATTTATACAGGGCAGGAGAGACTCGAACTCTCAACCTGCGGTTTTGGAGACCGCTGCTCTACCAATTGAGCTACTACCCTAAAGACGAGGCAGCTGGAGCTAATTTTTATTAGCTCCAGATTAACTCTCGTTTAAAAATGTTCAAAATACTTTTATTCGTGGATCTTGGAAACACGTCCAGCACCTACTGTACGACCACCTTCACGAATCGCAAAGCGCATTTGCTCTTCCATCGCAATTGGAGTGATCAGAGTTACTTCAAATTCAACATTATCTCCAGGCATAACCATCTCAACACCTTCTTTGAGTTGAATAGCGCCTGTTACATCTGTTGTTCTGAAGTAAAATTGAGGACGATAGTTTCCAAAAAACGGCGTGTGACGCCCTCCTTCTTCCTTGCTTAAAATATATACTGTAGCATCAAACTTTGTATGAGGGGTAATAGTTCCGGGCTTAGCCATTACCTGACCACGCTCGATATCCTCTTTTTTCACACCACGCAATAAAATACCAACATTGTCTCCAGCTTCCGCGGAATCAAGAATCTTACGGAACATCTCAATATCAGTTACAACAGTCTTCTGTGTATCACGAATACCTACGATTTCGATTTCATCGTTACGGTTAAGAATACCACGCTCAACTCGACCTGTAGCAACTGTTCCACGACCAGCGATATTAAAGACATCCTCAATAGGCATCAGGAAGGGCTTATCTTTAGGACGCTCTGGAAGAGGAATGTACTCATCAACAGCATCCATCAACTCCATGATACATTTAGCATCGTCACTTGAAGGATCACCAGAATCTAAAGCTTTTAGTGCAGAACCTTTACAAACTGGAATAGTGTCACCAGGAAACTCATATTTGCTAAGAAGTTCTCGAACTTCAAGTTCCACCAGCTCAAGTAGTTCTTCATCATCTACCATATCTGTCTTGTTCATGAAAACAACAAGAGCAGGAACGCCAACTTGACGAGCAAGAAGAATATGCTCCCGTGTTTGAGGCATAGGTCCATCAGCTGCACTACAAACTAAAATAGCGCCATCCATCTGAGCGGCACCTGTTATCATGTTTTTTACATAATCAGCATGACCAGGACAGTCAACATGAGCGTAGTGACGTTTTTCTGTCTGGTATTCAACGTGTGATGTATTAATAGTAATACCACGCTCTTTTTCTTCAGGCGCGTTATCAATTTGGTCATACGCATGTGCTTCTGCGTTACCAGCTTTTGCCAAAATTGTTGTAATCGCAGCAGTAAGCGTGGTTTTACCATGGTCAACGTGACCTATTGTTCCAATATTTACATGCGGCTTGTCTCTTTGAAACGATTCTTTAGCCATTTTTGCTACTCCTTAAACCTCAAACTAGAAATGTATGATATCTATTATTTTTAATTTTTTGTTTTCCGGTTCCAACCGGTTAACTTTTTATAACAGCCCTCGAGCGGGTTTGAACCGCCGACCCCGTCCTTACCAAGGACGTGCTCTACCACTGAGCTACAAGGGCAGTTTACTCATAAATCCGCACCTACGGACAAAGCTTATTAAACCCCAAATTTTAACCTAAAGTTAACCTAAATCATCTAGATATACTTCAGGGATACAAATTAGGGGAAGGAAACTTTTAGGTTAACACCTTAAAGCTGTCAATTGTATTATTAATAAAAATAGCAGTCGCTCGATTTATCTTTAATTTACTATGCAATAAATAACTTATAAGAACACCAACCGAGTGCTCCAAGCATCAGAATAATCGAAAAAACCAACGCAGGCGGCACACCTGTTTTATCATCAGTTTTTTTAGGGAAAGGTGCCAAATTACGAAAACTGACTGGGCGAGTTGAAGCTACTCCTACAGGAGGGGATGCTGTTTGTTGCTCAGGGGCAGGAGGCGCAGAAAGCACATTTTCAGATTCATAACGAATCATGACATTTCCCAGCATGACAATATCATTATTTCTTAATATCGCTTCCGAAATACGTTCATCGTTGATACGAGTTCCATTGGTAGAGTTAAAATCTACTAATTTGTAGTCGCCACCCTCCAATCTCAGCTCTCCGTGATAACTTGATATACTGGCATCAGCAATATCAATTTGATTATCCGGCGTACGTCCTATGGAAATTTTAGGATCATTTAACTCGAAAGTTTGGCCGGCAAATTCATGTGTTTGCAGAATCAAACGTGGCATATAACTAATAATTACACTAATTACGTAAAATCTTCAATGACTTTGGAGAATTTCTTAAAAAGGTAGTTGGCGTCATGCGGTCCTGGAGAAGCCTCAGGATGATACTGAACAGAAAAGACCGGCAATTCCTTATGCTGAAGCCCCTCACACGTTCCATCATTTAAATTGATATGGCTAACTTCAACTCCAACTTCATCAAAGGAGTCTCCGTCTACAGCAAATCCATGATTTTGCGACGTAATAACCACACGATTTGTGGCTAAATCTTTTACTGGTTGATTTCCTCCACGGTGCCCAAACTTAAGCTTAGTTGTTTTGCCCCCAAGCGCATGCGCCAAAATCTGATTACCCATACAAATACCAAAAATCGGTTTTTTACCAATTAAACTTCTTACAGCTTCATGCGCATAGGTTACAGCAGCAGGATCACCGGGGCCATTTGACAGAAAAATGCCATCGGGGTTGATTGCCAACACTTCCTCAGCTGTTGTCGATGCAGGGACAACGGTTACGTCAAAACCATTCTGACGCAGACAGCGTAAAATATTATATTTAATCCCAAAATCATAAGCCACGATCTTGTACTTTATCGGAGGCAGTGCATTATCAATCTTTAAAGTTTTAAGGCGGTAGTCATCTAGCCACTCTTCATTGCAAATTTCTTTCTCATGCCAGTTATAAATTTTCTGTGAAGTAACTTCCTTGACATAATCAATACCCTCAAGCCCATGCCAATCTTTGGCCATACAAACGGCTTCATCTTCACTTAGATCCTGACTGCTTAATACGCCTTTCATAGCTCCATGCTGACGAAGTTTCTTGGTTAACGCACGTGTATCAACACCCTTTAATGCGGGAATTTTATAGCGCAATAGATAGGACTGCAACGTTTCTTGACATCTCCAATTACTTGCTACAGGAGATAATTCACGAATAATCAGGCCATTTACATGAGGACAGTAAGACTCCACATCTTGTTCGTTAACTCCATAATTACCAATCTCAGGATAGGTTAATGTGAGAATTTGTCCCTTGTAAGAGGGATCGGTTAGCATTTCCTGATAACCTGTAAGTGATGTGTTAAAGCAGATTTCTGCAGCAACCGTCGAGTCAAAGCCAAACGACTCTCCTCTAAATATTGAACCATCCTCAAGAGCTAGAAATCCAGACATGAAAATTTAAGCTAAATGCAGGAGCATATTTGTAAAGAAGCAAGGATACAGTTTATCTATTCCTCTTAATATGAGTCAGGCAGCGGTCTAATAACGGTTTTTACAGTCCCGCAGTACTCGGAGCTGCCTGCTGTGAAGCAAAGTTATAAGGTTGTCCATCTGGACGAAGAATATTAACCGTAATCAAAATCATGAGATTCATTTTGACTGATCTTTCAGCTTCACTTCTAAAGGCTCTACCTATCAATGGAAGATCTCCAAGAATAGGAACTTTTTCTTCGACGATGTCTATGTTCTCGTTGATTAAACCGCCAAGGACCATTGTCTGACCATCCTCTATAACTAATCTTGCCTCTTCCACTGCTCTTACTGAAAAAACCGGCTGGTTGACTATATTCTCGTTAGCTAAAGCTCCCGAATATTCATTCGCTGCTACAATAACATTTACATCACTAATTCTTGCTCCGTAATTAATAAAACCGTCAAATTCCACAACATCTGGCTTAATATCTAAAAGCACTCTTTTTCTATCAGGAGAAACTCGTGGGTAAACAGTCATTTTAACGCCCAATTCTCTCGTCTCAAAAGCAATCGGCCAAGATGGTATAACTGTAGATGGCAAACTGAAAACCCTTGCAGAGTCTTCATTACCATCTCCAGTAGAATCAAAAGGTTCGGCTAAGGTCCCCGATCTTTGAATCTGAGGTGTTTCAAATTCCGTGGGATAAATAAATTCTCTAACAATAGCTACTTCACCCTGTGCCCCATCATTAACAACAACAGAGGGAGCTGTCATAAGATCTACACTCCCCTTTTGATCTAAGGAATCCACAAGCCATTCGAAGTTATTACCTCCCACTTCGCCGTAGATAGCCAATCTATTCGTTGGTACATTTTCCGCATTATTTCCAACAGTATCAGTAGCTGATCTAGCATTAATTTGGGAATCAATAGAATTAGCGTTAAAATTAGCAGAGCCCAGCATGTTGGAACTTACTTGAGCAGTTCCAAACGTGGTACCTGAATAGACACCACTATAGTTTCCTCCTGAAAAACTTAAATTCGAGGTTAACTCTTCCAGATCAGTCTGATTGATTTCAATAAATTTTGCATCTACTTTAACAAGTAAATTATCGCCTTGCTCATCAATAACTAATTCTTCAATGAGATCAATCTGGTCTTGAGTATTCTTTACATTTAAAACCCCCTTGGATTTATTATAGATAGCTGCAGCTCCTTCAGGAAATGCCACGCCCTTAGCTTCAAGAACCTCTTTAACACGATCTGCATCAGATAGTGCTACAGTCGTATTTGCACTTATAGATGTCCGACGCCTTCTACTACTGCTACTAGAGTCATCACCTTCACCAAGCTCTGATGCAGTTTCAAAGAATGAGGGCCTAACCACAAAATCTCTCGTAACAAGCACGTCCACTCTCTCCGTAAGCGGCACAATGAAAACAGCAAACTGTTCCACTCTGGATTTCATACCTGCAAGTGTTGTAATATACCTAAGAGCTTCTATCACTGGAGTATTCTTAAGTCTTAAGGTGATGGGTGCTGAAACGGATGACTCACCTTTTTTCAAAAGGAAGCTAATACCTTCACCCTCTTTGTCTAAGATTCTTGTCTGTTTATTTAAGAAAGCTACTGCATCTTCTATAGATGCGCCCTGAAAATTTAATTCCGGTATGATAATACCATTAAGTTTTTGATTAATGTCAAATCTCGTATTTTGCGTTAGACTAGTAGTTGTATTTTGTTCTGTAACTAGTTCATCCAGTACATCTACTTCAAATCTTTCACTCCAGGCCATTTTGACCTGATTGATTCTTTCCTTTTGATTATTCTTACGGTGGATTTCTTTTGTGAAATCAATATTTTTTGCTATCAGCTTTAATTTTTCACTGGCTACCTTGTTATAAGGGTCAATAGCTAAAATCCTCTGATAAATTTTCTCAGCCTCATCTAATTGACCTGTATCATAAAAATCTTTTGCCTTAGCCAAGAGATCTTTGACTGTATTGAAATTTTTGTAGAATTGCTCATCTAAGGCTGGATTTGCAGGCCTTCCTTGTTGATCCAAACCTAATTGTGCAACCAGTTTATCATTAAGGCGTAAGGCTTCCGGATTAGTGGGATCGATTTCTAAAGCTTTGTCTACAGAACGTTTAGCAGCATACCATTCTTTACTTTCCATCATATCATATGCGTCTTGTAATTGTATTGCAGAGAGTAACCTACGTGCTTTTGACGCTACTGCTTTTCCTTCTCCTGCATCTGGGACAGATTTAAGCACGCCTTCAATTAACTTTGAGGCTTCCGTCTCTTTACTCGCCAACAATAATTTTTCTGCTTCCGCTAGAGTTTGATTTGCTCGCAGGACGAGCTCTTGACGTCTGATAGTTTCTTTTTGCAAGATCGAGGATGCTTGATCCTGAGAATAACAACTCAGGCTACTACTGACAGACAGCAGCGCTGAAATAACACTAAATTGTAAGATTTTCATAATAATAAACCTATTGTCTTATTATCTAATATCATAATAGTTTTTTTCTGCCTCTGTGAGATATTCCGGTGTTCCATCTGGTTTTACCAGACGAGCTGTAACCATGATGATTAAGTTTGTTTTTACACTTCGTTTAACTTCTGACCTGAATAAACGACCCACGAAAGGAAGATCACCCAGAAATGGGACTCTATCTTCAATTTCCTCAGTTTTATCAGATATCAATCCTCCCATAACGACTGTCTGGCCATCAACAACCTGAACTTTCGTGTCAATAGACCGCCTAGAAAAGACCGGCTGCAGAGCTACTCCCTCGAGTAAAATATCCGGATTGTTAGGATTAACATCATCTTCATCCGGAAAAACACCATCAGCTGCTGTAAAATTTGCTGATGAAGAGTCCTGGCCATAATTTATGAAACCTTGAAAATCAACGATTTCCGGTTTTAATTCCAAGTCAATACGCCTGTCTGGAGTGGCTGTGGCTTTTACGTCAAGTATAACGCCAACATCCCTCATAGTAAAAGAAAGCGGACCTCCTGGTTCGGGTATCCTAGGCTGACTTCTAATTCCTCCGATGTTGCCGCCACCATCCTCAACGGGCTGTGGAGCCTCATATTCTTCTGGATAAATCAGCTCTCGAGAAATACGAATTTTCGAATTTTGGCCACTAATGAGCGTTAATCTGGGAGCTGCCATAACATCACCTCCCAATTTACTTTCAATAGCACTAATAAGTGCTCTCACTCCTGTTCCATCAACCACAGCATCGAAAGAGATTCTGTTGGTAGATCTTGTGGCAATTGTCTTGCCTAGTAATGCTTCAAGATCATTTCCATCCTCCAACCCTTGTACACCCCGACTTCCCCCAGTGCCAACATAGAAGTTCGCATCTGCTGGTTTATTAATAGTTAAATTTGGGGCCGTTCCTGTGCTTGTCGGGATATAAGACAAAGGATCATTGGTAGTCGTATCACTAAAAAATAACGTTGCAGGGTCCGGCAAGTTTGTGTCTCCAGCCAACTGATAGGTAAATGAGAAATCTTTTAATTTATCTTCATCAAATTCTATAAATTTTGCGCCTATATCAATCTGTGTTGGTATTTCAATTTCTCTAGAAATTAATTGATCGACCAAATTGAGCTGCTCTAGCGTATTACGAACAACAAGTTTTGCTGACTTCGGAAGATAAGATGCAGTAGCGTCTCCATCGAATTTAATGCCTCTATCTTCTAACTGCTTCTTAACATCAATAGAAGCGACTGATACTGTTCGAGTTAAAACAGCACTACTGGTGTCTGAGTTTGTCTGTAAACCTGATGGAAAGAAAGTAGGAGGCACAGCAAAGCTTCTAACTTGCATAACTTCACTCGACATCGTCGTTGGTAAAATAAAGACCGCATAGTCCTCAATTTTAAATTGCAAATTAGTAAGCGACGTAACGTATTCAATTACCTGAATAAGTGGAACATCTCTTAGACTAAGTGTTACTGTCTCCAGAGGGTTTTGATTTACAGCCGTTTCGGCATCTGGTGATAGAGAAGATACAACATCTTGAGCCAATAAAACTATATTCACACCTTCACCATCCGGATCAAGCTGCCTACTCTGGTCAATTAGGAAATTAATAGCATCAGCTACATCAACATCTGTAAAATTTAACTCTGGAATACGGATACTCTCCAGTTTCTCCATAATATCGAAACCAATGACGGGCTCAAAAGAGATTACGTTAACTTCACCTTGCTGCTCACTCGAAGGTTTTACTTTGTCTGACCAGCCAGCTGTTACTTCCTGTAAAGCCTTAGCTCTTCTAGCCTCGAATCTTTTTCTGGCAGATTCTGAGATAATATCCTCTAGTCTCCCCATTTTCTTTAAAGCAGCCCTATTATAAGGATCAATATCAAGGACCGAATTGTACCTACCTCTGGCACGGTCATATTGACCTGTTTCCACAAAACGATCTCCTTCATAGAGCAGCTGTCTTATCCCATTAATCCTATCCACCAGATCTTGTGAGACAGCTTTATTTCCTGGGTATCTTTTTTCAAGATAGCTTGAAGATTGTCTAACTTTCTTCAACTCAACGACATATTCAGCATTGTTGGGATCAAGCTTTAATGCTTCCTCCCACTTTTGAATGGCTTGGTCTATATTTTCATTAACTTGAGCTTCTTTAGCTTCAGAAGCCAAAACTTGTCCCTTGAGCTTTTTGGCTTGTGCATGAATCTCTGCCGTAGGCCCAGTAGGCATAGAATTTTCTAGAGCACTATCAAATCTACGCTCTGCTCCACTGACATCACCCGCAGCAAGTAATTTCTGTCCTTCATCAACAGTCTGTTGTAGAAGCAGCATGCGCTCCATTCGGTTCACTGCCTCCATCTCAACAGCTGCTGTAAGGTTGTCTTGACTCCAAACCGTGGAAACAGACAAGTAGATGCTAAGGCCAAATATCAGGGTTTTTTTTAATATGCTCCATTTCATCACAATTGTCCTATTAGGCTTATAAGGATTTTTATTTAGTTTTAGGTAAAAACGTTTTAGGGTCAAGATAATTTCACTCACTCTCTTAGTTCATGTTATTGAATATCAGGTAAAGTCATTGGCAGCTCAATTTTATCGCCGCCAGAAACAGGCAAAATCATTACTTTACGCTGTGATGCTTCATTACTACCCGGAGAAACAAGCTTATATTCCTCCCCATCTAAAGTAAATAGTTTACCTCGATTGAGCCTTGACGGGATAATTTCCATATTTGGTACATTCACTTTTAATTCAACCCAACTTTCGTTCGACTCTCTTTCTGTGCCTTTGACAAGGGTAAGAATTTCATCGATTCTCTCATCAAGTAAATCCAACTCAGAACTGTCATATTTGTCGACTATACCTGTCGCAGGATTAAGTTTTTCCACAACTTTCTTCCTAAAATCTTGAATCACATAATCTTCGATTTTATCCCCCAGTTTCAAAAGACGTGATTTATTCTTTTGAGCATCAAGCAGGTTGATCTGAAATGTATATTTACCTGATTGATCTTGTGAATAATCCTTAAAAATCATTCTAAACCGGACATATTCATAATTTGTAATTTCCACTTTGTAAAGAGGCGAAGGCCTATCCACGGGATCACGTGGGTTTGTTTTGTTAGCATACTCCTCACCATTTGTGAAACCGTCATTATCCGCATCCTGATTCTTTACTTCGGAATCTTCAAGAGAAAGATTATAAGCAATTTTCCACTCAATTTGAATTTTATCTGGACCAATTGTTTCCGGAAGAATCGGCTCAATCTTGTTATTAGCAGGAGCCCAGCCAATGTATCGAGATCGAAAAACTTCATGTTTCAGTTCTTCCATTTGCGGGTAAGTTGCCCAATCATTTACAAGGGATGCGTATTGCTCTTCAGGCCATGGGTCAACAGGCTCAGGTCCAGCAAAGCTATTGCCTGTCTTTTGTTCGTATGGAAGAAAAGATATAACAACAAGAACCAGGGCTATTATAAAACCTACTATTGTAAGTGCCCATTGCTCAGGCATGGCTTTCTTCTTACTCATCTACGCACCCTCCTGTCACTATTTTGGGAGGCGGCTTCGAGTTGTTGCTCTTTCTCGGCAATACCTTTCTCACCTAACCACAGAACCATATCCAGACGCATGCGTACTTTAAGACGCTCTTTTCCAGAAATAATAACGTAGAGCTTGGCCATTTGCTCTTCTATGGAAGTATTCGTTACTTCAGTTCTGAGCGGTAAATTTAACTTCTCATTCTCAAGGCTAATAAAGCGTATGACAAAAAGCGGATTGGATTTTACAATATCATTTAAAGCCATTCTTAATGATTCAGGCGTTGAAAAGAACTCCACTTCAAAGGGATAGATTTTATAGAGTCCCTTTCCACCTTCTAAAATATCTGCATTGAGAGCTTCTGAGCCTCCGACGGCGAATTTCTTTTTCTTATCACCTTTCTTCTCGTCTTCCACCATAGTTCTTTTTAGAGAAACTATTTCATTAATTTGTGCTTTGAACAGGATTTCTGAAAGGGTTAATGCTCCAACTAACTGATACCCAAGTTGCAGCGTATATTTAGGATTCGGACTTACCAGTTTATAACGACCAAAACCATAGAAGTATTCATCTCCGAGTGTGACTTTATTTTCTTTAGCTAGAGAATCTAATCGATCTCTTTCTTCAAATAGAAATTTTTTCCATGCATCGGGATGCATTCCCTTATCTGCTTGATGGCCAATTTTTTCGAATGGTTGGGTGGTCTGATTAACTTCCGGTATCAATATACTGTTTAATTCATCAGCCTCTTTTAGATTGGCTTGTAAATCTTCCAGATTTTTTTGATTCGGATATAAACCCTGTAGCTCTACACGTCGTATCTGACTCAACATTTTTGCTTTGGCGGCATTAGCATCAGAAAGTTTTTTCCGAGAAAAAAATATTCCCGCTCCACCTGCAAGCGTAAACACAACCATAAAAACCAGGAAAATCTGTATGTTTTTGGGCAAGTCATTCATGGTTTAAGATTTACCCTGGTTAATTCTGCAAAAGGCGCTTTGATATAAAATTCGAGTGCGATCTTGTCTTTGTCAGGATTTTCCCGTTGTAAAATTTCTACATTCTCCTGATCAAATAATTCCGTACTACCCAAACGGTCTGCAAAATTATTTACAATTTCTGGACTTTGACTTTGTTCGTAAAGACCACGAATACTGAGCCACTTTCCTTCAGGTGCAAGATTCAAAGTTTGTTTAGTCTCTTCAACTTGAGCTGACTTGCGGTTAGCAGACTTTCTCGCAGAGAACCTGTCTCGAGGATTTTTTTCTTCGTTCTTTGCTTCATCTTCTTTGGGCACGATTTCAACGTGTTCTGCATCATACATCAAATCGATTTTTGTTATCCATAAACCAGGTGATACTGACTGATGAATAGAATCAATGGTATCAACCCAGAAATTTCGTTGTTGGGTCATTTTTAAAACGGAATCTGCTTTTAATTTAGCAAGATCATAAGCCGTTTTAACTTTATCTATTTCAGCACGATATTGATTTTTTTCCTGAGATTCTCTTCGAAGCTGTTGTGCTTCTGATGAAATTTTATCCGCCTTGAAATAAGTAGTCCCACAAACATATACGAAAAAAGCAATCCAGATAAAACTTGCCATTACTAAGTAAGGTGTTTTTTGGGACTGTTGTTTTTTAAGAGTCACAGAAGGAGGAACAAGTTTGACCTCTATAGGACAATTTTCTACTTCTCGCAGTGCAAGTCCCACCATGCTTCCTAGTGCCATGCCCTCCGCTTTAAGAGAATTTTGATTAACTGATGGCGCTACTACAACATTTTTAAAAGGATTAAAAAATTCAATGGGCAGGTTTAATTTATCTTTAAAAAATAAATCAGCATAAGGCATCATGGCCGTACCACCTGTTAAATAAACGCGGGCAGGTTGTTTACCATTCTGTTGATTGCGATAAAAAGTGACTGAACGTGTCACTTCAGCATGCAGCCTGGAAAATATACTTCGGGCTATTTTAGATATCCTGGCTGCAATAGCATCATCCGGATCTTGGTAAGCTCCACCAAGACCTACAAAACCTTTTCCTCTCTTAAGAACTTCTGCACCAGCGAATGGCTCTTGGAATTCATTTGATATATTTTGAGAGATGAGATGCCCGGCAATTGGAACCGTTCGGCAAAAAACCTGTCCTTCATCAACAAAAATCAAATTAGAACTTTTAGCTCCAATATCGATGATTAAAGAGCAATCACTATGCTCTGCATAATTATACTTAAAGGCATTGATCAATGTTAATGGAGCAACATCAATGACTCCACTTTTAAGCCGTATTGCTCCAAATAGACTACCAAGATCTTCAACAAGATCTCCTTTCATAGCGACAATGAGAGCTTCTGTGTCTAATCCGGCCGCACCTCCAAGCAACTGATAATCCCAAACTACTTCATCAATAGGAAAAGGAACATTCTGCTGAGCTTCAAAAACAATCATTTGATTCAGTTGTTCTTGAGGAACCGGGGGCAGTTTAACGAACCGCGTAAATACAAGATGGCCTGATACACAACTATTTATGTTGGCCGATCCGGCCCCTATTTTCTGTATCCCCTTCTGTAAAGCCGCTGACAAAAAAGGAGTTCTATCCTGCTCCTTATTGGGATCTAGTCCTAGATCTTCAATGATGTAGTTCAATAATTTTAGGCTTCCAGATTTATCAACCTGAAACTCCGCCAGCTTGAGTGAGCTTGACCCTAAATCTGCTGTTAAAACTCTACCTGCAGGCACTTTAACTCACCTAATTTTAGAACCTAATTTATCTTCTAGATTTTTTGATTTGATTGTATTTGATGGCATCTGCTGACCAGAAAGGGGAATCTTGAACTTCAATCAAAACATTTTCCACCTTTTTGCCCCCTGTAAACCAACCTTTTTCAAAACCTTTTTTAATCAAATCAGTTTCCCCAACAACATTGCCACTTACTAGTGCTTCGACATGTATATTAAATTCCTTATTCTTAGCTCCTGCTTTTTTGAACAAGTTTTTGTGATCTGGCCCGCCATAACGATGCTGGGCAGATGGAGATAAATACATTGAAACAATATGATCTTTTTCATCTGGAACATTAATAAAAGTTGTTTCTCCAACAAGAGTGACTGGCTCCTCACCACCATCACCAAGAAAATCATAAGCCCATATGTAAAATTTAAAGGTCAGCTCTTCGACCATTTTCTGTTCTGCACCACTATCTAGATCAAATTCTACTTTAATTTCCAGCCAATCTTCTTTCAGAACATTGAGACTGCTCCCTCGACCAGCCTTATCAACTAAGTCAATAGCCTCGGGCTTGAAATCAACGATCACATCTTTGGCCAGAATCTGCCCCGCGGTCAGACAAGAGAATATGGCAGCTAATATTAATGCTCTAGAAAAAGTAGCTATCATGATTATTTACAGTAGTGCAACTAGTTATTTAGCGTCAAACTTTTTTACTGTTCTTTGAGTAGATTCTATTTTTAGCATTTTCATTTCATCGTTGATAACTATGAGCCTAATAACGTCACTCTCTTAGGTTTGGTGTAAGTATTGTTTCTAGACTTACGCCATTTTTCTCTAAGCTCTTTGATTCGTTAAGTCTATAAACACATAGCTCTTTACTGGCAAAGCCAGTGGAGGCAAATCATCTTAATTTGTCTTTAAATCTAGATCAGCAATAAAACCCCATAACAAAAATAGATATAACTTCATTCGATTGCTAATTTGAATCAAAGAACACCTTTTTTCTCTAACGCTAAATCTAGGGCTTGTTCCATCAATTTTTCTGCCATTGGTTTGGCTCTTTCTTCTAACTCCAGTAGTAACTGTTTGATCACAGAAACAGTCTGTTCATCCTTTTTTAATTCTTCTTGAAGCCTATGTACTAATTGAAGAATTTGCTCTTTCTCATTTTCTGTCAAACCATCCCCAAGTAATGCCAAGGCCTTCATTGCCGCCTCTATTTGCCTTTGCGCCTTCATAGTTACTTCAACTGATTGCCGTGCTTTCATATCATCAAGCGCATGTTCCACAGACTCCGCGACCATCTTTTCAACTTCATCATCACTAACATCGACAGCTGATTTAAGCTCGAGTTTAACATCCTGACCAGTTGTGGTGTCACGCGCCAGGACATGTAAAATACCATCTTGATCAATTTCGAACTGTACTCCAACTCGAGCAGAACCGCGTGATCCCGCACTAAAAGGAATCTCTAATTCTCCAAGGCGCCAATTATCCTTAGCTAACTCACGTTCCCCCTGAAGCACAGAAATCTTCATGAGCTTTTGACCATCCACTGCATTGGTAAATAGTTCTCCTTGCTTGGTCGGAATTGTCGAGTTACGAGGAATAAGAACATTCATTAAACCACCGAACGTCTCTATGCCTAGCGAGAGAGGCGTTACATCTAGTAAAACCATATTTTGCAACTGACCACTCAAAATTCCGGCTTGCACAGTTGCTCCAACAGCTACGGCCTCATCAGGATTAATTGACGTATCCGGCTCCTGATCAAAAATTTCTTTAATGAGTTCACGAACAAAAGGCATACGTGTCTGACCGCCAACTAAAAGAACCTTATCAATTTCATCGACACGCAACTTGGCATCACGCATAGCTCGATAACAATGTTCACGCGTCTTCTCTAAAATTTCTGCTGACAGCTTATCAAGCTCACTACGACGCAAAGTATATTGATAGCTGTAAGAATCTCGTAAAAATGGCAGAGATAGTTCTACTTCATGTTCATTTGATAAGAGACATTTAAGACGTTCCGCATTTTCTAGAACAAGGGCCTTTTCAGAATCTGTTAACTTATCTCCCAGACTTTCTTCAATCTTGAGACAGAGATAATCTCTTAAAGCCAAATCAATATCATCTCCACCAAGTTTGGTATTACCATTTGTTGCTAATACCTCAAAAACAGAACCACTTAATTCAAGAATAGAAATATCGAATGTACCGCCCCCCAAATCATAAACAGCTATCTTCAATTTTTCATCACTCTCATTTCTACCTAAACCATAAGCTAAAGCTGCTGCTGTGGGCTCATTGATAATACGCTCTACTTTTAAACCAGCCATCTCTGCAGCACGTTTGGTCGCCTTGCGCTGACCATCATTAAAATAGGCGGGCACTGTAATCACAGCCCTATCTACTACTAAGTTTAAATACGCCTCAGCTTGTTTCTTAAGTTTAGATAAAATAGCGGCAGAAACATCTTCTGCCCCAATACGTGCTTCACCCAAGTCAAAAATAATTTCACCCTTATCTCCGCATTCCACTGGGTAGCTAAGCTCTACGTCTTCCGTTCTCAAATCTCCAAATACACGCCCCATGAAGCGTTTGGCTGAGTAAACGACACGCTCTGGTCTGGCACCTCTTGCACGTTTGGCAACATGGCCCACTTCGATCTGTTCTCGACTTCGATTGAAATAAAAGGATGGAAAAAGACGGTGTCCTTCATGATCTGGAATTAAAACTGGAAATCCGCAGTCTACTACCCCTACTGCTGAATTCGTTGTTCCTAAATCTATACCGATAATGACATCACTCATAATCAAGAACTTCTAAACCATCTGTGATAAACGAAACATACGTTCATCAAGCTGCTCCATCCACTTGCTCAAATAAACATCTTCAAGATAAAAATTTTTCAGCTCATTAAGTAGGACAGCATCAACTTCTTTCCATTTTACATTGAGAGTTTCCAGTTGTTTATGCATCTCTGTCGACTTTATCATTAACTTCTGTTGCAGGTCTTGTAACTTATCAAGCAAATCCAAGGCCTTTGTTGCAGCAAGCGCTCTCTCTAAATTAGTATAATTTTCAGCATCTTTAAGAAACAGATCCACATCATGCCATATACCACCGATCAACATACATAAATCCGCCATTGGTTCTGGAACTTTTTTAGCCCCCGTTAATTGATTTTCTGATACCCCATTTATTGCTAAGAGCGCTTTCAAACGATTCGGCCTGTTCTGTAATAACTCATAAGCTTGATTGAGTTCCGCCACATCCCCATCCGTATGATTACTTCGCAATTTCTCGCTGAGTCTATGGAAGGATGTTTTTAATTCTTCAAAATCAACAATAGGTGAAGGAGTCACTTCAAGAATCTTAAAAGCATTCATTACGTTCACCTGACAAACTACGCGCTAAAACTCTCACCACAGGAACAATGTGCTACCGCATTCGGGTTCGTCACCTTGAAACCACCTTTTTGGAGATCTTTGCTAAAGTCCACCTGAGAACCACTTACAAACAAAGCACTCTTGGGGTCAACAACAATTCGTACAGCACGGGATTCTACCATAATATCTTTATCGCGCGGCCCATCTACCAGATCCATTTTATACTGTAACCCAGAGCATCCGCCTCCAACAACAGCCACACGCAAAGCGCCATGATCACGATTTTGCCTCTTTAGCAAAGATGCCAACTGATCCGCTGCCGGTTCTGTAAGTTTGACCAGCTTTTCATTACCTACTTTGTATTTCACCTCATGCATCGAAGACATAACACTATTATGCAGCTATATTAATTTATGGCAAAAGGACTTCTGTGAAGATCAACTCGGCGTGGGACCGGTGATCCAGGCCAATAATTGACTTAAAGGTGTTTGCCAAATTCCGAGAACTACCAAGCTCACAAGTAAGACAACCACAACTGCTTGTGAGGCTAAAGGTATTTCCAGCTTCTCTGTTTCAGGTAAAGGATCATTCCAAAAGAGAACAGATATCACTCTTAAGTAATAGCCTAACCCAATCACGGCCCCAATAATCGCAACCGCTAAACATAATATATTACCATTTTCCCACAATGCGGCCATAACACTGAATTTACCTACAAATCCTGCTAATGGTGGAATACCAGCCATAGAAATAAGCGCTATTATCAAACCGGCTGCACAAAGAGGTTCACGCTGTGAAAGACCGGAAAATTTTGAAATTTCATATCCACCTATTTTAGATGCAAGGTGCGTGATGATGAAAAATGCCAGCAAAGCGGCAATGGCATAAACAACTAAATAGATAATAACTGAGCTAACACCTCGATTGCTTAAAGTACTAAGTCCCAACAAAAGAAACCCTGCATGCCCAATACTAGAATAAGCTAGCAAACGTTTGAAATTACGTTGCGGTGTTGCAACAAAATTACCCAACAAAACGGTAAAACAACCTACCATAGCAAATACCAAGCTGACAGACTCTTGCACTTTATCCACTCCAAACGCATCAAATTTGAACAACCTAAGTAGAACAAGGAACCCAGCAGCTTTTGAGGCGGTGGCCAAGAAAGCGGTAACAGGTGTTGGAGCTCCCTCATAAACATCAGGTGACCAGACATGAAATGGGACAGCCGCCACCTTAAAACCTAACCCAACAATGAGAAACAACAACGAAAAGAGTAACATTGCCGATACTTCATTGTAAGCTATGTAAGTATTAACGTCGGCCAGTTTTGTGCTTCCCACCAGACCAAATAACAAAGCTATGCCATAAACCATAAAGCCGGTTGAAAGTGCACCTATAATTAAATACTTTACCCCTACTTCAAGTGAAGTTTGTTTCTCTCTCTGGTAAGCAACTAAAATATAGAATGAAATAGTTACAAGCTCTAAGCCTACAAAAATGAGTATGAAATCAACTGCGGAAGATAACAACAACATGCCTACAGTTGTAAAAAGAGGTATAACAAAAAATTCATCTCGACCGTATTTCAACTTTTTTTCAAACACCATCCCCATCCATAACACCCCAAAAGTTACAGCAAGGAAAAAGCGTTTAAAAAAAAGCGCTAAGGCATCCAAATTATAAAGACCATCCCAGTGCATGCCATATTGAAGAGGATAAAAGAATGTCAGGGCAAAAATCACAGCAACGCCAACCATAGAAAAAGGGGCCATCCATGAAGATTTTGTTTTATTACGCAAAGACTCATAGCCCAGCAGCAATAGCGCTAGCAAAAGTATGCCAAACTCCGGATACCGGAGTAGATTTAATAATTCTTTTAAGAACTCCATGTGAAGGCTCCTGAAAACGTTATTCTATCAAACTATCCTTATTCTAAACCTAGACCTACTAAAACCGGTTTCATCCAGTTCGAAAGAATCCATGGACATAAACCAGTCAGCAATAAACCAGCTAGTAACAATAAAAATGGAAACGCTTGTGCAAAATCTTTGAAATCTTCTGTCTCTCTCAATGAATCCGATAGCGAACCATAACAAACTGTCTTTATTGCACGCAGCATATAAATTGCTGAGATCACCAATCCCCAAGCTGCTAGTATTATAACAATATAAAGTATGGGGTGGTGTTCAGCACCTTTCCATGCTCCAAAATAAATCATTACCTCACCGGCAAAGTTTCCTAATCCAGGCAAGCCCATTGATGCCATGCCACCTGCAATAAACAAAAAGGCTAACCATGGAGCCTTACTTGCCATGCCGCCTAGCTCTGCAAAATGTAAGGTGCCGGCACGCTCGCGAATTTCTGCAGCTAGTCCAAAAAGTAGTGCTGTGCTTAAACCATGAGCGACCATTAATAAAACCATGCCGTTAATACTAACGGCATTCATTCCTGCTAATCCCAAGAAGAGGTAGCCCATATGCATGACACTAGAAAAAGCAAGCATCAGATTGAGATCTTTCTGTGTCAATGTAAGAAACCCAATATAAATCAAGTTACATAACAAAAGCACAAGCAACAGTGGTAGATATTGTGCAATCCCGTCCGGCAAGTACGGCACGGCAAGTCGAATTAACCCATAAAAACCAAATTGTTTTAACACACCAGCATGAAGCATAACGCATGCTGCTGGAGAAGTAGCATATCCTCTTGGAGCCCAGCTATGAAATGGAAAAAGTGCTATTAGAATACCAAAACCAATTAGCAGCAATGGATAAATTACACTTTGTTGCTCTGCCGTGAAGGAATCTCCTTGAAGCATCTCTTGAATTTCTACCAAATCAAAAGTCGGCTCAGGCAAATAAAAGTAAAAGGCCAATAAGCCCGCCAACAGCACCAAACTCCCTGCCATCAGATAAATGGTCATTTGCGTCGCGGCAAATTTACGATCATGCGTTCCCCAGATTCCAATAAGCAAAAATGTAGGAATAAGAGCAACTGCATGAAAAGCATATAGAAAAAACAAATCAAGTGAAACAAATGCTCCAACAGCTCCCAGACTGACCAACAGCAAACATATATAAAATAATTTTCCGCGTTTTATATCTTCTGGAGAAATACAAACAGCTGACAAGGTGACTACAGATGTGAGCAACAACATTGCCAAGCTCATACCATCAATTCCTAAGTGAAAATGAAGAGTGAATAGATCTTGGTGTTCCGCAACAGGTATCTTAGTGATAAATTGAAACGCCTCAGCTTCCGCATCAAAGCCCCAGGCTAGTGCAACCGTGCTTATTAATCCAATCAGTGAAGAAAACAGAGCCGTTCGCTTCGCAGGCGCTCCTATAATAATAGCCAGACAGGCCAAAACTGGTGTGATCAATAAAAATTGCAGCATAAAATTCATGGTTACAGCGCGTATCTAAATAAGAAAAATCCGATAAAAGCCACTCCGAAAACAAAGAAAATAATGTAAGCCTGAAGATTACCGCCTTGAATAAGACGTAACGCTTCTCCGCTTATATTGCTAATGACTGACAAACCACGAACAATCAACCCATCAATAATCCAACGATCAAACCAGCTTAACCCTGTAGCCAACATCTGATGACCTTTGACAAAAGTCAGTTTATAAATTTCATCACTATAAAATTTATTTTTGAATAATGGACTAACCATTGGAATGTCAAAAGGTTCAGACTCACGGTTATTATAAAGAACAAAGGCGAGCACCGTTCCGATAACAAATACTCCAATCAACATCGCTATTACGCTTATTGTACCTTCTTCATGCTGGTGAACATGAAGAAAATCTTCCAGACCCAAATGGTTGATACTCCATCCTCCAATAACAGAAAAAATGCTTAAAATGATTAAGGGGATCGTCATATACCAAGAAGATTCACGAGCATGAGAAACAACACCACTTTTCTCCTTACCCAAAAAGGCGACAACAACTAAACGTGTCATGTAAAAAGCTGTCAGACCTGCTGTGAAAAGAAGCACCCCAAATATAATGGGATGGTCATGATAAGCTGAACTAAGTATCGCTTCTTTACTATAGAATCCAGCTAATCCTGGAAACCCAGTTAACGCGAGCGTCGCCACAACAAATGTCCAGAAGGTTATAGGCATTTTTTTGCATAGCCCCCCCATTTTCCAAATGTCCTGCTCATGATGAATACCATAGATCACAGAACCTGCTCCGAGAAATAAAAGAGCCATATAGAAAGCATGTGTTGTCAGATGAAACATAGCTTCCGCACTAGCTGCCATTCCAACAGCCGCAACCATGTAACCAAGCTGGGATAAAGTCGAATAGGCAAGAATACGTTTGATGTCATTTTGTTGCAGAGCGATTAAAGCAGCGCCTAATGCAGTAACTGTGCCGACGATGGCAATGACTAGGAGTGCATTTTCACTCAGCTCTAGAATAAAGAACACGCGGCATAACATATACACGCCAGCAACTACCATTGTAGCGGCATGGATAAGCGCAGAAACTGGAGTCGGGCCTTCCGTTGCGTCAGGAAGCCAAATATGGAGAGGAAACTGGGCAGACTTACTGACACATCCACAAAAAAGACCAATGGCCACTAACGTCAGTCCAAAAGTGTCCGTAGAATTCGGGTTAGTTTTTATGGCAGATTTAAGCGTTAGAAAATCAATTGAATCCCAAAGCATCCAGACCCCTAAAATACCTAGCAAGAAACCAAAATCACCCAGACGGTTAATGATAAAGACTTTCTTAGAAGCTTCTGCTGCGGCTGGACGCTGAAACCAGAAGCCAATGAGCAAATAAGAACTTAAGCCCACAAGCACCCAAAAAATAAACATCATGACTAGATTATTAGCCATGACAATTCCCAGCACGGAAAACGTGAATAAGGAAAGCTTGGCGAAGAAACGAGAGAGAGCTTCATCTTCTTTCATATAACCATAGGCAAAAATATGAATGAGTAGTGCTACTCCTGTTGCCATCAATAACATCAGACGCGCCAGATCATCATGCATAGCGCCTATTTCCACTTTCAAGTCACCGACTTGAAACCAGAGATATTCACTATAGCCCCAATATTCACCGGAAAAGAAAACAATCAGTGCAGATGTAAAACTTACAGCACAGGCAGCGATTGATACACTTACTGAGGCAATTTTGTTTTTGTATAACCCTATGGTTATTAAAACTGCAGAAACTAAAGGAGCACCTAATATCAACCAATTCATAGTGCCTTAAAATTTTAATTCGGTTAGTTGCGTTACATCAACAGTTTGACGTTTGCGAAATAGAGCAACAATCAAGGCTAACCCTACAGCTACCTCAGCCGCAGCTACAGTGATAATAAAGAACACCATCATATGAGCATTCAATGCGCCTTCAGGATGAAATCTAGCAAATGCTACCAGAGCAAGATTCGCTGCATTCAACATCATTGCGAGTCCCATAAGAATAATAATGCTATTTTTTCGCGTAATGACTGCTACCAGGCCTAGCATAAATAGCATACCACTCAACGCGACGTAATGATTTAGTGTAATATCTGTAAAATATGCCATGTAACACTATTTCTTGTCTGAACTTTCAGAGTCACTCGGGGAAAGATCATATCTGCGGATCAGTAAAAGCACTCCTACTATTACCATTAATAACAGCACTAGAGTCGCCTCGAAAGGTAGTAGATAATTAGAAAAGAGTTCTTTGCCCATCTCTATAGTGCCTGGCATGGCAACTTGTTTATTCGCTTCATTAGCCCAGGTAAGCCTTTCACTTCCTCTATCTAAACTATGTATTGCTTGAATGAAAAAATTACCCAGGACTAAAGATAAGAATGTTACAGCTCCAATCTTAAACCAAGGCACTACTCGCTTTGACTCTCCTTTAATATCCAAAAGCCTGATAATAAAAAGAAACAGAACCATGACCACACCTACATAGATGATCATCTGCACCACAAATAGAACCACCGATTCTAAAGAAAGAAAAAGTAAGGCTTGAAAAAAGAACACGCATACCAAAGCTATTGCTGAACCAAATGGATTTCTATTTACTGTGACGGCTATAGCCGCGCCTAGCAATCCGATAGCACAAATCCAGAAAAAC
>JBCCWR010000003.1:0-60531 GCA_039193385.1 Verrucomicrobiota bacterium | reverse complement strand
ACTTTGGAAAGAACAGACAATTGTAGATATTGAAGAAAACGAAGAATTATTGGTTCATGCTGAAAAACTATCCGATTTGGGACTTAGGAGTAAAGACAGTCTGCATATCGCTTGCTCAGTATATGCAAATGCAAACCATTTTTTGACGACTGATAAGCAAATATTGAGCAAAAGCAGTGAAATTGACGATATAAAGATTGTTGATCCTATTGATTTTATCAAGGAGAACTTACAATGACGACTGATACAGAAATTCGTGTTAAAGGTATTCAAGTTTTGACAAAAAATTTGGGAGAGGTGGAAGCTGAAAGATTTATCAGTCTCTTGCTTAGAGAACCTTTTGATTATACTCAGTGGCAGAATAATTTATTTGAAGATAAATCTGTCAGAGCACTGAGTGCTGAAGCAATGAAACTACGTAAGGCGAAATAACCTTTTATAAAGCCACTTCAAGTTGTCGAAATTTTAATCAAAGACTGAAAGCTATTTAGCTTAGACGAGGAGACAGAGGCCATAAATACAACTTCTTTGCATTTCGTAATAAGGAAGGTGTTCTTCGTCTAATTGTCTTTTCAGTATGCATTTGAAAGATTCAAGATCCAGTCTCTTTGCAATCTTCTAAGACTTTGTGGGGTTTTGATTTATACGTCGAATGGCCTTTGACAAATAGGTTATCATTTCAAGAGTGAGCTCGGGATCAGTTGCTCTCTCTTTTAATTGGAATCATGAAAGTGGTTGGGAGCTCCGTTTAGAGGGTGTGACTGTAGTGTGTTCATTACGTATGCTCGAGATCTTGCTCTGGCAGAGGCATCGAGCAAAGGGTAAAGGGTAAAGGGTAAAGGGCATGGTTGTCTTGATGCTTATAATGAGATGAGAAAGAAAAAGGATGAATTTATTATCTATTCTATTAATCGTAACAACTTTATTTTGTTCTTTGGTGGCGGGATTTGTTTTTGCCTTTGCTGTGGTGGTGATGCCTGGAATGAAGACCTTAGAAGATAAGGCATTTCTACAAGCTTTTAAAGCGATGGACAAAATCATTCAAGAGAATCAAGTGCTATTTGTTTTGGTTTGGCTAGGGTCAATTGTGCTTCTATTGATTTTAACAATCATGAGTTTTGGACATCTGGAGGGGACGCAGTCTTTATGGATTCTAATCTCTTGCTGTATTTATATCCTAGGGGTGCAGTTACCAACCTTTATCATCAATGTTCCTTTGAATAATAAATTACAGCGTCTTGAGCTTGCCTCAGCGACTGAAAAAGAAATGCGTGGGCTGAGACAGGCATTTGAATCAAAATGGATACCTTCAAATACTTTCAGGACCTTCATGGCGGTGGTGACTTCAGTCATTTTGATGATGATTCTTTTACAATTTTAAAATGCGTTGGAGTGCTTTGTGATAAAGGTAAGTATTTTAGAGAATGCCTTTAGAAGATTATTTGAGTATGCTGTAGAGAGATTTAATTGTGCCTACAAAACGTAACAACTAAAGTTCTCTTAGTTTTAGAATGATGAAAGTCCTTATTATACTCGCCCATCCTAACCTTGAGAGCTCAAGGTTAAATCGAACACTTTTTGATAAAGTTCAGAGTGAAACGAATATTACAACACATGACATATATCAAGAATACCCAGACTGGAAGATTGATATTTCTCGGGAACAAACACTCTTGTCGCAACATGAGCGCATTGTTTTTCAATTTCCTCTGTATTGGTATTCGACACCTCCTTTGCTGAAAAAGTATGTGGATGATGTCTTTGAATATGGCTGGGCTTTTGGAGAGGGAGGTTGGAAGCTCAAAGGAAAGCAGTTTATGGTCGCTACTACTCTGGGGGTTCATCCAGATGTGTACCGAGCTGGCGGTATGGGTCAATTCACATTGAGTGAACTCTTGAGGCCACTGCAAGCGACAGCTGTATTTTGTGAAATGCTTTACCTGCCTGCCTTTGCTGTTGGCGGTGAACTCAGTGATGATGCTTTAGCTAGTCAAGCGGAAGCGTATCTTGAAGCAGTAAAGATGCTTAGACCTCGCGGTACGACGCTTCCTAAAGAGCTGACATCTTGAGCAGGTCAGATTCAAATGATACATAAAGGTTAACAAAGCAATCATTTCATCAGTTAGATTGGTTCAATCTTAAAAGATAAGCTGATAACGCGTTGCCGGCCCTGTTCCCTTGCGCTGAATAAAGCCAGCAGCTAGAAGAGGTTGAAGTGCATTTTGAACTGTTCTTCGCACCAGTCCAGTTTCAGCTATCAAGTCGGCAAGTTTCATACGTCGTTCAGGAGCCATACGAAAACATGCTAATACCCTAGTCGCACTTTCAGAAAGTCTTTGTAGAGCCGCATACTTATTTCTTAAAACTGCAATATCTTTGCATGCATGATCAAACATTTTCAGAAAAAACCATGCTAATGGTTCAAGATCATAGTCTTTAGCATTATTTCGGAAGCGACCGTTGGATGTTTGCTGAAGCACGGAATAGTAAAGGGGGCGGTGGCGTTCTATTTGCCGGTCAATGGATATTAATCTTACAATATTATTAAGTGCTTGATCCTCTGCATGTAGGAGGCTCATCAAGAAAAGAGCTCTACCCAAGCGGCCATTACCGTCTTGAAATGGATGGATAGCCAGAAAACGGAAAACAAATTCTGTGGCAACCAGGAGTGGCCAGGGGTGAACAGGTAAAATCTGGTTATACCAGTTCACAAGCTCTTGCATGGCGGCTTCGGTCTGAGGGCCTGGAGGTGTGGGATCAAGGACAATACGCTTTTGCCCGGTATCATGATTGATCGAAACAACCTGATTAGTGGTTTCTTTATAGCGTCCCGCATATCGTTTAGCTTCTGGATAAAAATTGAGCAATTTATGATGAAGGCCGCGAATAGCAGTTTCTGTTAAGGGGAATAGCTGATCTGCCTGTAGATAGACAAGAGATAAGACCTCTCTGCATCCTACGACTTCCTCTATACTACGCTCATGGTCTTTAGAGAGTTTATCGATGATATGCTGTTTGTTTTCTTCAAAGGCAGTCTGTCCATTACTTTCAGAAAGTGTGGTATCGACCCATTCGATTTCCGCATCGGTTAAAACAGCATTTTCAATACGGGTGGAAGCTCCAACGGTGCTAATTAAAGCCCATCTATGTAGCCATGCCTGCTCTTGTTGATCTGGAAGTTCAAGGGCCAGGTGCTCGATATGCGATTGCATTGCCTTAAGGGCTTTTTCCAGCTTCATGCTTGGTTGAAAGGATAGTTTCATTTCCTCTGCAAGGCTCATAGCACCAATATACAATATATTGCACCAATAAATCAAGGTGCTTAATAGTGCATTAAGGTGTTTTCATTAGAATATATCAACCGAAGATCGGTTTATTTCAAGTAATGAGTGGCCTTTCCTAGGCTATAGCAACTTTTGATTTGAGACCATTAAGTCAGACAAAGGCTATGAACATCAACCAACGACCAGTGGCAGGTCCGATTCAAATGATACAATAGCAAAAATGGCCTCGTATCAAAATACGATCCTGTTTTATATGTTCTGTTTCTTACAGGTACTATATGAAAACGGAGAATAAACAAAATCTATATGGTGTGGCATTGACTGTATTATGGGGACTGTTTCTTTTTCGTGTTCTAGCGCAGCTTGTTCAGTCTTTGTTTCCTACGAGTTTTCTACCTGCTTTTGATCAGTGGCATAGTGGTACCTTGCCGTATCCGGTTTTAGTGATTTTTCAGGTTGTTATTCTTCTTGTATGCTTAAAGGTAATCATCGATTTTTTTCAAGGGAAGGTTTCACCCTTGCTTTTAAAAGGAAAATTATTTGCTTTGTTTGGTATGGGCTACTTTGGGGTAATGATTGGAAGATTACTAACAGGAATCATATACCCTGATGCGCACAGCTGGTTTTTAGTAAAAATACCTACAATTTTTCATTTAGTGCTGGCCTCGTTTTTAATTGTCATGGGGCACTACCATTTACGATACGCTAGGGTACGTCAATGATTAGCCCTGATGTAATGCCAATGGATGATGCTATAGCTTCGTGATGGCTTTTCTTGTACACACTACTTTTTAAGCGATAGGGTTTTCGGTTTACTGTGGCAATCGGGCATCTTATTTTTTGTATTCATTGGATTGGCCGCTTTAGCAGGATTAGGTTTAGCTGTTTTACTTAGCGTATTCATGTATGGTTCATTCAGAGTAAGAGAATGGCCAACCATGTTGAGAATAACATCGATAATACTTACTGTTCATGGCCTTTTGTACAACAGGCTAATAGCAAACTTCATTCTACTTATTTTGATCATGATGCGCGGTTCTCTTTTATGCAGATGGTTACGCTTTTTGCTGCTGTTTTTAAGTACAAAATATTTCATGGAAAATACGGAGAAGATTTATGCTGGATCGGCGTGACTTTCTAAAATATAGCACGGGAACGATAGCGTCTGCTTCGGCCTTGTCGGCAATGCGTGCTTACGCTTTTCCTCAACACACCCAGGGGATTATTGTAAATGATGTTCACTCACAATTAAATAAGACAACGGTTTACAAAATTTCAAAACCTAAAACCTTTTCTGATTTACAGGCGATCATCAAAGAATCTCAATCAGCAGGCTACAAAATAAGCATCTCAGGTTCGCGCCATGCCATGGGAACGCAACAATTTGGAACGAATACAATGCTGGTTGATATTCGGGAGATGGATAAAGTTTTGAACCTTGATCGTAAAAATAAGGTTGTTGAGGTGCAATCAGGTATTACATGGCCCAAACTTATTGCTTGGCTTAATGCAAATGCACCAGAACTAAGTATTATTCAAAAACAAACGGGGGCGGATGAATTAACTATGGGGGGTGCTTTAGCTGCCAATATACATGGTCGTGGTCTCATATTTAAGCCGATTATTGGTGATGTGGAGGCATTTACCTTAGTCAATGCGCAGGGCGAGCGGCTGGAATGTCATCGTCATAAGAACAGTGAGTTATTTAAGCTGGTTATTGGTGGGTATGGTCTTTTTGGCATCATAGACACGGTTAAGCTGCGTTTGATGGATCGCCTTAAAGTTCAGCGTGTGGTTGAGGTTATAGAAGTGGATCAATTGATGCCTGCAGTGAGTGAACGTATTGCCGACGGCTTCTTGTATGGTGATTTTCAGTATATGACGGACGATCAGTCGGAAGATTTTATGCGCAAAGGTGTATTCTCTTGTTACAAACCGGTCTCAAAGGATATGCCCATTTCAACAAAGCAAAGACGGCTTGATTTAGAAGACTGGCAAAAGCTTTATGCTCTCGCACACTTGGATAAGACACGCGCTTATCAGCAATATCGTGATTATTATTTATCCACGAATGGCCAAGTGTATTGGTCAGATCATCATCAATATAGCACTTATCTTAAGGATCAGAATAAAACTTTAAATGAAGCGCGTGGTCTCACTCATAATGCTTCACTCATGATTACTGAGTTGTATGTGCAGCGAGACAAATTAACGACTTTTATGGAAAACACCAGAAGAGCTGCCCGTGAAAAACGCATGAACATTATATACGGTACCGTCAGGTTCATTGAAAAAGATGATGAGAGTTTCTTGCCTTGGGCAAATGAGAGTTATGCCAGTGTTATTTTCAATTTAGAGGTTGCCCATACTCCAGAAGGCCTTGAAAAAGCAGCTGAGGACTTCAGGGCGCTCATTGATCAAGCTTTAGTATTGAATGGAAACTATTTTCTGACCTATCACCGTTGGGCAAGAAAAGATCAAGTGGAGAGAGCTTATCCGCAATTGAAGCAGTTACTGGAGTTGAAGAAAAAGTATGATCCGCAAGAGCGTTTTTCAAGTGACTGGTATGAACACTATAAAAAGATGTTTAGTGTTTAGATATTTAGAATGTGATAGACGTAGTTTTAAAAACAATTTCTTAAAATGGCTCCGGCGGTTGGGGTCGAACCAACGACCAAGTGATTAACAGTCACCTGCTCTGCCACTGAGCTACGCCGGACCAGAAAGAAAATAAAAACATAGTTACGATGCTGTGCAAAGGAAAATATGTCATTAAACCCGCATTAAGCCATAGAGGGCGAGTCAGATGTGTCAAAGCTTGAGGAGAAGAGATTTTAGAGATAACGCAGTTGTATCAAAAGGTGATACGACAAGTTGATTCTAAAGTCCCCTCTTTCAAGATCCCTGAATCTTGCACAGATGGTTGTAGCCCTACTGTATCATGCGGTTTTAATTTGCACTTAATCCAGAGGTCGTAGGTTCATTGCTTGAAGCTATGTCTGCACTCTTATTATAAACAAATATGCGTATCTGTGAATCTATGGGAAATCCTATAAACGCATAGCTCGCTGGCTTATTGCTCCCAGGCGGTATGGGGTATGGCTTTATTATCTTGCCGGTTTAACTGAGGACATTTGCGGATAAGATCCTCCAGAAAAGCATCTTCATTTCGGGGTGAGATCGATACCGAGGCCAGATTCATGTAGATGGAGAAGGTGATTTTCAGTTTTCTGCAAGACCAGGCTGGCGCAGCATCCACGGTGAAGCAGGGGTAAGCTCCTTTAATAATGCCCAGAGGAATGGATTTACGATAGAATGCTCCACAACGAATCATGAATTGTTCTTCAGTAAAAGTGTAGGTAATCGGGTATCCCAGAACAAATGCAGCACCTGCCAGAAGAAGCAGGATGCCGATGAGTAGGGAGCCCAAAGTCACTGCGCCAAGAGTAATCAGATAAACGCCGCCACCAATCATTCCAAGCGCGAACAGAGTGAATGTTATGACAAGCTCGAGGCCTAAGCGGCTTTTATATTCGATCACGCTATGAATACAGTCTGTTTCACACTGCTCTGCTTTATATAGGAGAGCTTCCCGAATATCTGGTATTCTTTTGCTGCCTTGCATATTTTAAACATCTATTAATCTAAATGCTTAAATCGGCTGGCACTTAGGAAACTGAAGCATTATGTAAGAGCAGGTAAAATTCTTCCCTGCCAGGTTTCATCGGAAATTTCAGACCCGATCACCTGCACAACTTCGGCGGAGGTAATGGACCCATAACGCCCGCATTCCGCCATGGGTTGGCCGGTGATCCAACCATAGAGAAACCCGGCAGCCCAAAGGTCGCCTGCCGCTGTGGTATCAATGGCATTTTTAACTTTGACAGCCGGCACACGTACCAGGTCACCTTCATGATAAATTAAGGAACCTTTCTTACCTAGTTTTACTACGGCTATGCGGCATAATTCGCCCAGTTGTTGGGCCATGGCTTCATAATCATCCCCACCTCCGCAAAAGGCAGCTGCTTCTTCTTCATTGGCGAAAACCACATCCACATAGTCACGTAGAATATCAGCAAGAATATCACGAGCGGCTCCGACGACTTCAAATGAAGCCAGGTCAAGACTTATGGAGCAATCAGCGGCTTGAATACATTTAAGAACATGCATCATGAGGTCTCTGTTGAACAACATATAGCCTTCTATATGGGCGTGGCGGGATAGTGAAAAATCGCTCGAAGAAATTTCATCGATCGAAAGGGTGGCGGCAGCTCCCAGATCTGTACGCATGGTGCGTTCAGAGTCCGGCGTAATGAGGGACAGGCAGCGTGCATTAGCAATATCTCCCGTTTTAAAATAGTCCGTGCTGCCTCCGAGAAACTGATAGCTTCTGCTGTAGAAGCGGCCATCTGCTCCGTTGCCAAGTTTTCCCAGAAAAGCGGTTGAGAGTCCTAACCTTTGCATAGCAAAGATGGTATTTCCTGAGGAACCTCCTGCAGCTTCGCGGACTTGTCCTGAAACTTTACTTATCAGCTCAGACATCTCCTCGCTGGTGACGAGCTCCATGCCGCCTTTAGAGCCCTTGATGTTCTCGATAAATGCTTCATCGACATGAGCCAGTGAATCAACAATGGGTGATCCAATACCAATAATATCGTACTTCTTATCTGCCATTCACTTTACCTCTGTCATAAAAATAAGCTCATGACAAGATCATTAAACCTGTATGATGCAATAGCGACATGACCATCTGTGTTAGATCTTGGAAGCTCGAGCCTTTGGTGTGAGGGGCTTTTTGAAAGAGCACTTAGTTTAAAAACATCCTACAAGATGGCTAAATGTGAACAGCCGCTGTTTAAAAATAAGCTAAAATTCCACCACAGCAGGCTTCATTTGGCTGGTATGGTATTTGCTTCGTGGGGCCTTGGTGGTTTTAGATCTGAAATTGAAGAAAAAAGTGTCTCAGGATGCTTTAATTTTTGAGGTTAAGTATGAATAATTCTTTAAAAATTCATACTAAAGGGTTAGATCTAAAAGAAATACAACCTGGTTTGAAATAAAATTTATTCTGATATTTACTGAATTTATTCAGTAAAAATAAAAATAAAAGAGAGGTAAATAATGATAAAAATGAAATGGTTAGGTATGGTGCCAGCAATCGCACTATCCACATTAATAATCATCGGCTGTAGTGAACCGGCAAGTGAAGCGCCTGTAACCACTACAGAGGAATCCAAACCTGCAGAAGTTCCTGTAGAAACAGCAGCAGAAACACCCTTAAAAATCGCCTACAGCGACTGGCCTGGTTGGGTGGCATGGGAAATCGGTATAGCCAAGAAATGGTTTGCTGAAGAAGGCGTCAACGTCAAGTTTGAGTGGTATGACTATGTGGCCTCTATGGATGCCTATGTCGCGGGTAATGTAGATGCGGTATGTATGACAAATGGTGATGCCTTGGTTACAGGTGCTACCGGTAAACCTTCTGTAGGCATTATTATCAATGACTTTTCTAATGGGAATGACATGATCGTGGCACAACCCGGTATTAAAACGGTGGCTGATCTTAAAGGGAAGAAGATTGGTGTGGAAGAAGGGTTTGTCTGTCATCTGCTTTTACTGAAAGGCCTGGAAAGTGCCGGACTTTCTGACACGGACGTAACCATTGTTAATACACCTACCAATGAAACGCCCCAGGTGCTTGCTTCGGGTGATGTGGATGCGATCGGCGCATGGCAGCCAAACTCCGGGCAGGCTTTGAAAACAGTTGCGGGCTCTACACCTGTTTTCACCTCCGCGGATGCTCCGGGAATCATCTATGACCTTCTTTATGTATCGCCTGAAAGTCTGGCCGCTCATACTGAGGATTGGGCCAAAGTGGTTAAGGTCTGGTACAGGATCGTTGATTTCTTGAAAGATGAAGCCAACATTGATGAGGCACTGAAGATTCTTTCTGCGCGGGTAAATATTTCTCCTGAAGAATATGAACCTTTCTTCAAGGGAACTTATATTTTGAGCCTAGAAGAAGCTCTAGAAAAATGGAAATCAGCTGAAGGGCTGGGTTCTGTGTACGGCTCCTCCAAAATAGTGGATGAATTCAATGTAAAGTATGGGGTTTATGAAGCTCCTCTGGAAATTGAAAAATACCTTGAGCCTGCTCTGACAGAAGTGATGGTAGATTAAGATAAAATAAAACGGTGCCAGTCTGTGGTTATTTGAGACCGCAGGCTGGTTTTTCAGCAAGATCCATGACGGAGCAACAATCGAAAGCAAGGCCTCAGTTCGGGTGGTTTGTTATCAGGCACGACTTATCTCGAAAAAGGCAGGTCATTCTTACGATATGCTCTTTCTTGATTCCTATTCTCTTCTGGTGCTTGTTGAGTTATGTGCCGCCGTTTGCCTGGCATCCCGATGTTAAATTAGAAATTTCCGCGGAGCAGAAAGATGTTAAGACGGTCTACACGGCAGGAGACCGAATTGATAAAGAATTTATGCCTTCCTTTCAGGAGGCTATACGAGCGGAGAATCAAGATGTCCTCCAGGCTAAAGCAAAGGCCTCTCCCATTCAAACAACCAAACGGGTTAACCAGAGAATCCTGCGTCAACTTGCATCACTCGGTATTGAAAATGGCTTTTTGTCAGATACGCAAAAAGAAGATGATAAAGCCATTTATGCCCTTTGGCAGCAGATAGCTGTTGGTTCTATCAAAGCAACCAGACCTGCTCTTAGTTCGGAAAATCTGGAAATTATTCAGAAAAACTGGACATATTTATCATCCCTTGCCGAAGAATATGATTACAAATCTTTGCCGGAAGAGCAGCTGCTTAAACTTATTCCGCAAGGGAAGGCTTCCAATCCGGTGTATCTTCCAGCACCCCATGAGATTGTTAAGGCAGGTATTATAGATTTTTTTCGAGAACCGACGGGCGACAAACCATGGATGTATGAGCGGTTTCTTCATTCTCTGAAGATAGTCTTTGGAGGGTTTCTCTTGTCCTGTCTGATTGGTGTTCCGCTGGGTGTTCTTTGTGGAACGTATGATTTTTTTTCCAGATTGTTTGAACCGTTTATTGATTTCTTTCGTTATATGCCTGCCCCGGCTTTCAGCACATTGCTAGTTGCTATCTTCATGGCGTATGATGCACCCAAAATAGCTCTCGTTTTTATAGGAACCTTTTTTCAAATGGTTCTAGTTATCTCCAAAACAACCAGACAGTTGGATTGTTCATTGATTGAGGCGGCTCAAACTCTAGGCGCTAAAGACAGGCATGTGTTAGGTAAAGTCATTGTTCCTGGTATTCTTCCCAATTTATATAATGACTTACGTATTCTTCTGGGTTGGTCATGGACCTGGCTGGTTATTGCTGAATTAGTTGGGGTTAAAACAGGTCTAACGGAATTTATTGAAACCCAGGGACGTTGGAGAAACTTTGAGCGAGTCTTTCCGGTTATCATTTCGATCGGCCTCTTAGGGTTTTTTACAGATCAGTTTTTATCCTGGCTGCGCGTGTATCTTTTCCCCTGGCATTACAAGAAGAAACAAAAAACTTTCTTAAGCACGCTCTTTAAAAAGAAGCAGACGGAGTCAGCGGCATGAATCTAAACGAGGAAGTTAAAGCCTTAGAGTTGCCTGATTATAAGGATAAGACTCCTGAGATGAAGCAACGTTTTGAGGAGTTGAAGCAACGTCCCGTGATACTGGATATTCAATCGCTGGGGCGTGAATTTTGTGCGGGTGACAAAACGACAGTCGCTCTGCAGGATGTGAACCTGCAGTTGTATCGACGGGAATTTCATATGATTGTCGGCCCTTCGGGATGTGGCAAATCCACTTTGATACGCATTATTGCAGGCCTGGATTATCCAACCTCAGGTGAGGCTTTGCTGGATGGTAACCCTGTGTTGGGTCCTGGATCGGATCGCGGCATGGTTTTTCAGGGTTATACGCTCTTTCCCTGGTTAACGGTGAAGAAAAACGTCATGTTTGGCTTGGAAATCAAACAAGGACGTTCCACCAGCGTTGAGTCTGAAGCCATGGAATGGATTGATCTGGTCGGCTTGGCAAAATTTGCCAACCACTATCCCTGTCAACTTTCTGGCGGCATGAAACAGCGCGTTGCTATTGCCAGAGCACTGGCCAACCAGCCACGTATCCTCATCATGGATGAACCCTTTGCCGCGCTCGATGCGCAGACGCGTGCGCAAATGCAGTCTCATCTTTTGCAGATATGGCGGGAGGTGGATGTGACCATTTTATTTATTACGCATGACCTGGATGAGGCGACTTATTTGGGAGATCGTATTACCATACTGGACAGCCACCCTGGTAGAGTTAGAGAAATTATTGAAGTGGGCGTGCCTCGTCCTCGAAATCCTGATCAGTTTTTAAGTCCACTATTTTTATCGATCAAAAAGCGCCTGGAACATCTCATTCATCCGGAAAAGCCGGAGGGTGAGAATGGGTTGCCCATCGTCAAAATGACCCGCGTTGGGGATGAGGTAGAGTAAGTAAAATAAACCAGAATGAATAAAAGTATTGATCCTCTATTCATACTATTTAATAAAATATTCATATTATGAGTGTAAGTAAAAAGCGAATGGAATCGAATGATGGTGTGGAGCGTTTTACGGTATGCCTGCCCAGCGCACTCTTTCATGACTTTGAACGCATCAGTGAGCAACGCGGGTTTGCCAGTCGCTCACAAGCCATTGCGGAGTTAGTCAGTCGGGCTGTTGGCGAACATCGTGTGAAGCATAGTAATGCGGTGATGACGGGCGTGCTGACCCTGGTTTATGAGCACCGCAAGCGTGATGTGCAGAATAAACTTACAGATTTACAGCATAAGTATCTTAAAGAGATTATTACCGTTCAGGTTGTGCATCTCGAACGGGGGCATTCTTTACAGGTTCTTCTCATGCAGGGGCCGGCCAAACGCCTCAAGAAGATTTCTGATGAACTTATAACATGTAAGGGAGTTACCCAGGGCAAGCTGGAACTCAGTTCAACTATCTTGCCACAAATTTATTGAGTATCATTTATGGATATACCTGAAGAAAAAATTCGTTTTGAAGTCAACCTGGCTCCCGGAGAAAACTGGTCCCATATTCTCAAACGTGGCACAGCTCTGCGTCTTATTGACTTGGAAGGAGGAGCCAATATTTCCACCATGCTTTACAATTCAGTATGTCTGACGGAACGTTATAATATGCCAGATACATTAAAGGCCCAACATACCTTCTTACTCACACAAGGCCATTGTCTCTATTCTGATATGGGGCGTATTCTTGTTTCCATTATCAAGGATACAGTAGGCTGGCATGACACCGTAGCAGGACATTCAACACCAAAAATCATTCATGAAAAGTATGGTGAGGGATCTTTCCAGAAACTTCGTAATAAATACTACCGCAACGCGCGAGACGGGTTTCTTCAAGAGCTTGCTAAATATAATATGGGGCTACGCGATATCATTCCCTGTGTGAATTTTTTTAGCAAGGTCGTTACGGACTCTGAGGGCCAGCTCTCATATCAAGCTGGTAATTCACAAGCCGGGGATTTTGTGGATCTTCGTTCTGAGATGAACACGCTGGTTATTTTAAACACATGCCCTCATCCGCTCGATACATCGGAGACCTATACTGCAAAACGGGTTAAAGCCATTATCTGGGAGGTAGCCGAAGTAGCCGATGATGACCTGTGTCGAACATCATGTCCTGAGAATCAACGTGGTTTTATTAATACAGAAAGATATTTCCTATAGTTCAATAGCTCCGAGATGAGTAACCCCATTAGTTAAAAAAGATGAAGACCGTAGAAAGCACATTAAAGACAGAAGAGGCCGCTTATGACAAAGTCATTGATGCGGGAGATGGTTGGATGCATGAAATTAGTAGTGGACAAACATTGCGTATTGTTGACCTGGAAGGGAATCAGGCCGTTGATACTCTTTTTTACAATGCTCATGATTTTGCAGACCGCTACAGTGCAGTGGACACAATGCGAGAGCAGGGGAATATCTACCTGACTGCAGGTGCGCAGTTAATAACCACCCGGGGGAATGTCTTGATGACGATCACGGCAGACACCTGTGGGAGACACGACACGCTGGGTGGTGCTTGTTCCACAGAGAGCAATACCGTTCGCTATTCCCTGAACAAACATGGTATGCATGCTTGTAGAGATACTTTTACTAAGTTTGCTTCTTTATGGCCTCAACCTGTTTCCAAACGTGATATAACGAACAATATTAACTTCTTCATGAACGTGCCGGTGACCCCCGAGGGAGGACTTACCTTTGCAGATGGAATCTCTGCTCCAGGTCGTTATGTCGAGCTAAAAGCTGAGATGGATACTGTTTGTCTTATATCAAACTGTCCCCAACTGAATAATCCATGTAACGCATACAATCCGACCCCAGCCCAAGTGCTTATTTGGAATGAATGATGTTTGATAAGGTTCTTATCGCTAACCGTGGCGCCATTGCCTGTAGAGTGATGCGAACTCTGAAGCGGATGGATATCAAGTCCGTTGCTGTTTACTCGGAGGCGGATCGTTATGCAAAACATGTGCTTGATGCAGATGAAGCTTTTTGCCTTGGCCCGGCTCCGGTTCAAGCGAGTTATCTTAATGCGGATCAAGTTATAAAAGCGGCCCAAGCAACAGGGGCACAAGCGATTCATCCCGGCTATGGCTTTTTAAGTGAAAATCCTGCATTTGTTGAAGCCTGTGATGAGGCAGGGCTTACTTTCATTGGTCCCACTGCTGAACAAATGCGTGCGTTTGGACTGAAGCACGCTGCTCGTGAATTGGCCCAGAGTGTTCAAGTGCCGCTGTGTCCTGGAACTGGATTGATTCAAGCGGAAGACGAAGCGATTCATGCAGCGGAAGAGATAGGTTATCCATTGATGGTTAAAAGCACAGCGGGCGGCGGTGGTATCGGAATCCGGCTGGTAAGAAAAAAAGAGGAACTCATCGAAGCCATCTCATCTGTCAAGATGCTGGGCAAGAATAACTTTGGCGATAGCGGGTTATTCATCGAAAAATACATTGAACGTGCCCGCCACATTGAAGTGCAAATCTTTGGCGATGGAAAAGGGTCTGTCATAGCACTGGGTGAGCGTGACTGCTCCACGCAGAGAAGAAACCAGAAAGTTATTGAAGAATGCCCAGCACCTCGACTGAGCGATAACATCAGAGCGGCTATGTGTGATGCCGCCGTGAAGCTGGGCCAGACCGTTTCTTACCGCAATGCCGGAACGGTTGAATTTATTTATGATGATGATACGGAAGCATTTTATTTCCTGGAGGTTAATGCACGTCTTCAGGTTGAGCATGGGGTGACGGAAGAAGTTTATAAAGTGGATCTCGTCGAATTCATGGTTAAGCAGGCTGCGGGAGAGCTTGAGCCTTTAGATCATTTTGGCTTCAAACCCGAGGGCTCAGCCATCGAAGTTCGTATTTATGCAGAAAACCCCTCTGCTGATTTTCGCCCCAGCGCAGGCAAACTGACCTTGACTCATTTTCCTGAGTCACTGCGTTGTGAAACATGGGTGGAGTCGGGTTCGGACATAACGGCATTTTATGATCCGATGATCGCCAAGATCATTTCTTACAGCGGGACCCGTGAACAATCTATCCAACACCTTAAGGATGGGCTGCAGAAGACAAAGCTGCATGGTATCGAAACCAATAAAGAATACCTGATCGATATTTTACAGGATGCAACCTTTGTCGACGGTAAGATGACCACAACATTTCTTAAGGATTTTATCCATCATCCCCATACGGTAGAAGTATTGCAAGCCGGCACCATGACGTTGGTGGTCGATTATCCCGGTCGTTTGGGTTACTGGGCTGTCGGTGTTCCGCCTTCCGGACCTATGGACCATTATGCGCTTCGTTTAGGTAATCGTATGCTGGGTAATGAAGAAAGCGCTCCCGGACTGGAGATGACGATCACGGGCTGCAGTTTAAAATTTAATACGGCTACCCATATTGTTCTAACCGGTGCCTTTATGGAGGCAAAGTTGGATGATGAAGCGATCGAATACTGGAAAGTTGTTTCTATCAAACCAGGTCAGATTTTAAAGATAGGAAAACTTAAAGGTGCAGGCGCACGCGCGTATTTAACTATTAAAAATGGATGGGATGTGCCTGAGTTTATGGGGAGTTGCACTACATTCAGTCTTGGTCAATTTGGAGGTCATGGGGGACGTCCTTTGCAAGCTACGGATGTCCTGCATCTGCAAAAAGAAAAGGAAAAAGAACAAGCACAAGTAGGGGTTTTAGAAAATTCTTTTCAAACTATCGATAGTTCACTTATTCCCTCATACAGCAATTCATGGGAAATCGGCGTCTTATATGGTCCTCACGGTGCGCCAGATTTTTTCACTGATGAAGACATTGAAATGTTTTTCTCCACGGATTGGGAAATTCATTATAACTCAGATCGTACAGGCATTCGTCTGATAGGTCCCAAGCCGACATGGGCTAGAAAAGATGGGGGGGAAGCAGGTCTCCATCCGTCAAATATTCATGATAATGCCTATGCTGTAGGAACCATAGATTTTACCGGAGATATGCCCATCATCCTCGGGCAGGATGGTCCTAGTCTGGGTGGATTTGTCTGTCCTGCTGTAGTGGTCCAGGCAGAGCTATGGAAGCTGGGTCAGCTCAAAGCGGGAGATGCCGTGCGTTTTATCCGTTGGAGTTATGATGAGGCCTGTGCGCGGGAAGAGGCACAAAACAAAACGATTCAAGCCTTGTCCATGGTCACGGTTGAACGCTCCTCTTCAGAACAAAAGGAACATAGATTAGATGAAGCGGTTATTCATCAATTACCCGAAAAAGACCTTAATCTCAGTGTCGTATATCGTGGAGCAGGTGATAAGTATGTCCTCGTAGAGTATGGTCCTATGGCCTTGGATATGAACATACGTTTTCGGGTTCATGCCTTGATGGAGTATCTGCAAAAACTGGTGTTACCAGGCATCATTGATCTCACGCCCGGTATTCGTTCGTTACAGATTCACTTTGATAATGGCACTCTTCCCTTAAAAGATCTCATGGATCTTCTTGTAGAAGCGGAGCACAATCTCCCTTCTGTCGAAGATATGGAAGTGAGTTCACGCCTTGTGCACCTTCCACTGGCATGGAATGACGACTCTATTCAAAAAGCCATTGATCATTATTCTCAAAGTGTCCGTCAGAACGCCCCGTGGTGTCCCAGCAATATTGAATTTATTCGTCGTATCAATGGACTTAATTCCATAGATGATGTTTATCGTATTTTCTTTGATGCCAGTTATATGGTTCTTGGTTTGGGGGATGTGTACCTGGGTGCTCCTGTGGCTACTCCCATTGACCCACGCCACCGTTTGGTGACGACCAAGTATAACCCGGCCAGGACCTGGACGCCGGAGAATGCTGTCGGTATAGGTGGAGCTTATCTTTGTATTTATGGTATGGAAGGTCCGGGTGGCTATCAGTTATGCGGCAGAACAATCCAAGTCTGGAATACGTACAAACAGACTGCAGATTTTAAAGAGGGCAAGCCCTGGTTGCTACGGTTTTTTGATCAACTCCGTTTCTACCCCGTGAGTCACGATGAACTTATGCAGATACGGTCTGACTTTCCACAAGGTCAGTTTAAATTAAAGGTAGAGGAGAAAACCTTCAGCCTGAAAGACTACAATGCTTTCCTGAAAGACAATGCCCAATCGATTAGTGAATTTAAAACAACCCAGCAGAAAGCCTTTATAGAAGAACGTGAACGATGGGTGGCGGCAGGTCAGAACATTTTTACTTCAGTTGATCCATCACTCACTCGAGACCATGACAATGATTGCACTATCGATGTGCCAGAGAATGGTGAAGAGATTCCCTCAGTGATTACGGGCAATGTCTGGAAAATCGAAGTTGAAGAAGGTCAGGTCGTTGATGAAGGAGATACCATCATCATAGTGGAGGCGATGAAAATGGAAACACGCATTCTAGCGCCCTTTGATGGCACCATTCATAGTGTGCATTGTGAAGAAGGTAAACCCATTCAGGCAGGTCAAACAGTTACGGTTTTGATTAAAGATAAAGATAAAGGTAAAGTTAAGCATAAGGAAACAAAGGCATGAATTCTTCTGTTGAATACATGGGCATTGATGCGTTGCGCAAGGCTTATCAGTCCGGCAGCACGACGCCGCGAATGTTGATAGAAAAACTTCTCCTTGAGATACGCCAGACGGATGACTGGATGCGAGTATGGATTCATCTATTCAACATGGACGATCTTGAGTCCTACTTATCGCGTCTGGAAACTCATACTATAGAAGATCTACCTCTCTTTGGGGTGCCCTTTGCCATTAAAGATAATATTGACTTGGCCGGCATTCCAACCACTGCCGCCTGTCCTGAATTTGCCTACACTCCGGAGAAATCTGCCTTTGTCGTACAAAAGCTCACCGATGCCGGAGCCATTCCATTGGGTAAAACAAACATGGATCAGTTTGCTACGGGGTTGGTAGGAACACGTTCACCTTATGGGGCATGTCCCAATGCCTTTGATGTCGAATATATCTCGGGTGGCTCCAGTTCAGGTTCTGCCGTTGCTGTGGCTCATGCATGGGTTAGTTTTTCTCTGGGTACGGATACAGCAGGTTCCGGGCGTGTCCCGGCTGGATTCAATAATCTGATAGGATTGAAACCGACGCATGGTGCTTTAAGCACAAGCGGTGTTGTTCCGGCATGTCGTAGCCTGGACTGTGTCTCCATTTTTGCCTTAACAGCAAAGGATGCTCAACAAGTTTTCCAGTGTGCGGCGCAATATGATGAGCATGATGTTTATGCCAGACCCATTCAGACGGCATCTAAAAAATGGGGTGCATTGGATTCGCTCCGCATCGCCACTCCTCAAAAATCACAATTGAATTTTTGGGGTGAAACTCAGAATGAAGCATTGTTTAAGAATGGTCTGACACATTTTAAGAATTTAGGCCATCACATGATCGAGGCAGACTTTTCGCCCTTACTTGATGCAGCCGCACTGCTTTATCAAGGACCCTGGGTTGCAGAACGGTATGTCGCTATCAGAGACTTTCTCAAAGATCACGCTGATGCGGTTTTCCCCGTAACGCGACAGATTATTGAGGGCGGTGCAAAGCCCTCCGCCGCGGATACCTTTAAGGCCATGTATCGTCTGAAGGAATTAAAACGTGCCAGTGAAAAACTATGGGAGAACTTTGATCTCATCATCACGCCCACAGTCGGAAAAATTTATAAGATGACAGAAGTCGCAAACGACCCTATTCAGCTCAATACGAATCTGGGCTACTATACAAACTTCATGAACTTGCTCGATTTGAGTGCAGTGGCCGTACCTGTGGGTTTCGATGAGAATGGGCTTCCTTTTGGTGCAACATTAATCGCACCTGCTCATCATGATGTGTTTCTTTTGCGAGTTGCGGATGCTTATCACAGAGAGACAGAACTTAATATTGGCAAAACAAAAATATGTATCACGGATACACCACAACTTGAAAGAGACGATTCTGTGGAAACAGTTTCTGTGGCAGTTTGTGGAGCGCATCTGGAAGGGTTTCCTCTGAATGCTCAACTTACGGAGCGGGAAGCTTCCTTGAAGCTAAAAACAACGACTTCAGAAAATTACCGCTTTTATGCTCTGGCTGGCGGTCCTCCCTATCGACCGGGGCTTATCCGGGATGAGGCCCATGGAGCATGCATCGAAGTGGAAGTTTGGGACATGCCTCTGGAGTATTTTGGTTCTTTTGTTGCAGGCATCCCTCAACCATTGGGAATAGGGAAGCTTGAACTAGCCGATGGCACCTGGGTTTCCGGTTTCATCTGTGAAGGTCATGCCATTGTGGATGCCAAAGATATTACGGAGTTTGGCAGCTGGCGACATTATATGGCTAGTTTGAGTTAGCTTGGGCTGGTTTAGGCTAGCATAGCTTGATCACTTTGTTTGCGAAAAGGGATGTACGTGTTTTACATCCATGCGGGTTAAATAAAACCACGACATATTGCATGATAGATGAGAACATCCAGCGAAGTAAAATCCTCAAATCATTCTGGACGTAATAGTATGATAGAAGATGGGTGTTTTAGTGATAAACTGAGATAATCAATAAGAACGGTTAAAGTGAGAGAACAAAAGCGTATTCAGGTAGGCACTGTCCTGGAGGTGGAGATTGTGGATATTGCTTTCGGTGGAGAAGGCGTCGCCCGGCATAAAGGCAGAGTTATTTTTGTGCCTTATGTTCTGGTCGGTGAACGAGCTTTAGTTCAAGTAACCCAGGATAGGAAGAATTTCTACCGAGGCATTGTCCTGGAATTGCTGGAAACAAGCAGCGCGCGGGAAAAGCCACATTGCGCTTACTTCGGAGTATGCGGTGGCTGTAATTACCAGCATATGAGTTATGCAGAAGAGTTGCGTGTGAAGGAGAAGCAACTGCGTGATGTGTTGCAGAAAATTGGCGGTATAGAAAACCCTCGCATCCGACCTTTCATACGTGGTGAGAGTGCCTATGGCTATCGCAACCGCATCAGTGTTCATACACAGCGGGGAAAGATAGGCTATCATGGTAAGGATTCACGTGATGTTATTGATATTGATCAATGCGCCATCGCCTCAAAGGAGGTGAATTTAAAATTAACCGAGCTGCGTCAGCGACGCGGTTCTATGCGGGAGCATTATTCGCTACGCGCTACAGATATTCCTCATGCGGCTTTTTTTCAGGCAAATCGCTTTTTGCTTGAGCCTCTGAGAAAGCTGGTGCGCGAAGCGGTAGATCATCGCTTGCGTTCCATTGTAGAAGGTTATGCCGGAGTGGGTTTTTTCTCTGAAGTCATAGAGCAGGAGGTGGAGTTTATCATTAGTATTGAGTCCGATAAGCGTGCTGTGGATGAGGCACAGAAAAGCTTATCCTCGCGCACTCGTTTGATTGAGGGGGATTTTGCAGATCACTTAAAGCGTGCCTATGAATGGTGCGAAGCAGAGCCGGTGGGTTTATTGATTGACCCGCCTCGTGAAGGTTTGAGCAAAGATGTTGTGGATCAGATCTCTACGTTGGACTTTGAGCAGATCATTTACCTGTCTTGTAATCCGTCCACCCTGGCGCGTGACCTCAAACGCTTGAGTCCAAAATGGAAAGCCGATGCCTTCCAACCTGTTGATATGTTTCCTCGGACCGCGCACATAGAATGCCTGGCAGTGCTGGTTAGGTCTTAAAAAGCAGCGGTGATTTTATCTTATAATCAAAGAGCACTATGAGTTTAAAAATGGAAATGGCTTATCGCTCATCATTTATTCATTCAAGGCTGAAAAGAAAGCGTCAGGAAATCTCACAGCAAAGGCTCAGCGAACTGGCAGGAATCAGTCGAACAGGGCTAAGACACTTAGAAAGCCTTGAGATAAACCCAACACTTTACACGCTTTTAAAAGTAGCTAATGCCCTCGGCTTTAGTGTTGGTTCTTACCTATCAGAGAAGGATTATTAGTTTTCTCTGTCGACTTAATATGCTTGCAGATGCTATAGCAGTTGGGTTGAATTCGAGATGTGACCAACACCAGACAATTTTCTGATACAGTTAAATCGGTAAGAGAAAAACTTGGTATCAGCCAAGAAGACCTTGCGCGTGAATTGGGTATTAGTTTTTCGACGGTAAATCGATGGGAAAACGGGAAAACAACTCCCTCCCGACTAGCACAGAAATCGTTCGATACCTTCTGCATAGGAATGAAGAAGGAAGGAAAGCTATAATATGAGCAAAACGGAGGCACAGACTCGGTCACAATTGATTGATCAGCAGCTTGCCCAGTCTGGTTGGAATATTTCAGATCCAACTCAAGTTATCGAGGAGTTTGATATTCTCACGGAACCTTTAAACAGCCTTAAGGAAGCTTCTGCCCCATATGCAGGCCACCAATTTAGCGACTATGTGCTACTTGGAAAAGACGGTAAACCGCTTGCGGTGGTTGAAGCCAAAAAATCAAGCAAAGATGCGGCGATAGGGCGCGAGCAAGCAAAGCAATACTGTTATAACATTCAGAAACAACTTGGTGGAGAATTACCCTTTTGTTTTTACACCAATGGGCTGAATACTTTTTTCTGGGATTTAGAAAACTATCCTCCTCGCAAAGTTGTGGGATTCCCCACTAGAGACGATATGGAGCGGTTTCAATATATTCGTAGGAATCGCAAACCACTGACTCAAGAATTGATCAACACGGATATCGCTGGACGTGATTACCAGATCAGAGCCATTCGAGCGGTTTTAGAGGGAATTGAAAATAAGAAGCGAGACTTTCTCTTGGTTATGGCCACAGGAACAGGAAAGACACGCACCTGCATTTCATTGGTTGATACACTCATGCGATCAGGACATGCAGAGCGTATTTTGTTTTTGGTCGACCGAATAGCGCTTCGAGAGCAGGCAATCTCAGCTTTCAAGGAGCACCTTCCCAATGAACCACGGTGGCCAAATGTAGGGGAAAAGTTGATAGCTCAAGATAGACGTATCTACGTTTCTACCTACCCCACCATGCTGAACATTATTCGCGATGATATTCAGCACCTTTCACCTCATTTTTTTGACTTTATCGTCGTCGATGAGAGTCACCGCTCCATTTACAACACTTATTGTGAGGTATTGGATTATTTTAAAACCATAACAGTAGGTTTAACGGCAACGCCAACGGATATCATCGATCATAATACTTTTCAACTTTTTCACTGTGAAGATGGTTTGCCGACCTTCGCCTATACATTTGAAGAAGCCGTAAATAATATGCCTCCTTATCTGTGCAATTTTCAGGTTATGAAGATTCAGACGCGCTTTCAGATGGAGGGTATAAGTAAGCGCACCATTACACTTGAAGACCAAAAGAAGCTGATGCTTGAAGGCAAGGAAGTTGAAGAAATTAATTTCGAAGGCACTCAGCTTGAGAAAAAAGTCATAAACCAGGGAACTAATACGCTCATCGTCCGTGAATTCATGGAGGAATCCATCAAGGATGCCAATGGGGTGCTGCCTGGTAAATCCATCTTCTTTTGTTCATCGAAATCTCATGCAAGACGTATCGAAGAAATCTTTGATAAGCTCTATCCTCAATATAAAGGTGAGTTAGCCAAAGTGCTTGTTTCTGATGATCCACGCGTTTATGGAAAAAGTGGGCTTCTGGATCAGTTTATCCATAATGACATGCCGCGTATCGCTATCAGTGTGGATATGCTGGATACAGGAATCGACGTCCGAGAACTCGTCAATTTAGTCTTTGCCAAACCCGTTTATTCTTACACTAAATTTTGGCAAATGATCGGTCGCGGCACGCGATTGTTAGATCCCGGTAAAGTGAAACCCTGGTGTACTGAAAAAGATGTCTTTCTCATTCTCGATTGCTGGGACAACTTTGAGTATTTTAAACTGCAACCCAAAGGAAAGGAATTGAAGCCACAGCTTCCCTTACCTGTTAGGTTATTTGGTCTTCGCCTCGATAAAACTGAGAAAGCGATTGAAACAAACGAAGAATTAATCTGCTCCAGAGAAGCCGCTAAGCTTAGAACACAAATCAAAGACCTGCCTCAAAATTCAGTTGTTGTGATTGAAGCTGCTGAAATGCTCACGAAGGTTGAAGATGAAAACTATTGGATCAAACTCACACATGAAAAAGTTGAATTTCTTAGATCCGAAATTAAGCCTCTCATGCGAACGATTTCAGAGGTGGATTTCAAGGCCATGCGTTTTGAGCGCGATTTGATCGAATATTCGCTTTCTGTTCTTTCTAAAGAATCCGACAAGGCGGCAACGCTTAGGAGTGGCATCATCGAACAGATTGGCGAACTCCCACTTTCCGTTGGTTTTGTCAAAGTTGAAGCTGATCTCATCAGAGACGCCCAAAGAGAATCCTTCTGGAAACGTGAAAACATCATTCAGCTGGAGGATTCTTTAGATGCGTTGAATAGCAGGCTTGGGCCATTAATGAAATTCCGTGAGGGCGACAAGAGTTCCGATCCCATTCAACTCGATTTGACCGATGTGTTGCATAACAAAGAGCGGGTTGAGTTCGGCCCGGAAAATGAAGCTGTCAGCATAAGCCGTTACCGTGAAATGGTTGAAAATCTCATCGCTGAACTTACGGAGGCGAATCCTGTCTTACTTAAAATCAAGAACGGTGAAGAAGTCTCTTCTGAAGAAGCTAACTCCCTAGCCGACCTGCTACTTTCGGAGCATCCGCACATTACTGAAGACCTGCTACGTCAGGTTTACCAGAATCGAAAAGCAACGTTCATCCAATTTATTCGACATATTCTTGGTATTGAAATCCTGAAAAGCTTTCCCGAAACAGTAAGCGAAGCTTTTGAAAAATTTTATCGCGAACATACAAACCTAAGTAGCCGTCAGATGGAATTCCTCAATCTGTTGAAGGGATTTATCATTGAACGTGAAAAGGTTGAGAAGAAAGACCTTATTCGCGCACCTTTCACCGTTATTCACCCTCAAGGAATTCGTGGCGTTTTTAGCCCGGCTGAGATCGACGAGGTTCTCAGACTGACGACTGCACTCGCCGCATAACAATGAATTTAAGAAAATGCTTCAAAACAATCCTGAACTAAAAAGTAAAATCGACCAACTCTGGAATAAATTCTGGAGCGGTGGCATATCCAATCCATTAACAGCGATCGAACAGATTACCTACCTGCTCTTTATGAAGCGATTGGATGATCTCGATCAAAAGAAACAGGCTGATTCTGAGTGGAGCGAGGAAAGCTATACATCAAAATTTGAAGGTGTTTGGATTCCACCGGAGCACAAAGCCAAGATCGATGAAACCAAGTCTAAAAAAGAACGTAATGAACTGACTAAGCAGCTTGGTATTTCGAAAAGTTCTCTACGTTGGAGTGAATTTAAACGTATGCAGGCGGAAGACATGCTGCAACATGTCCAGAGCAAGGTATTCCCGTTCCTGAAGGATATGAACGGTGAAGAGTCTAACTTCACCCACCATATGAAGAATGCTGTCTTCATCATCCCTAAACCCGCACTGTTAGTAGAAGCGGTGAAAACCATCGATGAGATATTCGAGGTCATGGAGAAAGACTCCCAAGAGAAGGGGCAAGCTTTTCAGGACATCCAGGGAGACGTCTATGAGATGCTGCTCTCGGAGATAGCCACAGCAGGTAAGAATGGCCAATTCCGCACTCCACGTCACATTATAAAGCTCATGGCTGATTTGGTGAAACCACAACTAGGCCATCGTATTTGTGATCCTGCCTGTGGTTCAGGTGGGTTCCTGCTAGGAGCCTATCAATACATTGTGACTCAACTGGCGATCAAGGCGGGAAGCAAAAACCTTCAGCCCGATGAAGATGGTTTTACTCGCACCTCTGTCGCAGCAGGTCTAACTGAGAAGGCGCAGATAATTTTGCAAAGTTCACTCTATGGTTACGATATTGATAGTACCATGGTTCGGCTTGGTTTGATGAATTTAATGATGCACGGCATTGATGAGCCGCTTATCGACTACAAAGACACGCTTAGCAAAAGCTACAACCAAGAATCTGAATACGATGTAGTGATGGCGAACCCTCCCTTTACAGGCAGTATCGACAAAGGGGACATCAATGAAAACCTTACCCTCGGCACAACCAAGTCAGAGTTGCTTTTTGTGGAAAACATCTACCGTCTGCTGAAAAAAGGGGGCACTGCTTGTGTGATCGTTCCTCAAGGTGTGCTCTTCGGTTCGGGAAAAGCATTCAAAGACCTACGCAAAACCTTGATAGATCGTTGTGAACTCAAAGCAGTCATCACGATGCCCAGCGGTGTTTTTAAACCCTATGCTGGAGTAGCAACAGCGATCTTGCTCTTCACTAAAGTTTGGGGTCCCAAAGAAAAAGTCAGCAAACCCGCAACCGAACATGTTTGGTTCTATCAGATGGATTCAGATGGCTACTCTTTAGATGATAAACGAACGAAGCAAGATAACCATGGCGATTTACAAGACATCATTGCCAAATACCACGCTCGAAATCCTGAAACGGATACGGATCGTAAAGAAAAATATTTCATGGTGCCTCGATCAGATATCGAGGCAGAGGAAGCCTACGACCTTTCTCTCGGGAGATATAAAGAAGACGAGTTAGAGCATATCGAATATGATGCTCCTGCTGATATCATAGATAAGCTCATTAAGGCTGAGGTTGGAGATGCCAGCGAAGCAAGTTTGAAAAAGATTAATACAGGCATTGTGAAAGAACTCCTTGAATTGAAGGGAATGATTCGATGATAAATAAAGAGACACCAAGTCTTGGCTCATTTATTTCAATAAAGAAAGGCAAAAAGCACTCTACTCAAGAATCAAAGGGAGAGTCTTCAACAAGAGTAATTAGCATAGAAGATCTTCGTCATGATGGGGTAATCAAATACACGGAAGATAGTAAAGGGACTAAAGTAGACAAAAATGATGTTTTAATTGCTTGGGATGGTGCAAATGCTGGTACAATAGGTTATGGGAAATCAGGATTTGCTGGTAGCACCATAGCAAGACTTAGAATAAATGACCCTAAACAGCTTGATTCAACTTTTCTTGGACTGTTATTAAGGTCAAAACTCACTTATCTCAGAAAAAACGCAACTGGAGCAACGATTCCTCATATTAGTAGACCTTCATTAGAGAGGATAGAGCTACCTAAGATTAAACTGGAAGACCAACAACGCATAGCCTATTTGCTGAGTAAAGTTGAAGGACTTATCGCACAACGCAAGCAGCATCTTCAAGATCTCGACGATTTCCTCAAAAGCGTTTTTCTCGACATGTTCTCACCAAGCAAGGCTGAAGATGAAAACTGGCCTTATGTAGAAATCAAAACTCTTGCTTCGAATCATAAAGGAGCCATGAGAACAGGACCTTTTGGATCAAATTTATTACATAGTGAATTCGTATCAGAAGGTCCAGTAGCGGTTCTTGGTATTGATAACGCTGTTAACAATCAGTTTTGTTGGGGGGAACGTCGTTTTATTACTGCGTCAAAATATCAAGAACTTAAAAATTATACAATTCATCCTAGAGATGTCATTGTCACAATAATGGGAACAATTGGACGTTCTGCAGTAATTCCTGATGATATACCTCTAGCAATTAATACTAAGCACTTGGCAGCCATTACATTAAACAAAGAAATCGCTAATCCTATATTCTTGTCTTTTGCTATTCACTCCAGTCCTTATATCTTAAAACAATTTAAAGCCCGTACCAGAGGGGCAATTATGAGTGGGCTAAATCTTACCATAATCAAAGAAACAAAAATTTATAGACCACCTATTGATCTTCAAAACCTCTTTGAGGAACGTTACATAAAGACTCAAAATATTATAAATAGAATTAAAAATAGCTTATCCAACCTCGAAAACCTCTACGGCTCCTTAAGCCAAAAAGCCTTCGCTGGTGAATTAGACTTATCCAAAGTTCACTTAACATTTGAAGTCCAACATATGGGAACTTCCTCTATTCATGGAAAAGAGGACAGTGAAAGCATATCTGAGATGGTATTGCCCAAACTCTCAGAGCACGATGCCAATACTGAAGAGGGGCGCGAGCAAATGATTGAAAAGTGGTTTGAGTTTTACCAAAACGAAAGAGGAAAAGAGGCGATTGAAACGCATCGGTTTGTTGATCTGGTTAACCGCCGCCTTGAAGATCTGATGGATGATCCAGTTTCTGTTGATGTCGGTGTCTATGATAAACTATCTAAAGTAGTTTATGATAAATTATCAGCGAAAAACCTCCGGCAAAAATTTGATAAGGATACCAATACGATCCAGTTAATTCGCAGCTAAATACCGTGAAACTCCTCCGCCTAAAGATAACTGATCCTAAAGGCTTTCGCAGCTTGCAGGAAGGCTTTGAGTATCACTTTAGAAGGGATTGGCAACTCGATGAAGGAAAAATCGCATTTGCTCCTTTTGTATGTGCTGGTCCTAATGGTAGTGGCAAATCAAATCTACTGGAAGCTCTAGCCCTCATTTTTTATCAACTTGAAGTTTTACGCGTCCGCCGCCGTTTTCTTCCTGAAAATTTTCCCGGAGAAGAGGACGTCGTGGCAGATGCCGAAGTTCATCATGATATCCTTGATGCTTATGAGCTGGAGTACCAAATTTATCTCAAGGATTTTGATTCCTGGACGGATGTTTTAGTTTCTAAAATTAAAGGGGAATCTCCTGATATTTATTGCAATGATGTAAATTTATTTGAACCAAAATCTGAAGACCCCTATGTATCAGAGGATTCTACAAGAAGTTCACTTCTTCCCGAATTTGTTTTGGGTTATTCATCTGGCGAAAACGAAATTTTAAGTCTTTCCTTTTTCAAAATGCGCTTCATTCAGTATGATGAATACTTAAATGCCTTACAAAAGCAGTTGCCGTATCCTGGACGTCCCGAAACTCGTATGGCATATCTGGATAATAGTTTTAGCCAAGCCATTCTCATCACGAATCTTCTATTTTATCAGGAAAATGAACTTGCTCCATTTAAAGAAGATATCGGTATCGGTGCATTGAAAGAGTTTCGCATCGTCATTCGTCGTAGCATTCAAGTAGATGCAGAAACCGCTAGTCTGTTCGAAGATAAAAATCCAGCTCTCATTCATGACAGCGAAACAGGAACCTATACCGTTGATGTTATAAAACTGCTTGAAGCAGATGATGACTCGGCCGAGAATTTCGATCCGATTGTCACACGCCTCAAACGATGTGCGACCTGTTACTTTGTCGAAGAAGCGACAGATACTTTACACCTTGATTACTGGGTAAATGATGCGACTCGTGAGGCATTCAGTAAAAACTTCGACTTCGCAGAAAACGAATCCCCGATTGCGCTCTTCCAGGCATTTCAGGTTTTGCTGACTCTGAATCTGTACTCTGTCAGCCTAAAGCTAAAAGAAGAGCTTTATCACTCAGACAGTCACTATGTAAACGAGACTGTGCCAACGCTTGCTTCAGATGAGCGCATCATGCGTTTCAAATATGTTCGGTTCATGAAAGAGGATAGTGATGATTACTTTATGCTCAAAAGCTTGTCCGACGGAGAGCACCAGTTGTTGCATAGCCTTGGTCTTTGTATGCTTTTCAAGAATACAAATAGCTTGTTTCTCCTTGATGAGCCTGAAACTCATTTTAATCCCGATTGGCGTTCCAACTTTATTACTCGTTTACACCAGTGTTTCAAAGACTCCACAGGACATCGTGAAATGCTCATAACAACTCACACGCCGTTTCTCATTTCAGACAGTCAACCCGACAAGGTTTTGGTTTTCAGTAAAGAGGACGGCATTGTTTCCGTACAACATCCCGAATACAATACACTGGGTGCCTCAATCAACAAAATCACCATGAACACTTTCAATAAGGAAGAAACGATTGGCCGCCGTGCCCAAACGATTTTGGAGGAATTGAAGAACCGTGTTGAAGCAGGTGAAAGTAAAGAAGAAATCATTGAATTAATGAATAGTCAACTAGGCGATTCCATCGAGAAAATGCTAGCCATCAAAAGCATTCTTAACTCTGAAAAAACAAACGACTAATGTTACGTCCCTATAAATATATCCCTCATAAAATGGAGAAGATGCAGGAGTTCATCGACTACATCTTTTTTGAGGTATGGTGTAAGGCTCCTGAGGGTTTGTTATTTGGTAGGGATTTGTTTGCTGGTTATACCGATCTCGAAAAAGTAATAGCGTCTTTTGGCTACTCGCAGAACCCTCCTCAACGAGGTAAGCAGTTTTTCACTGACATAAAAAATATATACACTCAATTTGCTGATCTGAGTTCTGAGGATATCCAACAACTTAGAACTTGGTATAGAGCTAACAACGATATTGAGGCAATTTGTAACAACCCAAACAGTGTTTTGCTCCGCTACACTGACCTTAGTGCTATAAGCTACAAGCATAGCAGTCTTAGCGGCATGTTGGCCGAATTTTTCAAGGGTCTATATTCTCAAAGTTTACTGAGACTTGAAAAGATTAGGGATGTCATTGGTGAAATCGATGATCACTATGAGGAATTGATGAAAGAGAATGGGAGACCCAGTAAATGCCCATTCTGTGGAATCACAGATATGCTTGTCGATCACTCAAAACGCGATTCTTACGATCATTACTTGCCTAAGGCATTGTATCCTTTCAATTCAATCAATTTCAGGAATTTGGCCCCAGCGTGTCATCATTGCAATAGCAGCTACAAAAGCACAAAAGAGCCAAGTTACAAACCCAAAGATCCAGCTGGAACAACACAGCGAAGAAAAGCCTTTTACCCTTATTCTGAAACTCAGGTTGGGATATCGGTTGCCGTAAATGTAACAGGAATAGAAGATGGCCATATAAAAAAGGAGAACATTCAATTAACTTTCGGTCCTGAAACGCTCAGAGAAGAAATTTCCACTTGGTGCGATCTCTATGGCATAGAAGAGAGGTATAAGGCTAAGTGTAGCGGAAGGGATGGCAAAGATTGGCTGGAGACTATTCGAATACAGAAGGATAAACGAAACATTGATGCATCTGAATCAATCAACGATGCCAAAGAGCTGGCTCAGATAGACCCACTAGCCAATAGCAATTTTCTTAAGGTCGCCTTTTTGGAAGGCTGTCATCGTGGCGGCTTGCTTGAAGCCTACGAAGAATGAAGAACCTGATTACTGTTTAGATTTTTCCTGCAATGGTTCCTGCAATAGATTGTGTTAAAACTGGCATTTCGCTGCATTTTACTGCAAAATTCAATTTCCAAATTCGGGCAAGAAAAAACCTCTAAGCTGTTTGCTAAGAGGTTGTTAAAATGGTTGCGGGAGCAGGATTTGCGGCCCAGTCACCCCTCCGCTAATCGGGATGCGCTTCCAGCGGATGATAGAATCTCCCTTCATACTCCTGGCGGAGTATTGCGGGAGCAGGATTTGAACCTGCGACCTTCAGGTTATGAGCCTGACGAGCTACCTGGCTGCTCCATCCCGCGGTCTGAACCGAAAATAGTCTCACAAGGTCATAGGGGTGTCAATGAATCTTCATAAAATTAACATCTTTTCTTCGCAGAATGCTCAGGCTTTGCTATATTTTCTAGTTCATGGAATCATGGATGATAGAGACGGGCCTATTGGCGGGATTGTTTTTGCTGGCGTATTCGCTTTTTCAATTTAGCTCAAGCCTTTCAAAAAAGCTGGCCAGCTGGCTTGTATTAGGAACCATCGGCACGGCACTATACTTTTGGACAGATAGTCTTGTCCTGGCGCTTGCTGCTGTATCCATGTGGTTTGTTTTTCCCATATGTCAGGTCTTCATTATGTCACGTAAATTACGCTATTCATCCAAGCGTTCCCTCAAGCAGGGAGCACTGAATGTTGAAGAATTTCCTGAGGTGCATGAGCTATCCAGTCATTTACGCAAGGTAGGTTTTTTAACGGAGGGCGATCACTGGTTAAAGCCTTCTCCTCATGAGCAGGGGTTCCGTCTTTTGAGACACCGGGAGAAACCAGTGTTTGCTACGGTGGCGTTGACGCTTCAGGGAAATATTGGCTTAGTCTATACGATCTTCGGATCACAAGCACGAGATGGCAGCGTGTGGATTACATGGAATTATCCTCTGGCTTATGGGCTGGAAATGCCGCCTCACTTCAAAGTATTTCGTTGTCTGGAGACAAGCTCGTCAGATGAACTCTATGAGAGGCATGAGGCCTTTTTAAAACTCAATGATGTGGACGTCGCTCCGAATGATTTGCAGCCGGAGAATGGGCAAACTTTCTTCGAGGAATTTTTTCGCACGATGATGTCGCATAACTTAAGCATCGGGTTGCTTAAATCAAATGGCCAGGCTCAGGAAGACGTGCACTACTCCTGGCGGGGGACTTTGTTTATTATGTGGCAAGTCTTTCGCGAGATGGTCTTTGGCTAACCTTCTTGTTTTTTGATGCTTGCCAGTAGGTTGGAACATCCATCTTCCAGTAGGTCCAGCACATGCTCGAAGCCTTGATTGCCCCCATAATACGGATCGGGCACCTCTGTGTCATCATGGCTGGTGCAGTAGTCGCAAAGAGCCTTGATCTTTTTTTCTTTTTCTGGGGAATCCGCCAAAGCGCATACGTTGTCATAGTTTTCTTCATCCATGGTTAGTATGAGATCAAATTTTTCTAAATCGTCAGGAATGATTTTACGCGCGGTGCTGGTAAGATGGTAGCCGCGTTTTTTGGCGGCGGAAGACATACGTCTATCAGCGGGATTCCCTTCGTGGTAACCAATGGTACCTGCGGAGTCACAGAAAATAGTATCTTGCAGCTCCGCCTTTTCGATAAGCGTTTGCATAACGCCTTCAGCCGCAGGAGAACGACAAATGTTTCCCATACATACAAAAAGTAATTTCATCTTTTTCATGATGCCGTTTCAGTAAGAAGGACGAACTGGATAAGTTCAAGTTCATTCAATAGCCAACTTAATCTATATTATTTTGCGTAATATTTTAAACGTATTATCAATTATAAAATGTGTCCTTCATGCGCAAACAAAGGATTCTGCGAATTTTTGAGTGCCAGGATGAGCGTTTTTTTTATGCTTAAAATCAAAGGTGTGCGGGATAGATTTTCCGTTTTAGACATAGGGTTAAAGTTCCCGGATACATGATCCGATAGTTCCCATTTGTGATCTGTTAACTTGCCTTCGGAGGCACAGTTTTAAGGGAGAATACGGAATGAAATATTATATAGTTGTGGTCAATGGACATCCAGACAGGAAGGTAGAGGCGGATAACATCTATGATGCGCTGCGTATGGCGGTTCATGGATCTGAATGGCTGAACAAAGGTCTGGATGTGGTGTGTGAGCAGAAGAATGGGGTGCTACGCGCTTTTGATAACGAAAATCAGACGACTTACCTTATTGAACCAAGTCGTACAAAGGTGAAGCTATTTCAAACCAAGAGAACAGAAAAGACTCTTTTAACCCGCGTTATGCAGTAGGGGTAAAGTTCTTGCCTTTCCATGATGTTTTTTAAAGATGACTGAATGGATGAGCAAAATGTTGTATTGATTACGGGTGTGAGTTCCGGTCTGGGTAAGGGGCTTGCTGAAATTTATCTGCAAAGCGGTTGGAATGTCCTAGGCTTAAGTCGGCGCACGCCTGAAACTCTTATTTCAACCCCGGGCTTTGTTTTCAAAGGGACGGATCTGGCTGATGTCAGTGACACAGAGGCTGGTATTCATGAACTCACAGAGGGTGTGCCGAAGTTAGATCTTGTTATTCTGAACGCAGGGATTCTGGGGCAAGTCCGTGATATGCGAGCGACTTCCTTGAAGACACTGCATGACATTATGCAGACGAATGTCTGGGCCAATAAAATTATTCTGGATGCACTTTTTCGTGCTGGAAAAGAGGTTGCACAAGTTGTGGCCATCTCATCGGGCGCTTCGGTTAATGGAAATCGTGGCTGGGCAGGTTATGCTATTTCAAAAGCATCCTTGAACATGCTCATTCAGCTTTATGCGCAGGAAGAGGAAGGTACGCATTTTACTTCGCTAGCCCCTGGATTGATTGATACTGCGATGCAGGATTATCTTTGTGATGAGGTCGATGCTGAAACGTATGTGTCCGTCAAGCGACTCAAGGCAGCACGCGGTACCGAAGACATGCCGGATGGTCGTGCGGCTGCTGAAAAAGTTCAGCGCTGCATTCCGGGACTCCTCAATATGTCTTCCGGATCTTATGCGGATATTCGGAAGCTGCCTTTTGATTCTTGATGGGATGAATAAGTGTCAGGAGTCAGATGTCAGATGTTATTAGACTGGTGTTTAATGCGGGTTTATAGCTTTTTGTTTTCACTAAGAAGACCTTTGAGATCCCAGATCCAACCCGCCCGTTGGGAGAAAAGCACCAGGCCACATGATCCGAAGAGTACGATGCCGCTTGTGCCCGCTGCGAGTGGAGAGATACGTGCGCCCCGCCCCAGAGCGAGTGATATTTCATTCCAGACTAAGAAGGCGAGTAAGATGAAGATGCAGTTCAGAACAACAGCTCCCACATTTTTTCTACTATGGGTCACTCCCAGAGCAATAGCGTAGAGACAAAGAACAGTGGGCAGAAAAGGATAGGCTAAGCGTTTGTAGTATTCGGTAAAGTAAGGTGCCATGCGGATGGTTGCATGCTCGCGCGGGCCAAAGAGAAAGTTCTGTAATTCGGACCAGGTGAGTTGTCCTGCAGGACGTAGCACAGCGACGAGTTTCGCAGGTGGTTCGGTCAGGTAGTCTGCCTTTATTTGCTGCATGATGGTCGGTTTGGATGAAATGCCTTTTTTGTTAAAGTCTATCCGTCTTACATGGGCGAGATCCCAGTATCCGTCACGGTATGTTCCTTGAGCGACGAATAGTTTGGTTATGTCATTGCCTACGGGATCTCTGAGCAAGATTTCTGCCTGCTTGAAAGTGCCAGCTGTGACATCGACCTCCTGTAGAAACCACAGGGTATTCGTTTCCGGGTTGCGGTAAACAACGCCTTTATAGGTAATGTGGCTGGTTTCTTTTCCTTTAATAACAGCTTCGATCGATCGGCGACGTGCTTCACTGGTCGGAGCAAGGTCCAGATAAAAGAAGTAAAGTAAAGCACCGATGATGATGGCGACGAAGAAAAAAGGCCTGGCCATTTTGGATATACTAATACCTGCGCTTTGAATGCCTATGGTCTCCCGATTGTGAGAAAAATCTGCCATGACATAAAGCGCCGAGACTAGAAATGAAACAGGCAGAATGATCATGGCAAAGCGCGGGAATTGCACAATGTAGAGTTTTACGATGAGCCAGATGCTGGATTGCGAATTAATAAAATCATCAGCATTACCAAAGAGGTCGAAGATGATCATGAGAAAATAAAAACCTAAGACGCAATAGATGAGAGGCTTGATCAGGGAAAAGAGAAAGTATCTGGTAATAATCTTCATGACATCAATTATTTCTGACGGTATGTTTTCACATCTTATGCCGCAACCTGAAGAACAACTCAAGGAATTGCTTGAAACAGTGTCCGCCAGCGAGTCCGTTTTACCGGAGCTAAAGCGCTTGTTGCCTGCTTTTGAGACTTGCTTACGTGATGGGAATAAAATTTTGGCTTGTGGGAATGGAGGCAGTGCTACCGATTCTATGCATTTAGTTGAAGAGTTAGTGGGTCGCTATCGTGGGGACCGTCGTTCACTTCCTGCGGTAAGCTTAAATGGAGATGCTTCCGTTATGAGTTGCATTGCCAACGACTGGGATTTTGACCATGTTTATTGTCGTCAGGTGGAGGGATTGGGCCGGAGAGGCGATATGTTGGTCGCTTTTACGACTTCGGGGAACTCGACAAATATTTTCAAGGCCTTGGAGACGGCCAAGGCTGGAGGCCTCATAACCGTAGCTTTTATGGGAAAAGATGGTGGTCGTTGCAAAGGGATAGCGGATTTTGAAATTATTATACCAAGTAAAAATACAGCACGCATTCAGGAGATGCATACCTGGTTGCTGCATGTGATGTTAGAATATGTTGAGGAGTGTTTTAATTAATTGAAATGATAACAGCTCTCGGAGAAAAACTACAGGATGTCTTCAAGCACGTTCGCGGCTACGGCAAGCTGACAGAGTCAAATATTTCTGAAGCTTTGCGTGAGGTGCGTCTGGCACTGCTGGCGGCTGATGTCAACTATGGTGTCGCACGCGACTTTTGTAACCGTGTCAAAGAACAGGCGCTGGGGGAAGAATTTCAAAAGAGCATTCGTCCGGGTGATATGTTTGTGAAGGTGGTTCACGATGAACTCATCCATACCTTTCAAAGCACAGACAATGATCTCACGGAAAAACATGGAGCGCGTATTGCGCTCTGTGGTTTGAATGGAGCAGGTAAAACGACCACGGCGGCCAAGCTGGCTCGTCACCTGAAAAAGAAGATGCGCAAGTCCGTCTTGCTCGTTGCGGCGGATTTATCCCGGCCTGCAGCCGTACAACAGCTTCAGACACTGGGTGAGCAGATTGAAGTGCCCGTTTATGCTCCTGTAGAAGGGGTCAAGATCAAGCAGCATATTCAGCAAGCACTTGAGGAATCCAAGAAACGGAAAGTGGATGTGACGCTTTTTGATACTGCAGGCCGCACGGAGGCGAATGAGGAATTACTCCAGGAGTTAAAAGAAGTGATGGGGCTGATCAAGCCGGACGAATGTCTTCTTGTTGCCGACGCCGCTATGGGACAGCAGGCTGTTGAAGTGGCAACTCAATTTAAGGAGGCTGCGCCATTGACTGGCCTGGTTCTTTCTAAGTTTGATGGCGATGCACGCGGTGGCGCAGCCTTGTCATTGCAGTCTGTAACGGATTGTCCCATTAAGTTTCTGGGTGCGGGTGAAAAAGTGGATGCGCTAGAAGTTTTTGATCCGTCACGCCTGGTGGATCGTATGCTGGGAATGGGAGATGTCGTCGGTCTTGTTGAGGCAGCGCAGGATGCATTTGATATAGCGGATGCTGAACAAATGCAGGCCAAGATGAAAAAACAGAGTTTTGATCTGCAGGATTTTCTCGATCAAATGCGCCAGATGAAGAAATTAGGCCCCTTGCAAAATATACTTGGCATGATGCCAGGAATGGGTAACATCTCCAGTTCCTCAATCGATGAGAAATCGATGGTAAGGACTGAGGCCATCATCTGTTCCATGACGAAACAGGAACGAAGAAGGCCAGAAGTTCTTAATGCACGGAGGAGGCAACGGATCGCATCAGGCAGTGGAACCCGAGTTCAGGATGTTAATGAGCTTCTTCGTCGCTTTAAGATGATGAAGAAAATGATGGGTAAGCTTGCCAAAGGTGGAAATCCAGAAGCCAAGATGAAGAAGATGCTCGGAAATCTGGGCGGAATGGCTGGCTAAGCTAAAAAAGAGCAACCAGCATAACAGTAAAAACTAACGAAGGTAAATAAGAGGAAAACGTTATGGCAGTATCAATCAGACTGCGTCGAGGAGGTAATAAAAACCGCGCGTATTATCGCGTTGTTGTAGCAGATTCCCGTTCACCTCGCGACGGAAAGTTCATTGAGCAGGTGGGTACCTATGATCCTATTAAGAAGGATGATAATTTTACTCTGGATATCGAAAAGATAGATCAATGGGTAGCAAAGGGAGCACAACCTTCCCAGACAGTAAAGCATATGCTTAAAAAGGCTCGTAAGGCTGTAGCTACTACGGATGCGACTTCCGAAAAGACTGAAGCAGTCGCTTAGGTATACGGGTTAAACATTATTTCGGAGAGACTTTATGAAATATTTCCTCGAGTTTGTGATAAGCACGCTCGTAGATCATCCTGAAGAAGTGGATGTTCAGGAAACATCAGTGAACAAAATGACGAAGTTTCAAGTTCGAGTCAATGCAGCGGATGTGGGTCGTGTCATTGGAAAAAATGGTCGCACCATCAGCTCGATTCGCGGATTGCTGAACGCTGCCGCTATGAAGACGAAGCAGCGTGTGGTGCTCGAACTTATAGACGAGACAAATTAATGCAGTGTTGAAAATCGAAGTGCTCTCGCTTTTTCCTGAGATGATGAACGGTGTTCTATCATCCAGCATTATGGGAAGAGCGCAGGATAAACAAGCCGTTCAGATCACCACGCATGATCTTAGAAATTTCGCAAAAGACAAACATAAGACAGTAGATGACAGGCCCTTTGGTGGCGGACCCGGAATGGTTCTAAAATGTGAACCACTGGTTGAAGCTATCGAAGCCATTAAAAAACAGGAGGAAGCAACACAAACGAAGACGATTTATCTGACTCCAGAAGGCAGGCGTTTTAATCAAGCCGTAGCGGCAGAGCTGGCACAGGAAAAAAGAATTCTCTTAGTCAGTGGTCATTACGAAGGAATCGATGAACGTGTTCGAGATGGATGGATAGATGATGAAGTTTCTATTGGAGATTATATAGTAACCAACGGAGTGATTCCCGCTCTGGTCATAATGGACGCCGTTATCAGACTGTTGCCTGGTGTGCTGGGAAATGAGGAATCTGCTGAAAAAGATTCATTCAGTGGAGAAGGGATCCTTGAAGGTCCCCATTACACCAGGCCCGCAGAATTTAAAGGTATGAAAGCACCAGAGATCCTCTTCAGTGGTAATCATGAAGCTATCGCAGCCTGGAGGCAGAAACAGGGTTTAAAAAGAACGGAAGAACGAAGAAAAGATTTAATATAAAAATTGAGGAAACGTTATGATGATTATTGATAAGATCGAGAGCGATCAACTTAAAGAAGAAGTCCCAAACTTCAAAGTGGGCGACACGGTTAAAGTAACAACAATGGTAGTTGAGGGTAAAAAAGAAAGACCTCAAGCTTTCTCAGGTATCGTGATTGCACGTAAAGGGCGTGGTATCAATGAAAGCTTTACCGTACGTCGCATCAGTCATGGTGAAGGCGTAGAAAGAGTGTTTCCTCTCCATTCACCACGAGTGGTGGGCATCGAAGTAGAACGTCCTGGAGCACCACGTCGTGCTAAACTTTTCTATTTGCGTAACAGCCGAGGTCAGATGATCGTAAAGGCGGACAAGCGCGCGCTTATTAAGAGTAGCGAAGAAAAAGCTGCGAAAAAGAAAGCCAAGAGCGAAAAAGCAAAAGCTAAAAAGGAAGCTAAGGCTGAGAAGAAAGCTGCGGCAACGGCTAAAAAAGCGGCTAAGAAAACTACAAAAAAGAAGACCGCAGCTAAGAAAGCGGCCGAGCCTAAGGAGACTAAAGAGCCTAAGGAATAATCGAATTATTTTGGGTGCTGCCAGTCGGTCACTTTATGCAGCTCTCAGTTTTCTAATAATTCAACTATTAACAGGAAGTAGAAGATATTCTTCATCCTATGCTCATGCTTACTACCTGAAACCAAAGATATCAGTATTAAGCATTTTCAATGAAGTGCCCAAGGGCACGATAACGACCGTGGCGCATTTCCTGTAATTCTTCGACTGATTTTGTTTTTAACTCTCGCAGATTCTTAAGCAGAGACGATTTCAGGTTGATGGCTGCAGTGTCCCAGTCGTAGTGAGCACCACCCTGAGGTTCCGCAATAATTTCATCTACTAATTTCATTTCCAGAAGATCATGGGCGCTCATCTTCAATGCGGAAGCCGCGTCCGGTGCGTACGCTCTATCTTTCCAGAGAATACTGGCACAGCCTTCAGGTGAAATAACCGAGTAATAAGCATTCTCCATAATAAGAACACGGTCTGTTACCCCGACACCTAAAGCACCACCGCTTCCGCCTTCCCCGATAACAATGCCCAGTATAGGAACTTTTAAGGTAAACATTTCGCGTATATTCACAGCGATAGCTTCTGCAATGTGTCGTTCTTCAGCCGTAACGCCAGGGTAGGCTCCCGGAGTGTCAATAAAAGTAATAATGGGTAAACTGAATTTATCAGCCATTTGCATAAGGCGGAGTGCTTTACGGTAGCCCTCCGGGTGAGCACAGCCGAAGTTACGCATGACATTCTCCTTTGTGTCTCTTCCTTTCTGATGGCCTATGACCATAACTTTTTCTCCATCGATGGTGGCGAAGCCTCCCACAAGCGCGTTGTCATCCATATAGCGACGGTCGCCATGAAGCTCAGAAAAATCATCCGCAATACTTTTAAGGTAGTCCAACGTGTAGGGGCGTTTGGGGTGCCTCACTATTTGCACACGATGCCAGGGTGTTAAGCTGCTATAGATCTCTCGACGTGTGTCAGCGATTTTCTTTTCAAGCCGGTTGGTCTCACTTTCAATATCAATGTTATGCTTGCCGGAATGCTTGCTTAGATCAGCGAGCATTTTTTCCAATTCAACGATTGGTTTTTCAAATTCCAAGGGAGCAATGTCTTTCATGTGAATCAATTTATCAGATAAAATTTTAGTCTAAGGGGATGAATTGTTTCAGATAGGCGATGATGAGTCAACTGATTCGACAAGGAGCGTGCGAAGGAATTTTTGTTTAAGATTAAGGATACAGTGGCAGGATAAGGAAATGTGGCGTTTGCTGAATGGATTTTTAATCTTTCTCCTGGGGTTGTTTGTGCTGACGGCCCTCTTGAGTCCTCCTGCGTTTTGGGCTGTGGATGCCTTATGGCCCCATGCATTTCCATTTAAGCGTGTATTTAACCGAGTCCTGATGATCGATGCGCTGTTGTTATTGGTGCCGTTGTTGTGGTACTGGAAAATCACAGGATCAGGGTGGCGAGACAAAATAGGATTAGCGGCAGATAAAAATGGGGGCCAAAGTTTTTTAAGAGGATGGCTGCTGGGTGTAGGCAGTTTGGTTGTGCTTGTGGCATTTATGTTGTTGGCGGGTGGCAGAACATGGGTGCCTGAGTTGAGCTTTGGAAAAGTTTTGAGCTATCTGGCCGCAGGCGGTGTGGTTGGGCTGCTGGAGGAGGTTCTGTTTCGTGGGGTGTTTTTTCTAGCCATTCTCTACCTGGTAGACGGCTTGAATCATAAGAAGAAGAAGCTGCCTATGCTTGTAGCTGTCCTAAGTTCGCTTTTCTATTCTGTGGCCCATTTTGCTAAGGCCAGGCACATTCAAGGGGATGTCACTTGGTTGAGTGGCTTTGAAGTCTGGGGAACTCTTTTTCAGGATGAGCGAGGCTGGGTTAGCCTGGGTATGCGAGGCTGTGGACTTTTTCTCATTGGGCTCTGCCTATGTGCGCTCGTCTATAAATATCGCACTATCTGGGCAGCGGCAGGGTTACATGCGGGGTGGGTCTTCTCCCAGAAATCATTGGAGAAATTAACAGACCGTGTGAATTTTAATGAGATTGAATTCTGGAAAAATTATTTATGGGGTTATGATCTCGTCAGTGGACTGGTTTCTTTTGTGATGCTTGGCTTAATTTTATTGGTTTTTTGTGTTAACAGTAAAAAGCTTAATCCCCCTGACTGAGACGTTTCTTTTCTTCGCCTGCACAAAGCCGGTTGAGTTCACGTAGTTTGGCCGGGATCTCTTGAGCAAAGGGATTGTTTTTTAAAGCTTCGACTAAGGCGATTTCATCAAAATCTGCTTTGGCGTTTTTACCGGCAAACCAGTGATCCGCATTACCCAGGAGGTTGTAACGCATCTGCCCATATTCAGCTAAATGAAATGCTTTGACGAAGGTGAAGAGTCGGAGCATTTCATGAACTTGCAGTTCTCCCGGACAATCATGCCAGTGCGGGATACCCTGCCACCAGGTTGCCATCCATTCTTTACCATGGGTGTCTTCTAGTTTTTGACGCAAGCGCTGTTCAATAGGTGTGATGGTTTGTGCAATGTCATCATACCACTGTAAGGCGGAGACATGTTCATCAAAGTCTGAAGGTTTGTCTGCACCAAGGCTCAAGGTATGTACTTCAGGGCGGTGGAGGCAGAATAGATCATTGAACTGCATGGGGTGGAGGGGGTGGCAGAGTTCAACCAGCTCAGGGGATGGTTTGTAGAGCATACCACCTTTGTCGTTGGGAGAGATGATAAAGACTCCCATATCCTGCTTATGTGCAGCCTCGATAGCAGGCCAGTTAAATTCATTGACGAAGTACCAGTGCAGGTTGACGTAATCAAAGGCGTTCGTTTCAATGGCATTTAGAATGTCATGGCATAGCGCATGTGTGGAGAAGCCAATGTGGCGAACCCGTCCCTCTTTCTGAAATTGTTGCGCTTTTTCGAGGCAACCGCCTGGCCGCATCGTCCATTCCAGAAGTTCCTTGTTGTTAATACCATGAATTGAGAGGAGATCGACATAGTCAAGCTGGAGGTAGCTTATGGATTTTTCAAACGTATCAAGGAATTCTTGAGGATCCGCACTCGGGGCAACTTTAGTTTGTACGATAATAGATTCACGAGGCAATTGAGGCAGTACCCAACCCAGCTGCATTTCAGATGTGCCATAGCCTCGAGCTGTTTCAATATGGTTGATACCAACTTCCACAGCGCGATGAATGGTGGCTTCGAGGTTTTCTTGATTTTTTTTCGGGATGTCAGCAGGAGCTACATCCTCCCACTTATGCTGGTAGCGCATACCACCACAGGAAAAGACGGGCATCTGAAGTTCGGTTCGACCAAATCGGCGGTATTTCATACGTCAGGCTTAAGTATTCTTTCTTTCGAGAGCCATAAGGCAAATTTTTTCACAAAAGTCGGGAAAACTATAACCACTCACGGCAGCACTTTGGGGGAGAAGGCTGCGTGAGGTCATACCGGGAAGCGTATTCACTTCCAGGCACCAGAATTGATTATTTGCATCAAGGCGGAAATCGACTCGGCTGTAGTCGCGAAGTTTCAAGGCACGATGCGCTTTGAGTGCCAGGCTCTGTGCCTTGTATGTTAACTCCGTGCTGAGATCTGCCGGAAAAACTTCGCGCGCGCCATCGGCCTGATATTTACTCTGGTAGTCAAAGACATCCGAACCAAGCGGAAAGATTTCGCCCACAGAAAGCGGTTCATCGCCTAGAATGCCGACAGTGAGTTCACGGCCGGCGATGAATTGTTCGATCATCACCTCATCATCAAATTGGAAGGTTTTCTCTATAGACTTTTCGAGCTCTTCCCATGTTTGAACAATATAAAGTCCTACGGATGAACCTTGTTTATTTGCTTTTACCACCACAGGGTAGCTGAACTTTGAGGCTATGGTATCGCGAGTTGTAGGTGCCATCATCCATGGAGCCGTAGGCACACCAGCATGGGTAAAAAGTTGTTTGGAAATGTCTTTATCCATAGCTAGAGCACTTCCCTTGTGTTCGGAGCCTGTGTAGGGAATTTGCATAGTATCTAAAAATGCCTGGATGGTACCGTCCTCCCCGGCTCCGCCATGCAAAGTCAGAAAAGCCACATCGACTTCGCTCAATTCTTTGGTATGGCTCAAAACCTGAGCCGTTTGTTGGGATAAACGCGCTAATTCCTCGCTGGAGGGAGGTGCTGTTTGAATGGTGGTATGAATCAATTGCTCACAGGCATCCGAAGAAAGAAGGCCGTGCGCGGTATCAACTGCTATCACCTTGTGCCCTTTGGATTGTAGTGCCTGAAGAACTTGTGCTCCACTGGCCAGTGAGATATCCCGTTCAGCACTGGCTCCGCCTAAAACAACTGCGACTTTCATGAACTAATAGTTGTAATAAGCTGTTAGTGTCAGGGCAAATGGAAAAAGAATGGTTAGCTGGACTTTTATGGTCCGTTATTTGTGGGGCTTTTTCTTCAAAGGCTTTGCCACTGCTGTCATTGCAAGATCGCTTAGTTCATTAGCAAGTAATGGTCTTAATGAAATAGGCTTAGCGGAACTTGCCAGGGGTTAAACAAGCTTTTAGCCAAAAGGCGGAGCAATCGCTTGTCCGACTTTGAGGAAAGAGTGACGCCGTCGCATTGGATGCGGAAGTTGATCTCCAAGTATATGGAATATATTATAAATAGGCCATTTTTTGTTTTTACAAGTATTACTATTTAGGTTATTGAATATTGTCCGCATATAAGATTACCCCCTCCCCTCCCCGCCATGAAAACTTTTAAAAGCCCTGCGACGATACTTTTTTTGCTGTCTTTTGGTCTATCATCGGTTTGGTCGATGTCCCGAGGTATCTACTATGAGGCATATGAAGTAAACCTTACGCAATTAGAGGGTATAGATTTTAATGAGTTCAGCCCGACTGCGGTTGGGCTGGCGGATCAGATAAATATAGACCCCAGAACGTCAGATCGGGCTTTTGCTTTGAGATTTCTTAGCACGGTTTACATCCCTACGAGTGGCACTTGGACTTTTCATTTGAGTTCAGACGATGGGAGTCGGTTGTACCTTGACGGCTCTACTACTCCGACAGTTGACAATGACGGAAAACATAGACTGAAGACGGAATCTAATACGGTTCAACTCAACGCTGGATACTATCCAATAGAAGTTCTTTATTTCCAAAATGAAGTTGGAGCTAGCGAGCTGAGACTGGAGTATGAGGGTCCAGGCGTTGAACGGCAAGAAATGCCTCAAGATGATTTTTTCAATTTTTTTGAAAAAGGTGTCTCCACATATACTTATGATACAGATTTATCTTCTGCGGTATTGGTGGACTCTCAATCTGACCCCATCAATCTAACCTTCACTGGCACCAGCGATAGGATTAACTTTGCTAACCAATCTTCTGAAATCTCTGCATACTCGTCCACTACGACATTCTTTGTAGGTTATATCAACATACCCTCGAGCGGGATTTGGAATTTTTATCTCGGCTCCGAAGGTGGTAGTCGTCTCTATCTAAACGATGATCCGACACCTTTGATTGAGAGCACCGGATTTAGTGGATGGCGTAATCTTTCCGCATCGGTGGAGATAGACACACCAAGCTTCTATCGCATTGAAGTGGAATACTACAATGTGCCAGGGGCTGGACGCTTGCAACTGGAGTTTGAAGGTCCAGGTGTTGATAGGCAGGAAATTTCTGAAAATGATCTCTTTACCTTGCCAGAAAGCCTCAACTAAGCCTGATGGTTATCCAGATTTGTAAGCCAATGAAAATAACCGTAATGCAACTCCTCATGGCACTCTTGCTATTGGCTCAGACGGTCAACGCGGAACGCAAACCGAATATTATCCTGATCGTGGCCGATGATCTCGGCTATGCAGATATTGGTTGCTTCGGGAGTCAACTAGCTGAAACTCCGAATATTGATGCGCTCGCTAGAGACGGCATTCTGTTCACCGACTTTCATTCAAATGGGGCCGTTTGCAGCCCATCGCGTGCAGCCTTATTGACTGGGCGCTACCAACAACGTACGGGTATCACCGGCGTCGTCACAGCCGCAGGTCATCGACACACAGGTCTTGCGCTTGAGGAGTTGACGATTGCTGAAGTTGCGCAGTCTGCCGGGTATGCCACAGCACTCTTTGGCAAATGGCACCTCGGCTACGGTCCAGAATTTAACCCGATTCACCAAGGCTTTGATGAATTTATCGGCTTTGTCAGTGGCAATGTCGATTATCACATCCACATCGATCAGACTGGAGTCGAGGACTGGTGGAAACAGGATCAGTTGGTCCCTGAGGAGGGCTATACTACGGATCTCATTACGAAGCACGGCGCCGAATTTATTCATCGGCATAAGGATCGACCTTTCTTTCTTTATCTTGCTCATGAATCTCCGCATTACCCTTTTCAGGGTCGCAAAAGCGCACCGCAGTATATTCCCGGGGAAGGCAAGAAAGGTCGCCTCGACAAAGCAACTCCTGAAATCTACAAAGAGATGATAGAAGTTATGGACGAAGGGATCGGGCTTATTCGACAGGCGGTTGAAGCAGCTGGTTTGGCCGATAATACGCTCATAGTTTTTACATCGGATAATGGTCCTGTCGGCCAAGGGTCGGCTGGTGTTTTGAGAGGCACCAAGGGCAGCCACTACGAGGGTGGGCATCGTGTGCCCACGCTTGCATGGTGGCCCGGGGCCATTCAACCCGGGCGCGTGTCTGATGAAACCCTAATGGGAGCCGACTTATTGCCGACGGTTGTTGCTTTGACCGGCGCGAGATTGCCGGATTCATTAGAGATTGATGGAGTGAATCTTGTGCCGCATCTCGTTGAGGCGACATCGCTACCGAGCCGGGATGTCTTCTGGGGCATAAAAAGAAATCTGATTGTCCGGCGTGGTGATTATAAGCTGATCACAGACAGGAATTTTAAGAATACGGAACTCTATAATCTCAAAGAAGACATCGGTGAGAAGAATAATGTGGCCACTCAATATCCCGAGCTTGTTCGTGATCTCCTTGAAGTTGTTCGCAACTGGCACAAAACCATTAATGCTGGGGTAAAGAATCGAAGCTAGAGGCTAGAGTTTTGGTGTGTCTTTCTTCTGAAAGTCAGATCACAAGTTTCTGTCAATCTGATGCTATCCTCCAATATCATTTCTCCTAGGTAAGTTTTTTTATTTTATCTTAAAACCGTGAGTGACAAGGTGTGCGAGTGTCTATACATTTTCGTGCTGTTTTGAGAGTGGAATGGATGGAATTAATAGCTCCAACTCGTAGGAGTCGTCTGAGTGGATGAAGAGAGTCGTTCAAGCATTACGTAAGCAATGGGCGCGCGCTCCTTATATTGTGACTAGTGTGGTGCTGGGTCTTATTGCGGGGCTGGTTGCGGTTGCCTTTCATAAAAGTATTGAATTGATCTTCGTTCATACTCAGGAGCATTTATCAGAAATGTCTCTGGAGGTTTTTGCCGGGGGCAGTTTCCTGGTCATCATGCTCTGTAGTCTTATATCAGGCTGGCTTTTGAGCCACTTTGCGCCAGATGCTGCAGGTAGTGGTATTCCACAAATGAAGCTCGCTTTCTGGAAAGATTTTGGCTACGTGCCTTTGAAAACAGTTCTGGTTAAATTTGTTGCTGGTTCACTCAGTGTGGGCGGTGGGCTTAGTTTAGGACGTGAGGGCCCGACGGTTCAACTGGCCGGAGGTCTGGCGTCCTGGGTAAGTGGATGGTTGGGCACTCCTAAACAGAAACGTCGCAGTGCAGCGGCTGCGGGAGCCGCTTCTGGCTTGGCGGCTGCTTTCAATACGCCGCTTGCAGCCATCACCTTTGTTTTGGAAGAAATCGTTGGAGACCTTAACAGTCGTTTCTTGGGTGGAGTTCTTCTGGCATCGGTTATGGGAGCTCTGGTAACGCATGCTTTTTTAGGCGATCATCCGGCCTTTATTATCGGAGATATCGAAAAGGTGACCTGGGTTGGTTATGTCTTAACTCCTGTGGTGGCTGTGGTTGCTGCCATTGTTGGGTTGCAGTTTCAGCGTCAGTGTTTGTGGTTGCGCGGTAAATGTAAAAAGTGGATACGTATGCCGCCCTGGTTAAAACCATGCGTGGGTGGTTTGGTGACCTGGATTAGCGCGATGGTCATTTTTTATGCTTTTAAACGACTGGGTGTTTTTAGTTTAGGCTATGTTGATCTCAATGATGCTTTGCATGGTCATATGTTATGGCAGGTGGCGTTGGCACTTTTAGTGGCTAAGTTCATTGCGACAATGTTTTCTTATGGAACCGGTGGCTGTGGTGGCATCTTTGCTCCGACCCTTTTCTTTGGAGGCATGATAGGTGCTTCGCTATCGGGTGTCTTCAAAGAAGTCATGCCTGTGACGGATGGTGATGGGACTTTGTTGGCGGTTGTTGGTATGTGTGCTTGCTTAGGGGCAGTCGTGCGTGCGCCTATTACGGCTATTCTTATGATTTTTGAGATGACACATGAGTTTTTGTTTATTCCACCACTCATGCTGGCTACGTTGGTGAGTCAGTTGATTGCTCGTGTTTATTTGAAAAATAATTTTTATGAGCAGGCATTGGAGCAGGATGGGCATAATCTTAGTAGTATGGTTCCGCCGCGAGATCTGCGTCAGTGGCAACAGCGCACGGTGGCTACATCCGCCAGCTATAATGTGGTTGTTCTAGAGCAGTTAGATCATGAATACCTCGAGAGGATGTTTGTTAAGCATCCTTATAATCGTTTTCCTGTGGTGATGGATGGAGAAGTGAAGGGGGTGTTGAGACGAAAAGATGCAGAGACGGCTTTTGCCGAAGACAGGATACCAGAGTTACTTCATCCAATATGGACCACCTCTCGAGAAACATTTGGAGAATTGCAAAATAAATTTATCGAAGCGGCTTATGACATGGCTCTTGTTGGCGATGAGAATAAAAGACAACTGCTTGGGGTTATTAGTCTTCATGACCTCCTGCGAGATCAGCAGACGCTTCTGGAACGTTCGGAATAGGATTTAACCCGCCTTAACCAATATCTTCCCATTTGTATGAGGGCATAGCTCCATCAGATGAGGCAACGAAATCACCTAGACGACATGCTTTGACAAGGGCTTCAGCCGGCTTTTTATCATGGAGTAATTCACTGATCAGTGCGGCAAGGAAGGAATCTCCCGCGCCAACGGTATCTTTTACTTCGATTTTCTTGGCTTTCTCCCACAGCCATTTATTTTTGATAAGTAATCCTGCACCGTTGGCTCCATCTGTAATACAAAAAATTTTATCCTTACCTGATAAAAGTTCAGCAAATTTACGGGCATGTTTTTCGAGGTCATTGCTTGAAGTGCCGGTCAGACGTTTCAGTTCGTCTCCATTCATTTTGATGAGGTCAGATTCTGAGCAGAGTGTTTGCACAAGATGTAAATCATCAAAAGGGGGGCGCAGGTTGACGTCGAAAACTTTCATGGCATCAGATGCATCATGAAGCAGGGCACCCAGGACAGCGCGGTTGGGTAGAGAGCGTTGTGCGAGACTTCCAAATACAATGGCACTAGCCTTTATAGCGGCTTCTTCCAGGCCTTGAGCTAGGGAGATATAATCCCAGGCAACGTCTTCCGTAATGTCATATTTTGCATTGCCTAATTCATTGATTTGCACCTGCACAACGCCTGTCATTTTATCCGGGATGGTTTGAACAAACTGATCGGAGAGTCCCGCATTTTTGATGCGCCGTACGATTTCATGTCCTAGAAAATCCTGACCTACAGCCGTAACAGGGTTAGCTGTGATGCCACTTTGTTGAAGGTGGTAGGCGACGTTGCACGGTGCGCCTCCCATAAATAGCCCTCGGGGCAGACAATCCCATAGCACTTCGCCAAAGCAGAGTACGTTATGAGTTTTTGTCATTTTTGAGACTTCCGTTTTTATCAGATTTAACGCGCATTTCGCGGCAAGCTAGAATGAAGGAGGCAGCAGACCAGGCCTGGTAACGTTTGCCCATGGGGCGTCCTGTTTTGCCGTGAGCCCACTCGTTAAACTCCCACTCTTCCTCGGTACCCAGTTTATTTAACTCGGCAAGTTTGACGAGCTCACGTGCGGCAATGTCAGTTAACCCGAGACGATGAATGAAGACGATCCAGATGCCACCGATCAGTGGCCAGATACCGCCATTATGATAGTGGTGTGGAAGGTTGAGCAAATTAACGGTGTAATAGGGCATCCAGTCTGGATCCCCTGCCTGTACTGTGGGATAAAGATTGGCAACAGGCCAAGGTTCATTAACACCAACGCCCCACATGAATTTAAATGCCGTTTTAGCACGGTCTATGTCCAGTAGGTTAAAGACAAAAGCGAGTAGGTTGCCAAAGGTGTCACAACGCCAGTTGAAGTTAAAGGGTGAGATCTGCGCCAGGAGATATTGTGAATCTCCCACTGAGAATTGACGATCGGCGAAGGTAACGGTGTTTTCAGCATCTTCATTGGTTTTTGTAGAAGGCCAAAATGTGGCCAGCAGTTCGGTTTGAATATGCTGTGCCCATCTAAAGTAGTCGGCGGCACGCTCATGGTCGCCACCCATTTCCATAATGTGTCCATAGCAAATGTTGGCTCTATACCAAAGGACTTCATCATAAAGAATGTTATAACTGCGGCCGAAAAGATCCGTCCAGTCTCCAGCTTCAGGAATCTCCAGCAGTCCATCATTATTACTATCATGCGCACTCAGCCAATTCATAACACGGTCGAGTTTTTCTGCATACTCATTGAGGAATTCCATATCCTCAGTCACATTGACATAAGTATAAAAAGCGATGATGGCCCATAGTCCACTGTCTATAGAGCAGATACCACCCACGCCTGAGTAGTCTGGTTTTCCAGAGTCAATACGGACATTACTGGGGATCTGACCGCTGGGCGTGATGCTGTCGAACAAAGTTTTAAGCGTTTGTTTTTGAGCAGCTCGAATTTCGGGCTTATCAAGATCAATACTGAAAATAGTGGTAATAGCTCCGTCTCTACCCCAGACGCTACGATAGTTTTCATCCGTACCAGTTACAGTATTATCCTCCAGAGAAGCGGCGGAGAAGCCCATGGGAGTGATGTTACGCTCTAAGGTTTCGATTGCTTTCAAATAGCCTGTTTCCAGAAGCTTTTGCTCTTGTTTGCTGAGGGAGGGAATTGTCTCTTCGTCAAAGAGCATGCGTAATGAAGGGTCGACATCAACTCGGATTTCCCCGGCTGCATACCCTTTGGGCAGCTCTTTAATGACTCCGAAATGTCTTAGCCCAAGTAAGACTCCGTCGGCCATGATTTCCTTGGAATGAAAGGTGTTTTCATGGCTAACGACGGCTTCAAAAAGCTCTGGTTGTGCATTTTCAACAACAATACCCTGAACGCCATCTAGATGAAACATACAGGCGTCTGTTCCACTATCACCGGCAACGAGCACGTTCTCTAAAGACAGGTCTAGCCACTTGCAGAGCCAATCCAGAGCTTGGTCTTTGTTGGCGTTCCTGGGTAGGATATCAAGATAGCGGTAACGGGAGTAGTTTACAGCCACATCGAGTCCGGCATTTTTAAACTTATCTTTTAGGAGTTCGATGGATTCATCTGTGGCATTTTCCAGAAACCAACTTGATTTATAGGAGTGTAGGTATTGGGATGACTGTTTCTCAGAATTGGGTATGGATTGGACAATTTTTTCAACTTTTTTCAGATCCCAACCTTCCCGGTAATGTTCATAAAATTCTGGAATGGGGCTGTTATTCTTGGCATCAAAAACATCTGTTCCAAGCAGGCTGATAATGTAATCAGGTTTGGGAAGAATGTCCTTTTTGAGAACGCTATCGATCTGTGGGTAAGGGCGGCCAGAATTAAAACAAAGCAAAGGTGTTTTGTTTTTAGGAATACTTTCCCACGCTGCTTTGAAACGAGCGGTAGCTTCCGGGTTTCCTAGTAAGGTGCCGTCCAGATCACTAGAAAAAAGTTTGATTACATTCTTTTTCGTCGTCTTTTCAGTTGTCTTATCCATATCTTTATTTCCAGGTCATTGTGTCTGAAATTTCAATTGTACTACTAGTATATTTAATTCCAACCCGTTTCAGGTTCAATATCTTCCATACCAAAGTTTGTCGAGGTGCGTTGTTCAACGGCACTGATAAGTTGCTGAGCGATACCGGTCCAAGTGAATAGGCTTCGAGCGAGTTGAGCTCCATTTCTAGATAGGCGAGTCCAGATACGAGGGTAGCGCATAGGTTTGATGATGGTTATGCCAAGATCTTCCTTATCAAAAGTATCTGCAAAGAGTCCGTGGCTACCATATTCAAGAACACGATATAAACCACCATGAACTGTAGCTACAGTTGGAGTGCCGCTAGCCATGGCTTCGATAGCCGTCATTCCAAAGGGTTCATAGCGGCTGGAGAGAACAAAGACGTCAGCGGCGCGGTAAAAGTCTGGTAGGTCTTCATCTGATACATAGCCTGAGAAGATAACTTTATCTTCAATATTTAAATCACGAACAAGTGTTTTTAACTCGGTAAGAATACGTGTTTCGAGATCATCCATTTTATCTCCGCCGACAGCTAATTGTAGTTTGATGTCCGGCAATCTTCGTGCAGCTACAGCAAATCCTTCAATGAGCAAGTCATAGCCTTTGTTCGTCGCCAAGCGTCCTAAAGACATAATCGTTTTTCCTTTGATATTAAATTTCTGGCGGGCGGCTTCTCGAGATGCGCTGCTGACGGGAAAGAAACGATTGTCATCATATCCAGGAGGAATCATGCGAACTTTATTTCTGGGAACATCATAGTCATCTATGAAGACATCGACCTGGATAGGAGTCGTAGCAATGAGCATATCACATTCAGAATAGAGGATTCTTTCATGGTGGTTGCGACGACTGAAATTGAATGTCTTTTCAAATTTATCTTTATCGTCGGGGTAGTCCCGCTCCATTTGTCTTTGTTTCCAAATACCGACAGAGTGCGGCGTGTGCAGGTGAGGAATTTTAAGAACTTCTGCGAGATGCTGGCCCGCTAGACCGGCATCCCAGTAATGGCTGTTGATAAATTCGTATTTAATTTCTGTCTGACTTATTAAACGTAGCGCATTTTCAGTCCATTCGGGCAACTTTTTATACAGATACTCTTTAGTAATAAATTCTTTGCCGCCGCAAGGCACACGAATGACTCGAACTTGTTCATCAACAACATCAATTTCAGGTTGATCTTCGAATCGGCGCGTCCAGATATCTACTTCATAACCTAGCTGGGCCAGTTTTTTAGAAAGCTCGATGACGAAGACAACCTGGCCTCCCGTGTCAGCTGCTCCTAAGGGTGGGTTGGCCGCAACATAGCCATGGGTTGATATCATACATATCCGAGGTAATTCTGACTTGGGGTTGATCTCTTCGTAACTCATCAACGAGCAGACTAAGCAACAGATATGTTAGGAACAAGGTTTTTACCCTATTCTCTATTAAATCTACATCATGCGGGTTTAAGAAATTTTTTTGATACTACTTCTTAGTTTGCAGCATTTGCTCTGAGAGCTTACGGTATTTCTTTAGAAGATCGTCGTACTTATCTTGAGTCATGTGGATATCGTATTCAAGTTGTCGTATGCGTAATTCCCGAGCGGTTTCCATTACTTCCTCAAGTTCGTTGTCAGGTTTACTGTTTGTGGCAGCTTTGGGCTCAGAAGCAGTGGGTGGATCAGGAGCGGGAGGCTCTGGAGGAGGAGTGGGTAGCTTGACCAGCATCGTTTCTTTCTCAACCCTTTGGATATTAGGTTGGGCATGATCTTTGACTAGATCGGAGATTTTTTTCTTTTTCCCTGTTTTGATATGTTCCACTTCCTGGTCCATATCCAGCTCTCCTGTAACAAGAAAATCGTGCAGGGTTCCAACAGTGGTGGGACCATAAAAAGAGTCTTCATCACGGGGGATTTTCCAGACCATTTGCAAAAAATCATACTCTGGTGCAAGTTGCCAATCCTCTTTTCCTTCAATGCTAATGAAGTCTTCGGGTGCAATGCGGGCGGAAAACGCCAGTTCAATAAGCTCCTTATTTTTAAGAGGACCAATGGGATAGTCTTCGTTGATTTTTCTGAGAAAATAGCGTGTTTCTTCTTTTGACATAACGTTATTTGATAGGGATAAATAATTTTTGACCTACTTTAATGAGGTCGGCTTTTTGAAGGTTATTGGCCTGCAAAATATCCTGCACTTTTACTTTAACACCCTGTTTTTGATAAGCATTTGCAATGGCCCATATAGTTTCACCTGAAGCAACGATATGTTCATAACCACGTTCACTTGTTCCAGTGTTTTGCTGATTCGAAGGTATTGTTTTGCTTATAGACGTTTTTGAGTTGAGTGAAGATGAGGTATTTTCTTTAACAATAGCCGTTACTTCTTTCAGCAATTTTTGCTTATTCTGTTCACGGCTTTTGACTTGATCATCCAACTGTGCTGTGAGCTGGCTGTTTTCCGTTTCAAGTTCTTTGATGCGGCTCTTAAGAAAAGTAATGTCTTTTTGCATGGCTTCGACTTTTTGCCATAAGATGTCAATTTGATCTGCCGTGCGGAGAATTTTTTCACGCTCAATGGCAGCGTCTTCCCGCGATGATGGGTTTGTAAACTGTGCGTGACTTAAAGAAGTTGTGAAAATTATGATAAAGACAAACGCAACAATGTACGAGCTGAATTTATGAAATGAATATCTTAAAGAAATTTTTATGATATCAACACAAATCAATTTTGATAGATTGCTAAAATATGTATTAAACATAATTGAAAGGGTAAATTAGACTTACATATCATTTGTGGCAAGTTTTTCAAAGTCTTGTTCATTTAATGTAGTAATTTTTAGCTTTTTAGCTTTAGCTAACTTAGATCCAGCTTTTTCGCCTGCCAAAAGATAATCTGTATTTGCACTGATAGCACTAGTTACAATGCCACCAAGTTCGGTTATACGATCAGCAAAGTCTGTGCGAGGCTTAGATAATGTGCCAGTTATGACGATTTTCTTTCCTGCAAATGGTGAATCGGAGGAACTTGTGGCGGGCGTAGAAGAAGTCATATTCAGACCAAGATTTTGCAGGCTCTGGAGAAGACGTTGAGATTCATTATTGGAGAAATAGCTAATAATGCTTTGAGCAACAATTTCGCCTACATCTGGCACAGCGAGTAAAGTTGTTTCATCTGCAGCGGCAATGGCATCCATTGCAGGAAAAGATTTTTCGAGCTGTCGAGCAAGGCCAGAGCCTACATGCAAGATTCCCAAGCCGAAGAGCAACCGCCATAATGGTTGCTCTTTACTCTTAGCGATAGCGTTAATAAGATTATGAGCAGATTTCTCTCCCATCCGTTCAAGTGCTATGACAGATTCTTTTTTGAGCGTATAAATATCATCAATTGTTTTAATAAGTTTATTTTCAACGAGCTGTTCTACGACTGCTTCGCCCATACCTTCGATGTCCATGGCGCCACGGTGACAGAAATGCTCTAGCTTGCGTTTGATTTTTTCCGGGCATGTCGCACTTGAGCAACGTAGAAAGATACCGTCTTGTTGAGGCTTGCTGTCACAGGCAGGACATACCTCCGGAGCTCTAATGATCGAGCTTTGAGCGGGACGCTCATCTTTATTGACGGCAATGACGGCTGGGATGATTTCACCAGCTTTTTCAATGAGAACTTTATCTCCTAAGCGAATATCTTTGCGTTTGATCTCTTCGAAGTTATGCAGTGTAGCGCGACTTACGGTTGTACCACTTAATTGCACAGGTTCCAATTCAGCAACGGGCGTGATGGTTCCGGTTCGTCCAACTTGAAATGTCACAGCGCGTAGAGTGGTTTCTGTTTGCTCCGCATCAAATTTATAGGCTATAGCCCAGCGTGGTGCTTTTGAAGTGGAGCCGAGTCGTTCGCGTAAATGGAGTTGATCTACCTTTAGAACGGCGCCATCTGTAGGGTAGTCAAAAGTTTGACGCATTTCGTTTAACGTATTGAGTGCGGCCATGACATCTTCTTTGTTTTTGCAAGTTTGGGTCCATTGTGGAGTAGGAAATCCACATTCTTGCAAATAGTTTAAAGTCTGCTCATGACTGGGCAAATCGACACCCTGGATTTCTCCCAGTCCATATAATGTGATGGCAATGGGGCGGCTGGCAACAATCTTGGGGTTCAGTTGTTTCAAGGTTCCGGCTGTAGCATTGCGTGGATTGGCAAAGAGTTGCTCGTTCCTCTCTTGACGCTCGTTGTTGAGTCGATTAAACCCTGCATAACTCATAAAGACTTCCCCGCGAACTTCCAGAACTTGAGGCTTATGGTGCAGAATAAGTGGAAGTTGGCGTAGTGTTTTAATATTGCTCGTAATGTCATCTCCACGTATGCCGTCACCACGAGTTAGACCATGGATGAGTTTTCCATTTTCATAACGTAAACTTACGGCTACACCGTCAATCTTTGGTTCCAGGACAAACTTGATATCTTCCATGCCGAGTGTTTTGTAAACCCGATTGATGAAGGCCTCTAGCTCGTCGGAAGAATAAGTATTGTCGAGACTTTGCATGGGTAGAGCATGTGCAATTGTTCTAAAGTGATCCAGTGGTTGCCCTCCGACATGCTGACTGGGTGAATCTGGCGTAATTAAATTTGGGTGAGCTTCCTCAATTTCAACAAGCTCTTGATATAAGACATCGTATTCACGATCTGAGATGGTCGGTGTGGCATATACGTAGTAGGCGATATTATGTTTGCGTAATAGATCACACAGTTCCTTGTGCCTTCCTACAGATTGGTTCTTGGACATAAGAAGAAATATTTAAACGACCGCAATGAGATTTCCAGCATTTGATTTTTCTTTTGATGGTTAATTTTAGAAATGTTTACGCTGGAAGTTTTTTCTAATGGTCTTTAAAACTTTCCACCAGTATGGCAGAGAAAAGAGTTGGAGTTTTAACATGTGGTGGAGATTGTCCCGGATTGAATGCAGTGATACGGGCTATTGTTTACGCGGGCAAAAATGCCGGAAGAGAAATCGTCGGCTTTAATGATGGATTTGAAGGTCTGTTACAGCCTTCGCGTTTTGATATTCTTCAAACAAAAGCAACCGAGGATATTATGCCTCTAGGGGGTACGATTCTTGGCACAACCAACAAAGGGCATTTTGTCACCAAAGTGGGGCAAGGAGATAAGCTTACGCTGGCAGATGGCGTTCTTGAACAAACGAAAAAAACGCTTTCAGATCTCAATGTAGAGGGGCTTATCATCATTGGGGGAGATGGTTCTTTGACGACAGCTTATGATCTTTTTAAAGCTGGTATTAAGACCATTGGAGTTCCCAAAACGATTGATAATGATCTTTCAGCTACAGCCATTACTTTTGGTTTTGACTCAGCGGTAAGCGTTGTTGTGGATGCTCTCGATCGTTTGCATACTACTGCGAAGAGTCATAAACGTGTTATGGTTGTGGAAGTCATGGGGCGTTATGCAGGATGGATCGCTTTGCACGGAGGTCTAGCCGGTGGCGCTGACATTATTCTTATTCCAGAGCTTCCTTTTTATTATGAACAAGTGGCGGAAGCCGTGAAAAAGAGTACAGCAAGCGGTTCCTTAAATACTATGGTTGTAGTAGCAGAAGGTGCTCATGCCCAAGATGCAGGTATTGTGACGAAAGGGGATGATGGCAAAAGCGGTGAATTTAAACTTGGCGGTATTGCTTCACAAGTGGCTCGGCGTATAGAAGATATGACTGGGCGTGAGACGCGCCATGTTGTTCTTGGTCATTTGCAGCGTGGAGGGGCACCTACGGCTCTGGATCGTATTCTTGGTACACGCTTTGGCGTAGGGGCGATAGAATTAGTGAATAAAGATCTTTGGGGACATATGGTAAGTTATCAAAATTATCTTGTTGGGAGTGTACCATTTGCAGAGGCTGTTTCTAAACTCAAACAGGTTACGGATGATAACCAGCTCGTTCGTATGTGTCGTGAAGTCGGTATTGACTTTTGTGATCAACATTAAGCTACATTAAGTTGATACTCAGTTGTTTTGATAAATTCCTATAGAAGGTATTGCCTGTGTGCAGCATATTCCTTCTTACAAAGTGAGCTTTTATAAATAGAATTTCTATTAACTTTCACAGGTCTACCCTGCATGTGGAAATTTTTGGCCCCTTTCTTAATGAGCCTGGCAGCAATCTCGTGGAGCTTTTGCGTGACGCGTCTTTCCACAGGACTCCAAGAGTATTTTTTCTTAAATTGTATCTCGATGCAATCGCCAGTGCGCATCCAGTTTAGATCAACACCACCCAGTGCATATTTCCAGTCCTTTGATCTAAACATCCACTGAGGCACAGAAACCAGTCCTTTATCAGCTCCACTATCAAGCTGCTGCCGAACCCCATCGTAAAAAGTACTGCAAACGCCATCATCCTGAGCCAAGAGTTCACCTGTTGAGAAATAAAGATCTGTTCCACGGCCCAGTATATAATGATCCAGTGAGCGGCGTGCGTTGGGCTTATCCCACATCACAAAGAGCTTAGCCAGCCTCATTTTGAAAACATCACAGGGACAATACTTGTCGACCAGGCTAATGACTTTTTCGATGAAAAATTTATCGGCCGTAAATGCAAGCATTCGTTTCTTATAATAATGGATGAATCGATTGTCGATGTGAAAGAAACGTAGGACGATTTTCTATTTTTACATAATTATCTTAATAGCGAAAAATATTTCTACGAAAGCACAAAGATAATTGGCTTATATGTAAAATCTGCCAATTGCTACATAAAATCTAAAATGAAAGGACTACTTATTTTGAGAAGATTTTTTGGCTGCTTTCTTAGCGGCCTTTTTAGCTGCTGAGGCTGCTTTCTTGGCGGCACGGGCTGCTTTTTTGGCAGCAGCTTCTTCTTCAGCAGCTTTTTTAGCAGCTGCTTCTTCGGCTGCTTGCCTTGCTGCGGCTTGGTTTATCTCGAATTGCTTAGCACGTATTTCATCTTGCTCTAGCAGCTCTTTAAATTTCTTTTTACCTAAGATATCCTGTTCTTCCTCTTCTAGATAAATATACAAACCACAATTTTCACAGATAATTAAATCTTCCTTCTGTGCTAGTCTAGAGCGTAATCCCATCGGTACGGCGATGTTGCAGCCTCGGCATACCCAGTTACGCACAAACTTTGTGCTCAGCTTTTTGATTTTACCTTTTTTTGTGATGCGGTCGTGATGTGCCAGGATAGGAACAGGTAATTTTTTACGGTGCTTCAGAGCCAGCTCTTCAATTTTTTTTCGTGCCTGATGTTGCGTAGGGCGCAGCTCAGCTATTTGTTTTTCGTAGTGATTTAACCAAATCAGCGAACTCAGAACTTTATTTCTTGAAGGCTTTTCCATAAAAAGTAACGGTTATCAACGCTTCTTAAAGCGCGAATTGAGATTATTACGAAAAATTAACTTGCCGTCCAGCTTGTATTCCTGATGTAAGAGTATTCTTTAAGTTTACCTTGGATTGAATATAGCCTAGCTTGCCCTCGTAAGATGAGTGTGAACCACAAAAAAATTTTAAAAGCTCAAAGTGCGATTGAAACAATCATTCTAGGAAAACCTGAAACTATAAAACTGGCTCTATGCGCTATTTTATCACGAGGCCACTTATTAATAGAAGATGTGCCTGGTGTTGGCAAAACCATGTTGGCCGTAGCTCTGGCAAAAAGTCTGGGACTTGGAATGACGCGTATTCAATTTACCAGCGATCTGTTGCCAGGGGATATCACAGGCAACTCTATCTTTAATCAAGGCCAGCAACAGTTTCAATTTTATCCCGGTCCTTTGTTTACTCAAGTAGTCATGGCGGATGAAGTAAACCGTTCCAGTCCTAAAACACAATCTGCCTTATTAGAGGCGATGGAGGAAGGTCAAGTGACTGTGGATGGCGTGACGCATGAGCTGCCGAAACCTTTTTTTGTTTTGGCGACACAAAATCCAGGCTATCAGCGTGGAACATTTCCCCTGCCGGAATCTCAACTTGATCGGTTTCTTATGAAATTATCACTTGGCTATCCGAATCGAGAAGCTGAAAAAGAGTTAATACAGAATAAAAACAGACGTGATCTTATCAATGATTTGGAGCCTGAACTAACAGCAGAAGAGCTTGTCGGGTTACAAGACGAGGCAAATAAAATTTATGTCTCAGAACCGATTGCAGACTATATTTTGGATTTATTGGAAAAAAGTCGTGAACAAGATTCTTCTGGTACAGGTTTATCTCCTCGAGGCGGTCTTGCCTTGAAAAAAACTTCACAAGCATGGGCTTTTATAGAGGGGCGCACTATGGTCATACCTGAAGATGTGCAAAAGGTTGCTCCAGCCGTCTTAGGGCACCGTATGGGAGTTGCGGGGCAGATGGAGCAATTTGGTGAATACGCTCTTGTCGAAGAGCTGCTCCATGCTGTTCGGGTCAGATAGTTTTATGGTATTTCATGGCATAAAAATCAATATAACGCCTCAGGGCATATTGGTTGTTATGATTTCAATTTTTATGCTCTGGGGAGCGGTTAATTATTCAAACAACGCCGCCTATTTCGTATTCTTTATGCTGATAAGTCTAAGTCTTGTGTCAGGACTTTACGGATTTAAAAATCTCATGTCTCTGGATGTCAGACTCAATGGAAAAGCATATGCTTTTGCCGGCTCGGAACTGCGTCTCAAAATTTCCATGGTGAATAATAGCTCTGATCCTAAGGAATCGCTTCAGTGTTTTTTTAGAGATCTTTCTGTTCATGATAAATATCGCTTTATTGCTGAGGTAGCACCTAATGAAAATTTTATTCATGAAATGGCTCTACCTGTTCATGAACGCGGTGCGCTTTATCTGGATCAAATTTATGTTTGCTCATTTTATCCTTTAGGTTTTTTTAGTTTTGAGAAGAATTATTCTGTCAATTTGGAATGTTTAATTTATCCAAAACCAGAAGGTCAATGGCCCTGGCCTGAAGAAATTTCAAACATTGAAGATGATGAGGATGAATGGTCGCATTTACCGGGTGACTCATTTGCAGGCCATAGACCCTATGTGCTAGGTGAATCTCAGAGGCATATTGACTGGAAGGCTTTTTCCAGAGGTAAAGGATTATTAATAAAAGATTATCGAGGTGGAGCCAAAGGTTCTCTCTGTTTTGACTTTAATAAGCTTGGGCATCTGGACATAGAAGCTCGTCTCTCTCAATTAGCATGCTGGGCAGTTGATGCAAAACAGGATCATATTGAATTTAGCGTTTGCTTGCCCGAACAGTATTTTCCTGCTGGCCGAGGTGAATCTCACTATAGATCAATCATGAAAGCTTTGGCTTTATATCCTAAATTCAAAAGTAAGTAGTAATGCCAGCCGTTACGACATTGAGACAGAGTGATACGATCAGGCTATTCCGGGCAGATTTTATGGGAGAGTTTGGTGCGCCAGAACTTGATCAAAGAGCAACGCTACATGCTATTTTCTGTTTTATTCTATCTATAGCTCCTTTAATTTTTCAATTGCCCATATGGATGATTCTATTCCTAGTAGGTTCGGTTGCCTACCGCTGGTATATGCTACTTTACCGGAGGCCTCCTATTCCTCGTCTATTTTTTAATTTTGCCGTCATAGGGATTTTACTAACTACCTTTACAGCTTATGGAATGTTGTGGGGACGAGATGCAGGTGGTGTCTTTTTATGCGGCTTTTACGGCCTGAAACTTTTAGAAACACACAATAGAAAAGATTATTATGTACTTATTACTTTTTCATATTTTCTTACCATGTTGTCGCTTCTTATATCTCAATCCATCTTTGCTTGTCTTTTAGCTTTGATTCAATTCATCATGGTTAGTTATTTTCTGGCTCAGGCACATGTTTCACCAATACGTTCAAAGTCTAAGGTTGCATACTTATTACTTAAAATGTTTGGTTTATCTCTTCCTCTTGTTTTTATTCTTTATATTTTCTTTCCACGTATTAAGACACCCATAGGAATATCACTTTTTGATGCTAAGACAGGATTTACGGATGAAGTTAACCCGGGCTCGATTTCTCAGGTGACGCCAGATTATAGAATAGCTTTTCGTGTCAGTTTTCCAGATGGAGCCATTCCCCCACAGAATCATAGATATTGGAGAGGTGCTGTTTTGTGGCAAACAACGGATGGAATGAGCTGGATAAGAGGAGATGATGCTGACGATCATGGGCACCAAATTCAGAGTATCTCACGTTATGATTTGGAAAAGATAAAGCAGCCCTACGACTCTGTTTACAGGCAGGAAATTCTACTGATGCCTCACTACAAACGTTGGTTGATGACTTTAGATTACCCCATTGCCGTTTCTGATGATGCGGAAAATTATGTGGGAGGTGTTGTTGCTAATTTTGATAAAGTGCGCAAAAAGATGCGCTATGAGGTTGTTTCCTCAACTTATTATAAACCGTATGAGATGACAAGAAAAGTAGCAGCGAAAGCCTTAGAGCTACCTGTT
>JBCCWR010000002.1:0-72991 GCA_039193385.1 Verrucomicrobiota bacterium | reverse complement strand
CCTTACTTATGACTCGAGCCCACTAAACCGAATTTAAAGACATGGCAGAAACATATCACGTAGGAGAATTATTACAGACAGTGGCCAATGAACGTCTCAGCGGTATGCTTTCTATAGTTAAAGATATGGTTATGGGAAATATTTTTTTAGAAGACGGACGTTTGACGCATGCAGAGTGCAATCAAGGCAAAATGGGTAAGCCCGCTCTCTATCTTCTCCTGGATATGGAAGAGGCCATGTGTGAATGGCACGAAGGTACTCCTCCTGTGACGCAGACCTTAGATGAAACAGTCGAGCAGTCGCTCATAAATTTTTTGGTAGAATCTAACGATCAACCCCTGACGCTGGGCGTACAAGAGCCGGGTGATGAATTACCGGAACCACCCACTCAGACATCTATTGTGGATTACAAAAATTGTGTCGTTGCTCTGACAGTAGAAAAAGGTGCTATGGAAGGCGCTATATATTATCTCACCAAGCGTGAGACACGCATAGGCCGCGCACTAAGTTGTGATGTTATTTTACCGGAAACTTCCGTATCTGCCCATCATTGTCTGATTATATTGGACCGCTACACTTTAAAAGTCAGAGACCTTGGCTCAACAAATGGAACCGAGGTAAACGGGGAACGTGTTAACCAGCATGTAATTCAGGCTGGAGATATTCTGAGTGTTGGGTGCATTGATATATCAATGACCTTAAACATAAGACGAAGTGTGAGCGTCACCCAAGCGCTACCCAATCATGTCATAACCAGTCTGCATGAGCGTAATGCTTGTAAAGATACCGTGCCTTTAAAGAGATTGAATGATGGGAGTAAGACAGAAAATCAACCTATCTCATGGCAAACAGTTGGAGCAGACAAGGCAGGTCATAACCATAAAGACAGCAGAGGTAACTCGGGACTAGAAGAAATGTTCAAGAAGCTGTTTTAACCCACCTTATGTTATAGAGAGCGAGTCAGATCTTGCACAGATGATCGTGTCACTATGACATAAGGTGGGTTAAATAAAGAAGAGAGATAGTCCCATATGTATTCTTGCGCTAGAGCTTTTAGAATCCTTTTCATCATAGCTTACCTACGCTTTTGACTAATCAGAATTGTGCTATTTCAGTTTTTTCAAGCGAACCAAGGCATACATCACGATTAGAGCGTGAACGCCAATGCCAACAACAAGACCGATGATGTGATAAGCCAGCGGAATCTCATCCAGGAAAATGGCTTGCACAAGGGCATAACCTGAGATTGGTATGAAAAAGATGATTGAAGTCAGTAAGCCAGGGTTGTAACTGCGAAACTTTGCAGCAGAAATAACATGGGTAATGGCATTGAAGAAAGTTAAATAAGCGACCCCAAGCCCAAGACCGATGGGTCCATTTAAAGCCATCAGGATGAGTATAGCGAAAAGGGCCCACACACCTATAACGTTGATAAAAAAAATGGCTCCTTGATTAAGAATTTCAGGGAAAAAGCGTTGATCAAGATAGGCCTTGAAGCGGTCTCCATCATGCTCTTCATATTGATGCCACATATAGGCAGGTAGATGAAGACATAAGAGTATTTCTAATAGAGTGAGACTGCTTGCATAGATGAACAGTAGGGCCAGCAAGAGAAAGGATAAGATAAAACCACCATAGACCCAAAATGAAAAAAGTCTTTGTAATCTTGTCATTGTCTTAGTGAAGGATGTACCAGTTAACTATTTAAATAATAGATTCCTGAAAACCGTCAATCTATCTTTCTGCTTTATGAATCTCTTAGTTTGCTCAGCCATCGATCTCAATTTCTTCCGCCCATGAGACAAAGGGCAACCAAAAGATGCATCCCCCCGTTCTAGAAATAGTATAAAACCGAGAAAATCCTTAGAAAGCTGGCTAAATCATTGTGTGGTAGGGTTCTTACTTGAGGTCTCCGTTCAGCTTGGTAACTTTTTGCAGGTTGGAGAGTATAAGGGTATCGTTCTACTAAAGGGAGAAAAGTGCGGTGTGCTTTCTCATAACGAATAATGTTATAAGCCATGAGAAATAATTAACCAGAATAGAGATGTGAAGAACCTATTCCCTTATTTGAGCACGAAGAATATATCTCGATTATTTGCCAAACAAAAAACCACTCTGGATGTAGAAGATGTAACGGCGCCTAAGATATCCGCCGGGCGTATGGGTGAGGAGGTGCAGGAGGTTCCTTTCATATTGCAGGAAGCGGATCGTGATGTCATAGAGCAAGTGGGGCTGCTGACTATGGAGTCACTACGCACTCCTTGTTGTTTTGTTTGTGATCTGAAAGGACAAATTCTCTGGGAAGAAGCTCTACGTGCTTTTGATCTAGAGCCGATACGTGATGACATTATCCGTCATCTTCAACTGGCAGATTCTGATGATGTAGCGGGCATTGCCAAGATGGTTCCCTACCCTAAAGATGTTAAAACAGACCCGCAGGATGGAGTGGCGCGCTTTGCTTGTCTAACTGTGCTGCGTAGTTGCGGAAAGATTGTTGGTGCGTTGTGTGTGGTGGATGATAATGAGCGTCGTCTGACCTCAACGTTTAGGAAACGCTTAACCAATGCAGCGACTCTGCTCACGAATTGCTTGTCTCAGCATGCTCGAGAGATCGAGCACAGCCTTATATCGACTCAAGTCGCTGAGATAAGGCAGCTCATGCAGAAGAAAGCAGGTGGCGCCTTTCTGGGGCTTCTATGCAAAGGCATAGCGGAGGTTTTACAAGTTGACTGGTGTTTTGTTGCAGAGCGTTCTCTGGATAAAAAGGATAATACCAAAACCCTGGCAGTCGCCTATCAAGGAGCCAGCGTGGCCAATCTCGAATTCCCAGTGGCAAATTCTCCTTTTGCCGGGATTATGAGCGGGAAGTTTGTGGTGCATCCGGATGGAGTCTCCAGTGATTATAAAGCGAACACCATGTTGGCCGAGAGTAAGGCGCAGGGCTTTGCTGGAATATCCGTTTTGAATACAGATGGTAAGATAGCAGGCTATCTCATTATTATGGATGCCAAACCGCTGGTTCATGTATCAGTCATCCAAGCGGTGCTTCAGAGCGCAGCTGCACGGGTAGCGGCTGAGGTGCAGAGTGCAGCAATTGATCGTGTGGCCCAGCATGACATCACTGTTAGTAAAGCGCAGTTTGACGCTTTTTTTAATAGTGAGGCTGTTAGTTGTTGCACTACATCTCAAAAGGGTTTTTTCAAGCGCATGAATCAGACGTTGCTCGACCGGTTGGGCTATCGCTGGGGCGAGCTGCGTATGAAGCGTTATACGGATATAACTGTGGTGGAAGATCAGGAAGCAGAAGCCAAGCTGCGCATGGAGTGTGAACAAGGTAAGCGTGAAGGCTATGAACTAGAGAAGCGTTTTGTTACCAAAAGTGGGGAAGAATTTTGGGGCCGCGTTAGTGTCTCTGTTGTGCCGGGTGCCGAGCAGGACACGATGCTCTATTTAGAAATCATTGAAGATTTTACCGAACTTAAAGTTGCCAAGGATGAACTGACAAAAAGCGAAGCAGCGCAATTTGAGAGCAGCAGATGCTTTGAAGCTATAAAACAGTCCAGTCGCATTCCTTTAATCAGTCTGAATACCAAGGGACTCATTATCGACAGCAATGAAGCATTTCAAAAAATGCTTGGCTACAATGGCACTCAACTTCAGGACATGCGTTTTACCATGTTGCTGGGACTATCGCAGGATGAGCAACTGCCGGATCTGGAACGTTGCTTGAGTGGCAAAAATATCCAGCAACAGCTTGACTATGATGTGGACCATAAAAATGGTCAGACTAAGACATTATCTTTTTCTCTGAATGCAGTCGTCGATGCAGATGGAGACGTCCAGCAAGTGTTGGTCACAGCTCAGGATCTGACAAATCTGCAAACCGTGCAGGACTCTTTAAACGCTATGGCTCGCAAGTTTGACGCCCTCGTGCAGGAGTCATCTGTAGCAGTCGGCATGCTGGATGGTAAATGGCAATTTGAGAGTACCAACACGGCATTTGAAAATCTCATAGCACGTTCTGAAAGTGAGATGAAAAAGCGTACCGTGGTCGACATTGTCGCGGAGCCCGACCGACAGCCATGGAATGAGCAGTTAAAGCAATGCGTTCATTCCAGTATGACCATGACAGAGATGCCTTTGTCCATCATTAGAGGCGATGGGCAGGAAGTTCCCGTACACATGACTGTTTCTCTGGTACGTGAAAATGACATGGTCGTTCATGGCGTGGTTACCCTTGAAGATCAAAGTCGTCTCTCCGATCTCGATCTTGAGCTTGGCAGAAATCAGGCCGCTTCTACCGCTCTTCTAGATACCGTTCCAGCGGGCATTTTTAGTCTCGATGCAAACGGTTATTTTATAGATGCCAATGAACCCTTTCGCCAAATGGTTGATCTTACACAGGAACAGGTGCAGCAAAAAAGTTTGGCAGACTTACTGGAGCAGGAGGACTTGGAGAAAAGTGGTCTGGCTGGTTTTTTCAAAGAAGGGCTCGAAGGTGACCGGGACCGCTATCAATGCGAATGTCATTTCATTAAGTCAGAAACAGAGCGGGCCGATGTGAGTCTCACGCTTAGTGTGGTGCGGGATCGCGAGGGTTTGTTTCTTCAGTTTCTTGGTTCGACTGAAGATCTGACACATCTAAAAAACTATGAAGAGCAGACGGGCGTCCTGCGTCATTACAAAGAGATTGAGTTCGGAAAGCTTCGCAGCGTTTTACAGACAAATCCTGCGGGTATATTAGTGGCTGATGCCGAAGGTCAAGTGGTTCACGCTAATGACCTTGCCCTGAGTTGGTTAAGTCGTAATCAGGCTAATGCCGAGGAGAAAGACGCTCTGACGAAACTGCTTCAGGACGACAAAGGCTATTTGCAGGATTGCATGGCAGGTAAGCGGCGTCAGGTGCAGTGGGAAAAACAGGTTTCTAAAAAATGGCTACGTCACACAGTTACAGCTTGCGCAGAACAAGGGCATACGTTTTGGGTAGCTACATTAGAAGACATAACTGAACTCAAAGCAGCACAAGCAGCTCTTGAAGTTTCAGAAAGCTCCGTACAGGACACGTTAAGTTTGCGGCCTACGGGCGTTTGTTTTCTGGATGCGGATGGAACGCTCACTCGAGTTAACAAGGGGCTATGTCAAATACTGGATCTCAGCGAGGAGGAAGCCCAGGCCAGGAAGTTCACGGAAATCTTTGGCGGAGCTGATGAAGCAGAGCTCAAGAGCAAATTTAAAAATGCTGTACGTTCTATCGGAGCCTTTGAATTTAGCACACAAATTCACAAAAAAGCCGTACCGCAAACAGTTCGTCTCTCAGTTAAAGCGATTCAAGGGAAGGACCAAAATCTACAGTATCTTGTAGCCATCATCGAAGATGAAACTGAAGTGGCAGAGGTGCGAGAGAAGCTGCACAAAGTACGTTCTGAAATAGAGCAGATTTTTGCTAACCCCGGGGTTATGCTGGGTTTATCCGACGAAAAAGGTTCACTCATACAAGCCAATAACAGCTTTCTGGAATTCTTTGGATACAATCAGGAAGAGTTGCGTTTTAAAGCCTGGGAAGATCTCGGCTATGAGGATGATAAAGAAGCTTATGTTGAAAATTTACAGCTCTGCCGTGAAGGCAAGCTCACGGATTATCAGGTAGAAAAGCGTTTTCAGACTAAAAGCGGCGGTCTTTTCTGGGGCCGTCTTACCCTCTCCGTGGCGGATGCTCAAGATGGTTCTGGCCATCTAATGGCTGGGACGATTGAAGATATTTCCAGACGCAAAGAATTGGAAAGTACGCTACGGGCCCATGAAGCGCGTTTTGACGCAGTCTTTGATAAAACAAGCTTAGGCTTAGCTGTCGTGGATGCGAGTGGCCTGCTCTTAAAAGTGAATCCCCAGTTGGCGGTATTGCTCGGAGAGGCCGTGGAAAATCTTCAAGGCAAACATCTGGAAGATCTTGTTGATGCAGAAAGAAAAGAAGAAGCACGTAGCCTGGCTGTCGAGTGTGCAGAAGGTAGTCGTTCAGTGTTTGGTCTTGAAGCACAACTTCAGCGAGACACCGCCCAGTTACCCGCCCGGCTCACCGTATCAAAGATTGAGCAATCGGATTACCCTCAGTGGGCTATGATTTTGATGGTGGAAGATCTCACTGAGCGTAAAGAACTCGAAAGAACCACTGTCTTGTTAACAGAAGCCAAAGAGCAGATGGGTGGGCTGGAAGATGAAATTCAAAATACCAGATCAGAGCTTGAGACCACGGCGCAGAATCTTGCAGACATAGAGACCAGGCTTCAGGAAGTGCAAGAACAAACTGAAGGACTAAATGGGCAGTTACAACAGACTCAGCAAGAACTGAGCAACGAAACGGCCCGTGCTGGTGATCTAGAGTCGAACTTACAGGAAACGCACAGTGAACTTGAAACAACCTCGGTTCGCCTGGATGAAGCAGACCAGGAATTGGCCCAGCTGCGTCAGACGGTCACTGATGTAGAAGAATCTCTGCGTAATGAAAAAGCACGTGCGGAGCTTGCCGAGTCCGAACGAGATGAACTCAAGCAGCAGTTAGCCGGTCAGCAGGAAGAGCTGCAAGGTCACGAAGTACGTATCAGCAATACCGCAGCGGACTTGAAGAGCGCGCAGATGCGCATCGTAGAAATCGAGAAAAAAGAAATCGAAAAGGATGCTTTGCTCAAGAAAGCTGAAGAAGCAAAGCTAGCCATGCTGGATGAGGCTAAGATCGCTGTAGTGCAGCTTGACAAATACGGCGAGGTGTTAAAGGTCAACCCTGTTTTCACAGAATGGACCGGCTTTGATGTTGCCTCTCTCCAGGATGTTCCTCTAAGCGAAACGCTCTCACTCATTAATGATGTCAATGAAAAGGAACAGCGCGACGCTTGCTTTAACGGGGAACAGAATGCTTATGTCATGGAAGGGTGGATGGCATGCAAGGATGCCACAGCTATCTGGGTCAGGATTTATGGACATATCATGGATGCAAGTCCTGAAAAGCGTCTTGTCTGGATAATTGATAACCTGAATGTCATACCCCAACTGGAGTCCCAGCATGCTGAAAGTGATTCACGTTTCAAAGCACTGGTATCTTCAAGCATGAGTGGCGTAGTTATCACTAGCGCCGATGGCAAAGTCAACTTAGTGAACGACACCATGATTCAATGGTCGGGCGAACCAGAGGGAGAATGGATTGGACGCAAGTTCACGGAATTTGTTTACACAGAAAATAAAGATGAAGGCGAAGAGCTTGAGAAAATGCTCGTCGACGGCAGTCGCGACGCTTTCACCCTGGAAAGTGTGCTCAAAGATAGTCAAGGCCGTAAGTTACAAGTCCTAATGGATGCGCAGGCCATCCGCAATCATGACGGCTCGCTTTGGAATGTGTTGCGTAGTTTCAGCAATAAATCGAAATCCACAGAAATGCATTTGCACCTGCAAATCATCGAAACTCGTTTTCAGACTCTCTTCAGCTCCAACAAGCGTCCTACCGCCATGGTCGATAACATGGGCAATATTATTGCCTCCAATACTGCCTTCATTGAACTTCTGGGCTATGAAGACCCGGATCAACTCCGAGGCAGGAAGCTGATGGATTTAGCTGTTATGTCCGAACTCGCTGATTTACTGGACTCGTTTATCAGCAGAATGATTTCGCGGAAGTCGATCAAAGCGCGCGTGCGCGATGAATTTAAGAAAAAGGATGAGAGTAAAATAATGGCCACCTTGAGCATCTATGGTGTGTACACCGTGGAACATCAACTGGACTCGGCTATCGTTTTCATGGATCAGGCTGATTGCTCTGCTATGCGACAGAAAATTGAGGAAGCGAAACCGGCGCAGCCGGTCCAGACAGATAAAGAGGAAGAAGATGAAGATTCTCTCAAGCATAAGACGGTGCCCATTCTCGTTCTGGAAAAGGAAACACTGGGCACGACCATATTGCCTAAAGTTTTAACGCGTGAAACATCTCTGCCCACAAATCAAGACACGGACAAATCCAGTGTTGTGATTTCCAATGATAAAATGTCGCCCGAAGATTCGGAGACCGAAAAAGTGAAGCCAGTGGAAGCCAAGGCGGAGCAAATTTCCACTGAAAAGAAAAAGGCAGAACCCGACTCCCAAGCCAAGCAGCAGACAGAAACACCATCTACGGCAAAATCTCAGCAGCAAAAAGAGGAAACCGGTAAAACTGAGACTTCGGAAGAAGTCACCAAAAGCAAACCGCAAGCGACCCCCGAGGTTCCTGAAGAAGACAAGGCAGCCGATGCGAAAAAAACAGAAGATGAGTTATCTGTCTCTTCAGCCGATGACACGGGAAAGGTCAAAGAGGTCAAAAAAGCGTCTCGCACCACTCTGAAGCCTGCCTCAGTCCGTCGGGAGGAGGCCATGAAAATCAGAAAAGTCGTCGAGCGCAGCATGGCACCGCATATAGAAGAAGCTTTCATCACCACGGATGATAACGGCAAGGTTGTTATGCTCAATGAAGCTGCAGAAAAAATCATAGATCTGAAGTTTGAACAGGCTTACGGTCATGAAATAACAGAAGTCTATAATATTCACCAGCAGCAGCAAATTCATCTGCTCGGGGATAACAGCGGTCTTATCCTGATGCAAACAGAATTACGCACAGCGGGTGCCAAGCAGTTGCATGTCAAACAAAGCAACAGCCCGCTGATGGATCCAGAAGGCTCGCTGGTTGGCACCGCCATACTCTTCCGTGAGTCAGCAAGCCTGGAGCGGCTGGGTAAGGACACCTTGAAGAAAGGAGGCATTCAAAGTATGGATGAGCTGGATGGTTTCGTCGCCTTGCTTTTCCGCAGAAAGCTTGAAGCCTTGTGCTCCACTACCATGAGTCAGTTGCCAGACATCCATCATAAGATTCACACGGAGGGCAAAGATGCGGCCCGAGAACAAGTAAAAGATTTGATCTGTGTCGTCGAAGAACGTCTTTCAGCTATTGAATAACATGATCTATCCGGAGGCCTTGGAGCAATGGTGGGAGGCAGAGGCTTTGAGCCGTATGAAGCACCCCAAACGGAAGACATGTCTGCACAAACTGGTCATTGCAGCGGATATTCTCAGCGACTTATTCACTTCGGAACGAGAAGAGGATTTCTCCGGCTACACTCAGGATGAAGAGGCCGTCCTGGCCTATGGCTGTTATTTCTATCCCCAGACTTTCACCCGGGTGCGTTATGCTATGCGCGAACTGCTTCAGTTCAGACAATGGCGACCGCCTGTGGAAGACCAAAGCCAATCCGAAGTCGGAGTCCCTGCTGGTCCCCGTATGCGTGTGCTGGACCTGGGTTGCGGGCTGGGGGCCGCATCTATGGGAGCCGTGACAGAAATGGCTCATCAGGGTGTTACCCAGGGTATGTTGATCGACGCCGTCGATCAATCGAACCTGCAATTGGAGTTATTGCGCAAACTGAGTATGGATCAAGGCAATCTCTGGCCCCAGGCCCGCTGGATGACACATCGTGGCAATATGAAGACTGCACTCCAGCAATCTGTCCTCGCTCAAGCTGAGGGTTGGGATATGATCATTCTGAGCTTCTCTCTGGGAGAGGCTTTCTTCGGCAGCGATGATGAGCAGGTGCTAAACTGGTTGAAAAAGTTGAGCATGAAATTAAAGCCAGGCGGTCTGCTCTTGGTCCTCGAGCCGGCCTTAGCTGAGACTTCCCTGCGTTTGCAGCGCGTGCGGGATTTGTGGCTCAAACAGGAATCAAAGCCATCCATCCTCGGGCCCTGTCTTCATGCCCAGGCTTGTCCTATGCTCCAGCGTCATGGAACAAAACACTGGTGCCATGAAGTACATTCGTGGCATGTGCCAGCGCTTACCGAAGAAATCAACCGCAAGTTCGACGCCCCGCGTCATCTTCATGAACTTAAATTTAGTTTTTTGGCTCTAACCAACGACAGCAAGCTTTACCCGGAGGGTGGAGATGCTCTCTTCCGCATGACCTCACCCGTGGTCGAGACTTCAGGCAAGTTGCAAATGAGTGGCTGCGCCGCTAGCGGCAGGCTCAATGACTACGATTTGTTGACCCGTAGCTTCAAAGCTAAAGATAAAAAAGAGGCCAAGCGTAGAGCTCGTGGAGACATCATCCATTCCCCAGCAGACAAAATAATCAGACTCAAAGGAGAGCATCAATTCCGCCTGCAGGCCAAAGAAGCGTTCGCTGCCACCTATCAGCCACACTAATTTTAAGTTTTTTTAGCTTGTTAATGGCTACAGCAATGACGCTTGGTAAAAGAAGGGGGATGGGTTAGACCTGTGGGGATGTTTGCAGCTCAGTTGTTTTATAAAGGCCATGTGCAGGGGGTGGGATTTCGTTACTCCGTGAAGCAAATAGCCTCCGGTTTTGAAGTGAGTGGTTATGTGAAAAATCTGGCCGATGGGCGGGTGGAGTGTTGGCTGCAGGGAGAAAAGTCTGAAGTAGAAGCCATGACACAAGAGATCAAGAATAGCCATCTCAATGGTTTCATCCGCGAGGTCCAGGAACAGGAGATGCCGGTGAATACCGAGTTAAAAGGGTTTCAGATTCTTGCGTAATCCCCATGAAATAATAAAGAAAGTAGTCCATTCGTTAAACACAGAATTCACCCAAAGGAGAATGCTTTAATAAGTATGGGAGTTGCTTCGTATCCTAACAGGTCTATAAATCAAAGTATAAAAAACAAGGACTGTCCGCTTTGTTTGTCCTTTCCGAACCTTCTTCGAATTCCAGCACGATAAAAATTCGAAACCCACACAAATTTGATGAAAACAGCATTCACCTCCCTCTTTGTTTTAAGTTTGATGACCCTATGCGCAGAAGCGAAAAACACTCCAAATATAATCTACATCAATACCGATGATTGGGGAATTGGCAAAGTGCCCTGTTACGGACTGGATGAGGCCAGTATGCAGACTCTCAAGACCCCCAACCTGGATCGACTGCGCGCAGAGGGCATGCTGTTTACCCGCGCCTACGCCGGTAACGCCGTGTGTGGCCCATCACGAAACAGCCTGCTGACTGGAAAACACGGCGGAAACGCTGTCTGGCGCGCCAACGCCGCAAGGCTGTCTGCTGCAATCTGGCCCCCTAAGGATCCCATGCTGGGTGAGGTAGCTCGCCAGGCGGGCTATACCACTGCGGCCTTTGGCAAAATCAGCACGGGTGGTCATCACACACCCGAGGAAATCACCAGAGTAGGCTGGGATTACTGGATGGGTTATCTGGGTCACGTCGATTGTCGGTCCTTTTATAATGATCATATTTGGATCAACGGAGAGAAAACCCCGATTCCTGAAAATGATCCGGAAAAGCTCAAACCTCATGTACCGGTGCTCGGTGAAAACGGTATCTTCACCGAAGATCTCTATGCCGACACCATTATCGATTTCATGGACAAGAGTCAGCAAAAGGGAAAGCCCTTCTTTGTTTACTACGCAAGTTGTGTGCCTCATGGAGACTCCAGCAAAATCCCCCTCAACGGCCTCTGGGTTCCGGATATGGAAGGCTACGACCAGATGCCATGGAAACAAAGGGAACAGCTCTATGCCGCACTCATCACTCGCCATGACCGCAACGTCGGCCGCCTGATCGACGCGGTGAAGCAATGGGGTATCGAGAAAGATACAATCATCCTATGGACCTCAGACAATGGCGACGAAGACAGCTATTACGGCAAGACTAAGAGATGGAACGGCAATGGGCCCTACCGCATGTTTAAACGCTACCTCTACGAAGGCGGGATCCGTGTCCCACTGCTAGCCTGGTGGCCCGGCACCATCCCGCCGGGAAGCACCTGTGATCTACAAACCACTCAGTACGATTTGATGCCAACTATCGCAGACATAGGGGGGCAACCCATCACGGAGGCCATGGATGGCATTTCAATCTACCCCACCCTCAGAGGACAACCGACCCAGCAAACCGAACGCGATTATCTCTACTGGGAATTCTACGAGAAAATGCCACAGCAGGCAGTTCACCTGGGCGAGAGCTGGAAGGCTTACCGAGCTAACGGAGCCGAAGGAAAATGGGAACTCTATGATCTTTCAAAGGATGTCGGAGAGGAGCACAACCTTGCTGCCCAACATCCCGAAATCATTGAACAAATCGAAGTAATCGCAGCCAAAGAGCACACGCCTCATCCAAAGTGGAAGCTCCCCGGCATAGATACCAGGGCATCCAACTAGAGGGTCTGGTCAGAGTAACATCGAATTGAATGGACATATTCAATTCACGCCAAATCACGTCAATCATCGGAACAAAAAAGGGTCGCCCATTAGAAAAATGGGTGACCCCTTTTTCATTTATCGTTTAGCGTAATCATGGACTGCTTATTACTCCTTCATTTCCTCAGATAGCAGGCCTCTATCGACCATCTATATTGAGTGAGTGAGTTGACGTTTTTTCGGCAGTTTTTTCTTTACTTGTTTTAATAAAATGCTTCTGTACGCCCTCGTTAAATAAATATCTATTTATAACCTATTTATCCTAATATTTAAAATGATACATCGCTCCTTGTTTTTTCTAATTGTATTGGCAACCACCAGCGCCTACGGCGATTCGGTCTCGATTGTGGCTACCGAAAATGCCTTTAGCCGTGTCATTGGCGAGGATCGGAACGAAAGCGAAACCCTGCAGGTTCGCAGACATTACACGGCCACTGGGGTTCATGACCGGTTGTCCTATCTGCGTTTTGATGTTTCATCGCTCCTTCCGCAAATTACTCAAGCCTCTGATATCGTATCGGCGACACTGACTCTGCATCGCATCAATACCACAAGTGCAAGTGTGGAAAATTTGCATGTCAGCGCGCTGCTCGACGGGGTGAGCGAGACTGCCTGGACCGCTGTGATGGGCCCGGCGGACCGCCCGCATGGTACCGGGTCCGTAAGCGCGAACGAGGGGATCACCGTCACCAGTCCTTTAGGATCGCTGCCTATTGCAGCTGGTGAAACCGGCGATCTAAGCATCCAATTGTCAGCCAGTGACTTGTTTGCGCTGTTGCAGACCGATACCAACAATGAGATCACCTTGGTTTTATCCGCAGCGGGGCCTATTGCGCTCATCAAATTTGCCTCGATAACCAACACCAGTGGGCTGCCAGTCCCCACGCTCACGGTGGACATCGCGTCGCCGCCTTCTGCCGGCACTGTGATTATGCTGGGATCGCTGGGGGGGTGGATTACTAGTCCTACTTTTGTTGCTGGGCGTTCGCTTTCAGAAGCGTGCCTGATCCGTCCTAATCCCTGATTTTTAGGTCAGTTGCCCTCATGAAGTTAGCATCCATAGGCCTTTGCTTCGTAGCATTATCCTCGCTTGTTGCGCAGACTCCGCTGCCGTTTCAGACGGATTTTGAGACGGCTGAGGAGTATACGCCGGGTCTTTTGCTATCGGATCCCGATTGGTTGCTCGATCCCGCCTTTTTGCAGGCCAGTGTCGTCGACGGGGACTCGGTCTCGGGCCAACAGTCGATATCGCTGCAAGGGCAGGGTTTTTTTAGTTTGGATTTCATAGATCCGCTTTCGAATGCGGTGCGCTGGGTGGACTTTTATCTGAAGCCCGTTGCGGGTCCGCTGGCCAATTTGCCCGAGGCCAGCTTGCAAGTATCGCCAGCGACTACCGGTTTTGTGGATGTTGTCGGCACGGGCTCAGTGTTTGTCCTGGATGGCGATGGCCTGGGGGGTGGGCAGTGGCTCGATACCGCGAGCACCTTTAATCTTTCGGGGGGCCAAGCGACTGCGTGGATGCGCTTAAGCTATCGTCTGGATTATCTTTCCAAGACCTGGGACCTCTTTGTCGACGGCACCTTCGTCGCTTATGATATCGGTTTTCTGGATAACTCAGCCAACTTTCTGGAGAAATTCTCCCTAGAGTCCGACCCCAACTACGGCACCGGTCTGGACTTCTTCTACGCCGGGTCGACCAATCCGCTCTACGCCGATACCTCCAATGATGGGTTACCCGACACCTGGCTCCAGCTACAGGGGCTGGATACCCTGATCAACCAGCGCTACCTCGACCCCGATTTCGACGGCCTGAACAATTTGCAGGAATACCAGCTCACAACCGGTGCCACCAATCCCGATACGGACGGCGATGGATTCAGTGATAGCGCAGAATTGGCTGCAGAAACAGATCCAACAGTCGCAGATCTTTTTGTTTTTAACGATTTACCGCTCTTCGAAGGATTTGAATCTTGGACTGCTGGGCCTTTGAGCACTACGGACGCATGGACGATTGTCGGAGATTCGGTGTCGATCGCTACCGGTAGTTCCTTCGATGGAAATCAGAATTTGATGGTAAGCGGCACATCTGAAGTGTTTAGCTTTTTGAAAGGCTCAGGCAATTCGGTTGTGTGGGTCGACCAATGGCTCAAGCCTACCCCGGGAGACATGGAAGACGTCATCGATGCAGATGTGAGCTCGGCCTTTTCATTCGATGATTCACAGAGATTACGCGTCTATGATCCGTCTTTTCCAGTAGGTCAGCGCTGGTTGACCGCAGATGTAATCGCGTCCGGTTCTTGGAGACGTATTACGCTCAAAAGCGACTATTTAAATCAGCTGACTGATTACTATGTCGATGGCACGCGCGTTTTTTCGGACATTCCCTTTATCCGAACGAAACCATTTCTGACGCAGATGGAGATTTATGGCGACACGGGCCTGGACAATTTAACGGTGTCAACTGTGCAACCTCTGGGGCTGGATGACGACCGTGATGGTTTGTCAAACGAAGAAGAAGGTGTGCGCGGAACTAATCCACTTTTATTCGATACAGACGGAGATGGTGTAGGAGACCTCACCGAGATTCAATGGGGGATGGATCCGATTGTCCCTGACGTCTTGATTGCCTCCTTAAGTCCTCAAGGAAATGGCGTTTTCTCATGGTTTGCCGAATTTTCTCCATCAGAAGGCTATCTACCAGGCCCTCTCAATGGTCAGCTCGGATGGCTTAGCACAGGAACCGCAGAGGTTCAGGGGGATGAATCTTTGGCAATTATCGATAACGGAGTCGAAATTAGCTCTGCCACCCAACGTTTCGGAATAGAGAACCAGCGACGAGTCTGGGTATCCTTTGACGCCGATTTATTGGAAGGTGACCTGCCTGAAACGATTGCCACACTCCACGCCTTCGTGATCGGCAAAAAAGACGAGACGAGTATTTCAATCTGGGACGCAAAGGCGGGCGAATGGATCGATATATTTCCATCTAGTCTAGTGCCCGGAGTCAATCAATACGCCTTCTATCTCGACTACATCACGAAAACGACTTCTGTATTTTTAAATGGTGTCATGTATGCACAAGACATTCCTTTCGTGAACGCTGATCTCGTCTATTTCTCTCACTTAGATATCCTTCAAAATTCTGCAAGCTCGAGTTCTGCCCAGTTTGATAATTTTATTGTCTCAAATGGCGAACCCGAGGGAATGGATTTCGACGGAGATGGTTTACTTAATGAAACGGAGAGGCTTGTTGGAAGCAATCTCTATGCGTTCGATACGGACTCTGATGGCATGTCGGATCTTTGGGAGTATAACAATGGGTTAAATCTATTAGTAGATGATAGCGAGGATGACCTAGATGCAGACGGGCTCGCTAATATCGAAGAATTTGACATCTATACTGATCCTAACCTTATTGATACGGACGGAGATGGTTTCACGGATACCGAAGAATTGTTTGCTCGGACTTCTCCGATAGATTCAAGTGAAGCTCCCGATGGTCTTCTGCCAGATCCATGGCAGACCGTGGATTATGGCAATGTCGATTCGGGTTATGGTTTTGTATTTGGGGACTCCTGGCTGCTTAGCTCTGCAGGCAATGGCGTTGAGGACAGTAGTTTTTTCTATCGAGAGAATACCGGGGGTTATTCTATGACCTTCCGCGTAGACAACGTAGAGTCGGGAAATAATAAAACCCAGGTAGGCTTAATGGTTCGTAATAGTATCGACGTGGACTCGAAAATGGTTGCCGGTTATTTAAGAATTACGGATAGATTTTATCAATCGACTCGAGCAAGCGATAGCGACAAGCTTACTATAAACGGCCCGACCTATTATGGTGATTTCCTGCCAGGACTATACCTCAGAGTTACGCGCGGTGAAATTCTCACTGTTGTAGAGGCTTCTGGGGACGGTATTCTCTGGAGCGTGATTGCTGAGACCGCGACCCAATTTGATTTGAATACTGTAGCTGGCATCTACTTAAGCTCTGGTCGTGGCGATCGAGAATTTGTCGCAGCAAACGTGGAGTTAGTCGGATATACGCGAGATACAGACTTTGATGGACTCTCTGACCTTGATGAAGTAACAATTTACAGCACAAATCCTCTCAACGCGGATACCGATAGTGATGGAGTTAGCGATGGGGAAGAAGTTCTGGTGCGCGGCTCAGATCCTCTTGTTTCAGAATATGCTTCGACGTCAACTGTTCTGACAATAAGCGGAAGCGAAGCGTCAACTCTCTCTGGAAGCTGGGTTATGAGTGGTGATTCAATTTATTCTTCGTCGTTAAACGGTGAACTCTCTTTTGATTTCAATATCACGACCCCCGGAATCTATGAGATTCATTATAAAGTAGCGCGCCGTATTGAAACTCAGCTCACTCTTGGCATGCCTGTCTTCTTTGTAGCGAAGATTAACGGTCAATACCTTGAAAATGTGCAAATAGCTGACGCGGAATTCTCTCAAGATCAAGTGCTACTAACGCCTTACCTCGATGTAGGTTCGCATACTTTCAATCTGAGATGGGACAATGTTTTTAGAGGAAGGTCAGTTCAAATTGACTATGTGAAAGTAGAGTCTCCAGATTTCGCAACGGAGGTGCTTCGTGATGAGTGGGAATTGGCTATTTTGAGCGCTCAGGAGGGTGCTTTCGAGAGCAATATAATGACCCATGTGTCCCCGGTTTCACTTGAAGGTTTCTCTCGCTTTCCCGGGATGATGGCCATATCAAACGGGGCGTTTTTGAGGCGTAGCGAAACGAATCAATGGTACACTCGGATTGAGGTGTCTGAGCCCAATACAAGCTTTGTGGTTGATTATCAGAATGGCGGCTTATCGCAGATTATCGATGTGTCTTGGGAGCCCATGGTTCTGTTTGCGGACGACTCTCCAGAAGAATTCATTGTCACTACTGGCTCGCAGCTCAAGTTCATACTCTCTGAGCTGGCGGGGGTCAATGGTCATGTAAACATTGGTTCTTCCGTATACGGCAACCTATCTGGAAGTGAAGAGACTGTCCACAAGTTCTCGGAAAGCGGCCAATACACGATCATTGCCGATGTAACTTATCCTGGTGGTGTGACGGACTCTCGGCAAATTGTTGTTGATGTAGTGGAAATTCCGGATACATCTCATGTTCCCAACGTTTGGTTGGAGCAGCAAAGAGAATGGACCTGGGAAAACATTTCACCTCTGTTGCCAATTAGTAGAGGCCAAGCCTTGGCAAAGGTTAAGTCTATAGGTGAAAATTCTATTCATTTCGAACTCGGTTCAAACTTAGAGTTTCCTGGCAACACTTTGACCGCAAGGCTGCCCGATGGCTCTCCTATTACTTCAGTCGAGATGAATACGTTTTGGCTTGTTGAAGCCGTTGAAGGGTATTTGAAGCAATTCAAGCGTCAGGATGGTACTAGTTTAGTTCAAAGCACTCTGTATATTTCTCCGGACTTCTCCTCCGAGGATATTTTGATCAGAATAGATATTTTTAAGGCAGGGGTTACCTTTGATGACGGGACGCGGGTCCGCGAAGTTTCATTGTCTGAGTTTGCAGTCGACGGCACCTACGACTTTGTCCTCATAAAGCCAGATAGTGTGCGAGGTTCCGTATGTCACCGGACATACGTCTACCAGGACGGTGTTTTAATTGGAAAAATCGGGAGAAGATAGCTGTTATGAAATTTATAATGATCAATTTTTTCTTGTTGAGTGTTAACTTAGTTAATGCCTCCGTATTTCGAGATACCGTGACAGCTCGAATAGCAGGGAATCCACCGCCAAGTGTGAGTTTTGTGAATACCTTTGAAGTGCCCACTATCGATGCGGCAGCAATGTCGAACGATGCAGTCCTGCTCCTAAAAAATACCACAGATTACATTACACGGGCCAAGATTGCGAGTAAGGTAGTTATTGATGATTTAAGTGAAGCAGACCACACTGCTCTCATTTTCTTCCTTTCAAACAATATCCCTGTGCCAACAGGGTCTTTTGGGGAACTATCGACTTACTCTCTAAGGAATGATTTGTTGGTCAAATACATACACAGCGATGAAAATCCACATCTCGTGGGTCAATTGATGCTTCATATCGTCTTAGACACTTCACAGTCCATAATTTGGCGTGAATACGTGCTACAGTATTTTGTGGATTTTTATGAGCGCACTTGGGTCGGTGCTGTGCCAGAATATTTGACCGAGCTTCGAGACGCCTTTCAATCTGTGATCGCAAATTGTTTGTTTGAAAAGAATTCTCTGTGTGGGACTTCTTTTATCAATTTGGTCTACCTCTGTGTGTCGTGTCCTGAGTTTGAACTTTCTGTTATTAAGCAAGTTGCCAACATTATCGCTCAAGACGTCACTTTTTCCGAAGCCTCAAGAATAAGCGCTATCCAGGCTCTTGGTGAAATCGGCGATGTTGCCAGTACGCGGATTGCTGTGCAGATTTTGGGTGAACAGCCGAGTCCATCTGTCGGTATACAGCTAGCAGTGCTCGGTGCCTTAAAAAAGAATGCGGTGTGGCATGCAGATGTGAGCACTGGCTTGGAGAATTTCTTGAGCACGACAACGCACGCAAATCTTCGCTATTTGGCAAAAAAGTTAACGAACAATTAAAATGAGTAAACGTCACAAACACATCTTTTTGGCTACAAGTGCCGCAATTCTAGTTTTTTTTCTAATAGTTCTAAATCTGAATGGGCAGGTATTTACACCATTCGCCGCAGGGTCTAATATACCCTTATCAAAAGAGAGACCACCGTCGATAAAAAGTGTTAAAGTTAATGGCACAGACATTACTGATTTACTGGACAGCTTTCAATCTCAGCCCCGCGACATTTGGTATGAGTGGACGCCTGTCAAAAATTAGTAGCCATGCTTAAAAGGATTATAATATTTTTATTTGTCTGTTCGAGTTCAGCTTTTGCGGACAATGAATCATTCAGTTTTCGGGATTTTAATCTCGTTGTGGGTGATGGAATTCAGACTCTATATGTTTTGAACGGTGAATGTTTTGGAGAACGCATAACGAATTTCGATAGTTTCCACGACGGACCAGGTATAACATCGTTTACCTTGTGTGACGGAACTGTCGTCGAATTCGAAATAGGACCAGATGGTCCGACCCTCCTGCCGGGTGAAGGAGAGGAAACTTTCGTCGACTTAGTCTCTTGGGACGGACGTTTTGTAGAAGCAACAGTCACTGTTCCGAATGCTGATGCATTTACCGATAATATGGGTTACTCCGTCGAATCGAACACTATAGAGTTGGATCTAGAAATTTTGTTTGGAACGGGTGTTATACAAATTCCTACTGACTATAGGGCGGGCAGCGGTTATCCAGATGGAATAGCGGAGTTTTTTGACGAAGACGATTTTCCTCGCCCGCAGATATATGTTGTCGACTTGGATACACTCGAACAATCCGATATCGCTGATGGGTTACTCGACAACGCTATTGAGTTAGATATCGATCCGGTGGATCCTTATTCCTCGGAACGTTTATCACCACAGAATGTTATTTGCCCACTTTATCGTTATAAATTTCTATATGAAATAGAACTTCCGGGCCCAGGAAACTACATGGTGGTCACACAGTTTGATAAAGAAGATGGTTTTGTTGTGAATCCAGATTCACTGATCAGTCACCTGACGGCTCAGCACGACAACACGATATTTAGCATATTCAATGCAGATGGCGCAATCGCGACCAGTGAGCCCGCTAAGAGATCCTTCAGCGCACCTACTTATATACGAGTCTATCCAGAAGAAGATGAAGCTGAGGATGAAGAGACAGTAAGACCTGTAATTGGTGCATTTTTGACACCTTGGATTGATACCGATTTCGATTACTTACCCGATGACTGGGAGCAAAATTTATTCGCTGACCTTTCATTTGACGGCACCTCCGACGAAGACTCAGATGGCTTGGACAATTTCACTGAACTGTTTCGTGGATTAAACGCCTTGGAATTAGATCGAGTTCGCGTCATCGTCGACTCTCTCTATTATCGAGAAAACTTAAACCTCGAAGTCAACGTGAGTTGGATCGGAGACAATTGGTTTCCCCGAGGGCAGGAGATTTCTTGGTCTATGCGTCGGATAGCTCAATATTCGCCGAGCTCTGACATCTTCCTATACATTAAAAAAATTACCCAGAATGGCCTACCGATTTATGCATCTGACCAGCAAACCGAGATAGGCTTATTTGACAGTGGTGAACCTGCAATATTCATCGATTTCGTCTCAAATGGTTCTCAGCGCTTTGTTATCGAATGGGATGTGATAAATGGTGACAATGATGGCATGAACGGAGTCTGGGAATTAAATGCAGGTCTCGATCCTTTCGACTCTTCTGACGCAGTATTGGACCTTGATGAAGATGGACTAACAAATCTCGAAGAGTTCCAAACTGGCACTGATCCAAATTATTGGGATACTGATTTCGATCTCATAGCGGATGTTGACGAATTTAATAGTATCTTCCTCAATCCTTTGGTTCCGGACGAGCTAATTGGCGTGGATTTCGATAACGACGGTTTAGATACTGCCACGGAATTTCTGTATGGAACGAATCCCGACCTAGCCGATAGCGATTTTGATGGATACGACGATAATGACGAATTACTCGGCGGAGGCGATCCGACGAGTAATACGAGTAAGCCTTTTGTGCCTGGCGAGTATAACGGTCCTGATGTCAGTGACTTAGACTGTGGTGATATAGGTGACGTCGGTCTCGATTATTCGTTTGGCGGTGGTTACACCATTGGTGGCTATATTGGCGATCCATCAGGTAGTGAGTCTGAAAGGTGGAGTCTAAATATCGGAAATCAAAGCGCGACTTCGCAAGGATTTGGTTCGGTTTACAATTATTCTTTAGTTTTGGCAGGAGGTCAGATTTATGAGATTACCCTCGAACATATAGCCTCTGAGCAAAATCGATTTGACTATGACTACGTGTCCAATGTCGAAGCCAATGGGTTTTTAGTAATTGACCCCGATAGTCTTCTTACTCCGCCTTTATCAGAGGATGGAAAAAATGCTAGTGATGTCTCGGAATGGTTGAGAGCCAATCCTGACTATTTCAACGATGATGTGCCTGAGTCCGAGTGGTCGACGAAGTCTGCCTATCTGATCCCAATTGCCAGCACCAGCTGGTCCGAGAGCTACTCTGGAAGAGACTCAGTCGGACCGCGCTACCGTAAGATTGCATTGAACGGGCGTCCCATTCCCGACGAGAAACCACAAGAGGAAGATGAGAAAGACTTAGAGAATGAAGAGACGTATATTGATGCGTTTGATCTCAGCCTAAGGCATGATACTTCCTATGTCTACGTCCCCTTGGCCTCCAGCGAGTTAGTCCTGAGCGTGACAGCTTCTGCGAGTGAATTGAGTTGGACGGATCGTTCAGGTCTAAGGCCCCATGAACGGTTGACTCTGCCTTTCGGAGCAGGGTGGAGCTCTAATATATGTTCCTATGTTGAGCAGGTCGAAAGCCTAGGGTCCGGCGTTATGACTGCTCCAATGAGCGTAAATGTCGTCGACGAGAATGGTCATTCTCAGAGATTCGGAATCGATAGTGATGACGCATTCTTCCCTTGGCCCTCGTCACTGGTAGATGCTAAGACCTACGAGAATAGACTCGAACGGAGCGGTGACAATTTGGTGCTCTATAAGAAGTATGGTAATACATTGACCTATGCGAAATGCGATGCGTGGTTCCATTACTCTTCAAACCGTGTGGACGGCGGCGACAGCACCAAAAAGCATACGTATTGGCGGTTGGTGCAAGTAGAAGATCGGTTCGGCAACATTCTTAACTATGACTATGGAGGCTCGTCCGTTTCACTAATACCGACCTCGATTAGTTCACCGGAATTCCCAGGGCAGAGCATCTCGATTGCCCGAAGCGACGATTGTAGAAGAATTGATTCTATTACCGATCCGCGCGGAAATACGATCGAGTTTAATTATCTCACTGAAAAAGAGTTTGTTGAATATGATGTGACTAAGCTGATGTCAGTAGATTATCCCGATGGAACCTCTAAGCAGTATGATTATGGCTTCGCTGAGGATTCAGATGCCGAAATCAATCCGGACTCACCAACGAGTTTCTATCACGGTAATATCACTTCAATTACCGATAAGCGCGAAAATACCTACACTTTCGAATATGAGCCAAACGAAACCATCAAAAGCTATTCCGCGAGTGGAGGAAGCGCTGTATATGTCCCTGTCTCGACAAATCACCTTCCATTGAATGCCCAGGCGGAAATAAATCAACAGCTAGAGGACATAAATGGAGACGATGGCTCCAGTAGTCAATCGGACTATAATAAGACCTATGGATTACCTAGACTAGTCAAGAAAGTCACCCTTCCCGGAAATCGTCAGAGTGAGTTTTCGAAAGGTAATACGTCTCTGGAATTTGGACCCAGGTTCACAGCGACGAACGTAGAGACAATAATTGAGGATACTGAAGGTAATTATACCATTTACTCCTTTCAGGATGTCAGCGGTGAAATTATAGATAAAAATATCACCTATGGTGATAGCTCAACCGGTACCTCCAGCGAATGGCTTCTCTATTATGAGACCATGGAAGTAAGCTACTATGGAGGTGCCCATAGTAATGAGACCCCAATCGGTACTGAAACATTCACCTTCGACCCTGATTCAGGTCTCAGCTTAGAGAGTATTGAAGATTTTTCGGGGAATACCACGGAATGGGAATTCCAAAATTCTCGTGGTGCGAGTGCGGGTTCTCGTATCACTACCACAAATTTCCCGAACATGATGAGTAAATGGTCGGACCCCACTATAATGACTGACGCCCTCGGTCGAGTGACCACATATCAGTATACCGGTGATTACCGGATCATGTCCAAAATTGTTGATGAGCATGGAACCCGCACCGAATACGATATAGATAGCCTGGGGCGGCGAACTGATAAAATAGTTGAAGATTCATCGGGTGTAAAACTAAGCCAAGAAGACTACTTCTTCACGAACTCAGGTTTCCCAAAATTTATGACCCGAAAGAAGGTTGATGCTTACGCAAATATCAGTGGGCAAGCATGGGAGACGGATCTTGTTACTGAATACGTGGCGGACAGCAACGGCCGTATATTCCGGGAAATAGTAGATCCAGAGGGCCTCGCTCTCACGACTTCCTACCTTTACGATAATAATGGAAATCGCACTTCTGCTACAGACCCCAGAAACAATACCACTACCTTTACTTACGATAAATTAAATCGACTGGTGAAAGTCACTTACCCATCCGCGGGAACCCTAAATGGTGAGCGTGTGACTTTTGTTAGATACATCTACGATTATAGTGGTAACCTTACTTTGGAAATTGATGAAGAGGGGCACCATACCATGCACCACTATGATGAACTCGGAAGAAAAATCCGTACCATCGTCGACATGGACGGACTTGGCCTGCCATCGATTCCTTTTGAATTTGAGCCACAGATACTTGCGGATGATAACCGAGGAGAGATCACCGAGGCGGACATCGTTACTTCCTATACATACAATGATGTAAACTCGCTGACATCTGTGACCGATCCACGAGGCATTGTTACACGTAATTTTTACGACGATATTCAACGTGTCGTGCATACCTATACCAATTATGAAGGAACGGCTGTAGACGGGAATGGCGAAGAGATTAATGGAAATCCCACGATTTCGGGATCATCCGAAAGGACGCACACAGAATACGTCTACGACAATTTCCGGAATCCCGGGGCTAGTGCATTCGGTAGCGAAGGTTTCAAGCCGACACAAATCATCCAACACGACGCCTATAGGACCTTCTTGGACACCGAAACATTTAGCACTATCATCGTGTATGATGAAGTTTACCGAGAAGAGTCCACTACGGTAGAGTATGTCTCAGGTGTCTCAGCTCTGACATCTACAGACTACGGAGACATTGTCGGGGAAAAAGAGTCCTTGATTTCAACGGCGCGTGACCCTCTAGGAAAGGTAGTTCAGACTACGCGAGACGGCCTTGGCCGTGTCGTTGAGGTACGCGATGCATTCGGGGACCCCCTGGAGACTCTGACTACCACAAGCTACTCAAGTACGGGACTCGCTTACCAGGTAATGGATCCACGCGGAAATCGGACCGAAACGGAATATGACGCCGCCGGTAGACCAGTGAAAGTCTGGCAGACCGATCCGTTGTCATTAGTGGGAGCAATCGATCGACAACCTGCCGATGATACACTTATAGGATCCCCTGTTACCGAAACGATTTACGATGCGGCCTCGAATATATCAGCGACAATTAATCCGCGAGGTTTTCGTTGGAATTACACCTATGATGCAAGAAATCGCCAGATAAGCGAGCGAGCTCCCGCGGTTGTTGACTATTCAAATCCTGCTGAGCCGATTGTATGGCCAACAACGATCACTGACTATGATGGGGTAGGTAATGTCATCGGGACGACAGATCCGCGTGGCCTCAGCACTGTAATCACATTTGATAATGCGAACCGTCCCACAACCACCACGACTTCAGCCGTTCCCGTGTTCGGTGAGGTGAGTGCCCAAGCCTTAGTCACTTCCACCACCTATGACAAAAACTCGAATATCAAAACAGTTACCGATTCGGAGGATAACGTCACAGTCAACTTCTATGATGCATTAAACAGGCTGACTTCGACCGTTACGAATCCCACTACGGGTCAACCATCGATTGTCGAAGGTACACTGAATACGGACGATATTCTCGTATCCTACCAATACGACGATACGGGCAACCAAACACGCGTCACCGATGGCAAGGGAGCCGTTACCGAGTTCCGTTACGACGGCTTGTCTCGAAAAACGCACACGATCTGGGATTCAGGGCAAGAGCTCGAACGCACTCACGAAAGCCACTACAACGCACTTCTAATGTATGGCCGCACTGACGAGAAGGCTCAGTACACTGCGTACGAATATGATGATCTAAACCGCCTAAAAAATGTCAGATTTACCGGTCGCGCTATTGACGATCGCGACTATGCATACGATCCGAACGGAAATATTCTTTCAGTCACGTATCCGAATGAGGTGGACTCTATCCGGGCAGTTGCATCCACCTACGATCCACTCAATCGTCTACAAACCGAGACTTCGGCGGGGATCACACACACTTACATCTATGACAAGGCAGGCAACCGTAGAAGCACCACATATGGGGAATCGTCACGCCTGTTGACATCCACCTATGACGTGCTCAACCGCCTGGAAACACTCACCGACGGCACGCGTGAAACTGAATACCAATACAACCCAGCTGGAGACATTGTTAGGAAGACGCTTCCGAATGGCGTAATTATAGAATGTGTATACGACATCCTTGGTCGCAAGGAAAACGCTACGAATACCGCCCCATCTGCCCTACAACCATTCGCTGAATATCGGTATGCTTACGATGCCGTCTCCAATATCCGTCAGATCGAAGAGTTCTATCCGCTAGGGAATCTGACAGATCGTGTCATTACAAATACTTACGACCGCACCTATCGGCTGGACTCCGAAGAAATCGCAATTTCGGGGGGCACTACCAACCTCACTGAATACGATTACGATGATGCTCATAACAGATCTGCCAAGCGGACTTACACCGATACCGTTCTTGACACCACCACAACGTATACCTTTGGAGACGGCAGCAGCGCGAGCACCGCCAATAGTAATCAACTTATCACACTGTCGGATGGCACTCAAATCATCAGCTACACCTATGATGCCAACGGAAACCGCAGCTCACGGAGCGACGGTACCCACACCGATACCTATAGTTACGACTATGACAACCGCCTGATCACTCTAGATTACCAGACGGGAACTGCCGACACCGGAAGTTACGCTTATGCTTACGACCAACGTCTCAGACGCGTAGTTCGCGACGAAAGCGCAATCTCTGGTCGCGACTTAACGATCCTCTCATTCTCTGGCGGCACATCAGTCCAGGAGCACACGACCACCGTATCATCTTCTCCGGAGGTAGAGTATATCCGTGGTAGCGACTACGGTGGCGGCATCGGAGGTATTCTCTATACCCTCAGATCCGACACTCCAGCATTTAACCACTACAACAGCCGTGGCGACGTTGTAGCCAAAACAGACCCGCTTGGCGCGATCGGATGGCAGGCCCAATACGAGGCCTTCGGAAAACGCACCGCCGAGATAGGGACAAATACTGACCGCCAACGTGCAAATACCAAAGACGAAGACCCCACCGGCCTCCTCAACGAAGGGTTCCGTTACCGCGACCTCGAAGCCGGTGTCTTCATCACACGAGACCCCCTAGGCTTTGTCGACGGTCCAAACGTCTACACCTATGTCGTCCAAAATCCTTGGACCATGTTCGACCCAACAGGGTTGCGTAAAGATGATCCACCTGGAGTTAAGCCCACTGATCACCATGTTGTTACACGCGCGAAACTTAGGGAGATGCACGGAACAGACAATTGGAATCAGCATCTCACAGATGCATTAGAAGACATGAAAGTTCCCGCAGGAAAACCAAGGGGAATGCCGCGGCATGGTTGGTCTAATGCTCACGAAGTCTACGACAAAAGGTCCAGTGAGATTGTCGATCAGGTGCTAGAGTTAGTTAAGAAAGATGGTGTTGATATAGGAGGTTTATCAGCCAAGAAATCTAAAGAACTCGCGAGCATGCTGGTAGATCAGATTAATTCAGACCCGTACAATAAGCAGTTTAACGAGATGGTTGGGAAGGGGGCTAATACTACTGGTCTCAACGAGATGTTAGATGATTTTGGAGGTAAAAATAAAATGATGAAACTTCAGACTGGGTTAAACCCTAAGCTCTTCAACAAAAGGGGAGGGATGTTTAATAAGATGGGTGGAAAGCTCGCCCGGAAATTGGGACCACTTAGCGCCGCCGCTTTCTTTGTTGTTGATTTGCAAGCAGAGGGTCTTGCGGGCGCTACTGAGAATGCTGTGAAAAGTGCCACCTTCTATGACGTTACAGTGGAGCCTGTTGGAAATGCATATAGTGATACATTCCAATCGATACGTAATAACTCTAAATATGGAACATTTGATACCGACACCGAGAATCCCACTGCAAATGCGATTGGGGCAGCAATGAATGCTCGTAAGAGAGCATTTGAAGGAAGATAGTAATTCTATGACTACTGACTTTGATTATGTGATTGTTTCTGCAGATCAAATTGAGCCTCTCATTGATCATTTTATAGACGATAATGGAGATGGTGAATTTGGCGAGATACCTGTCCAAGAGTTCGATCAGCTATTTGATTTGGTTGCTTTTGAGCTTAGTAACATAGGAAAGTTTGCTGAAGGGCGGCGTTCAGAAGGAGATGAATTAGGTGCTTCTCGCGATGTTGATTTGCTTCCGTTTATTGACGTTTTAGCAGAGAAACATCTTATTCCAAAATGCCTTATTGATGCTGCGATTTTAATAATCGATAAGGCGCATCGGAAAATGGGAATTCGTTTTGATTTTGAAACTGAATATGTCTTGGTCTTCCCAGAAAATAAGGCTTTCGGTACTATTGAGGTCGAAAAACTATCGAGTCCAATTGCTTGCTAAGCGTAAGCGTCACGTGTAGTGCCGTACGATGAGGGTGGCATAGGTAAAGTCGTAAAGGGTAGTATACGACATTACTGATGAACGAAGAGCTAGAGATCTTAAAAACAGATGTGTTAGGACGCGTGACATTGCCGCCCGAGAAACGTGAAGCATTACTTGATGAGTTTGAAAAGAGCGGGATGCCAGCCTCACAATTTTGCAGGCATTATGGGATAGGCCAGCAGACCTTTTTGTAATCGCAGGCGAGCCCGTGGCGAGTATATAGCTAAAGACACCAGCAATCATAAGCCTAAGGTAAAGAAGGCACCTAAATCCTTAGCTCTGGTAGAGGCCGTGGTCGAAGCAAAGCCAGGTGTTCTCAAGGTGGAATTGGCTAACGGGACGAAGGTGGAAGTCAGTGATCGTAGTCAACTGCCACTGGTAGCTGAGTTAGTAAATCTTTTGGGCAAGTAAGAGATGTTAAGCTTTAGTGGGAGCTTGAAGATTTATGTGGCTCTGGAGCCCTGTGATATGCGCAAGGGTTTTAATGGACTTGAGGCATTGGTTAAAGACAGATTGTGTGATGAAGTTCGTGGAGGCGCTTTGTTTTTATTTAGCAATCGCAAGCATACGCGTCTGAAGATTATCTATTGGGATGGCAGTGGGTTGTGGCTATTAAGCAAACGACTTGAGCAAGGCAGTTTTAGTTGGCCGAAGACAACGAACCCTAATGCAGTAAAACTCAAGCTGAGTCCAGAGGCTTTTGCGATGTTAACAGATGGAGTTGATTTAAAGAGTGGTAGCATGCGTCCCTGGTATGAGCGTGAGGATTAAAAGATGTACGTTATAAGACTCATTTGTTAGGGTGGAAGCGGCTTAACTATGAGTAAACGGGAAAGACAACTTGAAGAACAAAATGCCTTGCTCAAGGCTCAGATCAAGTTGCTTGAACAAAAAGTTGATACCCTTACTCGCAGGATCTATGGCAGCAGTAGTGAGAAGGTTGATCCGAATCAGTTGCTGCTTTTAGAGGAGGCGGAGCGAAAAAAAGACGAAGCCTCCGTATGTGAGTTAGAAGCGTATGCGGAGGCCGAAGAACAGAACACTCCTTCTCCTAAAAAGGCTGCAGCTCGCAAGCCACGTGTCCCTGAAAATCTTCCAGTTGAAAAAGTTTATGTTGATCCTGATGAGGTGAAGGCATCTCCTGAGCAGTGGCGACTGATGGGAGAGGAAGTGACCGAGCAGCTTGACTATGAACCTGGCAGGTTCAAGCGTAGGCAAATCATTCGTCGCAAATACGTTCGTAAAGATAACCCTTATACGCCTCCTGTTATTGCACCACTCCATACATTAGCCGATGGATGCTACGCATCACCCGGACTGATGGCTTCGATTGTTGTAAGTAAATATTGTGATCATCTTCCACTTTATCGCCAGCAGCAGATCTTCAGGCATCGTTATGATCTCCATATTCCAAGACAGACCATGGCACGTTGGATGGGACTGGCCACTGACTCTCTGCAACTCATTTATAAGCAAATGCAACAGGAGCTTCTGCAAAAGGGTGATTACTTGCAAGTGGATGAAACACCCATCGCCTATTTACATCCAGGATCAGGTCGCACTCAACAGGGTTACTTCTGGGTCTATGGTAAGCAAGGCTATGATACTATCTTTGACTGGCAGTGCTCACGTAGTGCGAGTTGTTTAAACAATATCATTCCTGTTGACTTCAAAGGCATCCTTCAGTGCGATGGCTACAGTGCCTACACCAGTTATCAAAACAAAGTTCGACCTCAGCTTCATCTCGCAGGATGCTGGGCACACGTTCGCAGAAAGTTCTTCGAAGCTAAAGATCACGACAGGCGTATGCGATGGGTTTTACTGCAAATTTACAGACTCTATCAAATCGAACGAAAACTTCGTCATCAGCGTGCTGGACCTAAACTCAGAGAGGTTATACGTCAGAGTCAAAGCCGTCCGATTATTAACCGCATTAAACACATGCTTGTCTATTGGAAAAAGCAGCAAAACTTCCTGCCCAAAAGTAATTCAGGTAAAGCTATCGACTATGCTCTGAACCATTGGGATAAGCTTGAGGTGTATCTCAATCATGGACAAGTAGCCATTGATAATAACCATATCGAAAATGCCATACGTCCCACTGCCATTGGTAAAAAGAACTGGCTCTTCATAGGAGCAGAACAAACAGGAGGGCGAAGCGCTATCCTCTACACCATCATCGAAGCCTGTCGTAAAAGAAACATTAATCCCTATGCTTATCTTAAAGATGTCTTAGAAAAAATCCCCACTTCAACGAACTGGGATATCAAAAACCTCACACCCAAAGCCTGGGCAGAAAATCAAAACAATCACCTACGACACGCAGCCTAAGTCGTAGATGTCATAGCCCTATACTTATGTCATCTATGACTTCGCAACTCTTTTTATAAGGCACTACATGTGACGCTTACTGTTCATCTACAAGTTGCCCCATGAGTTCGATGAGTTTCTCAACCTGCTTTTTAAGGGAACGTATATGACTGTTAAGCATTTTTCTAAGATCTGAGGAGTTGGTAGAAGAGAGTCGATTGCTTTCAGCATTAATCATCTGCAGTAGTTGTGTTCTACGATCTACGAGTTCTGTTAACTGAAGGATAAAGTCAGGTAGAGGTTCTGTAGAAGCTGGTTTAAGACACGCTCCATAGTCAGTGAGCAGGCGTGCATCGATGGTATCAGTTTTTGCTAATAGTCCTTTGGCTTTAGCAAAGTCACGAACCTGTCGTGGGTTAATGACAGAGATTTCGATTCCATGCTTATTAAGGAATGCGAGTAACTTGAGATGACAAGCTCCAGAGGCTTCACAAATAATGTGAGGATTTGATATTTTTGATAATCGCTTTAAGAGGGCATGAAACCCTTTGTTATCATTAGGTATTTGAAGCACCTTGGAAAGGATATGGACATCAAGTTTGTCTTTTGCGATATCGATTCCGATGTAATGAATATGAGTGGTTGATTGATTCATGATTTATGACTCCTCCTTGTGCTGCGAACTGACATGAGAACAGAGGTCGTTCTGGCAACTCTACGAGTTAATAAAATTAAAGGGATTATCGATCTTGCTTTTAATCGCTCTCCAGTAATACCTGTGAGCCAGGGACAGGATGATCTGATAATCCCAACCAATATAAGGGCCATTAGACGATTCTTATATTGGCCTCCATTCAAATGAATGAAGAAAACATGATAAAGATAGCAGTTTTTTAATAAACAAGGGACAGACTTATTATTATTGACTCCTGTTTGATCTGTCATAAGTTGTTTGAAGTAAACGAAATAAGGAACATGATATGAGAACGGCACGGATTAAAGTTGAAGGGCAGACGGCTGTGTATCACTGCATCAGTCGTTGTGTTGGGGGTATGTTTCTGCTCAAAGATAAGGAGAAGGAAGTTTTACGCAAACAGATCTGGCAGGTGGCGGAGTTCTGTGGTGTGGAAGTCATTACGTATGCCATTATGAGTAATCACTTTCATATTTTGGTGCGAGTCCCTCTTGATGAGAATAAGAAGAACATTTCCGATGTTGAGTTGGTCCGACGTTTTGCTCTGCTTTATCCTAAAAAGCCTGCGATGGCTGCTACATTACAATCTACACTCTCAAAAGGTGGTGTGGAGGCTGAGTACGAACGTCAGAAGGCTTTCAAACGTATGGGTGATGTTTCGTTTTTTATGAAGGAACTCAAACAGCGTTTTACTATCTGGTACAACAAATCAAGGGCAGCCCAAGAAAATGAGGGTAAAACCCGTTATGGTACCGTTTGGGCGGAACGCTTTAAGAGTGTGCTTATGGAGAATAGTGAGGCTGCGCTAGCCGCGGTGGCTGCCTACATTGATCTTAATTGCGTGAGAGCCAAGTTGGTTTCCGATCCTAAGGATTACCGTTGGTGTGGTTATGGGGAGGCGGTAGCAGGTAGTAAGAAAGCTCAGTCTGGTTTGAAAGCTATTTATGATCGTGTGAGGTGGGATGCCACGCAGAGAGTTTACCGAACCTTACTGGTGATGAAAGGTGCTCAGGTGACCAAGGCGCAAGTTAGGACTAAGAGAGGGCAAGGTGGCGAGCGTTTTGCTGGATCGGCTGTGGCTTCTTATGATCCTGAACAGGTGAAGAAGGTTGTTGCAGAAGGGGGACGGTTATCTTTACCCCAGGTGCTGCGATGTCGTGTGCGCTACATGAGTGATGGTGCTGTGTTGGGCAGTAAAGAGTTTGTGGATGCTTGGTTCAGGCAACTCAAAGCTCAGAAACAGAGGGAAAAAGAGCAAGCCAGAAGAAAAGGTATCAGCCAACAAAAGCTCAATGATACAAAACTTTATCCTACGTATGAAAACAGAACTTCAGCTTCCAGAAAGATGATAGGTGCGGACTGGGGTGATCTCACCGTCTTCCGTGACCTCAAAAACAATGTTTTCAGCTGATGGGACTTAAAGCAGAAAGAGTCAGTCTGCAGATCGTAGTATTTGGTGTTGAAGAAATAGAGATACGAAAGTGAGATCAGTTCTGGCTATGGACAACGAGCCTCAGAGTGTAAGTGATCCATAAACCGTTTACGTTATATATGTGTAAGCGGTATGCCAGCTTCGCAATTTTGCAGGCATTATGGGATAGGCCAGCAGACCTTTTCGACATGGTTTTGTCATCGCAGGCGAGCCCGTGGGGAGTATGTAGCTAAAAACGCCAGCAATCATAAGCCTAAGGCAAAGAAGGCATCTAAAACCTTAGCCCTTGTTGAGGCCGTGGTAGAAGAAGTAGGAAGGACTAAATCCACCCTGTGACCCACTGGATTCCCCAGTTTGAGATGAGGAGTCCGGAATGATGGATGTGCGCGTGGTGGCGAGGATGCCACCAATGCCGCCGGCACCGGACATGGTGCCTGAGAGGTCGAGACCTCTGGTGACATGGAGGGTGACTTCATTGGTTTCGTCAAGATGGGCGACGGGTAGGAGGCCATCATAGAGGTAACTGGTTGTCTTGGTGAGGGCACCACTGGTGTGCTCTAATGCTTCAATGCGTTAGTCGAGGCCGTCGTAGACGAAGACGAAACGGCTGCCTGATTCATGGGTCGATTTCGATGAGGTGGGTTTGATAATGATGAGGGGAAAGTTAGAGTTCAGGCGGCATTCTTGATCCATGCCAAAAGGCCCATACTTCTACTACACCCTCCTCTTCAATCACCTTATAGATAATCAAATACTTGTATCTTTTGCCGTAGCCTATGACTCGTAATCCTTCATGTCCCTCTATGTTGTAGGGCGTTCCTTTGTACGGACTTTTTGAAAGCGTCAGCGCATAATCAATCAACTCATCACAAAAGCTTATGGCCCGAATGGGATCATCCGGTGCTATATACTCTGCAATGGATTGAAGATGTTCTTTTGAATTACGAGCAAAAATTACGTGGAACGATTTGTTGCCCATTCAGATAGCTCTTTCTTCAGTTCTTGGGATGTAAGCATTTCACCTTGTTCACTGTTTTCCCTGCTCTTAGCAAGAGTCTGTCTCAGCCGAAGGTTGTCTATTAACTCTTCCCATGAACAACTATCAGGGGCATGTTCCACGACATCACGAGCTATTTCTTTGACGGTCATATAAATAACTTAGAACAACCTTTAGCGAAATTCCACTTCTTATTCCCCTGTTTCAGGTGAACCGGAATGATGAATGAGGCTGTTATTATTTGGCTTGCTCTACGATCTGCAGACTGACTGCTTTTTCCTGGTTGATCCCGTCTAGGTGAGCAATCAATTCAGAAGAATAGATGTCAATTCGCAGATCGTAGGACAAGCAAATAACAAATGCCCTCTGGCTGGAAAGTGAGATCAGTTCTGGCTATGGACAACGAGCCTCAGAGTGTAAGTGATCCATAAACCCTTTACGTTATACCTGTCTGTCTACTATGGAAAAGTTAGGCACATCTGACTCGCCCTCTATTGTTTGATGGAGGTTAAATAAGAGTCATTCAGGACTTCGTATTCAGCCCATAGGATAATTTTCCTATCTCTTATTTCCTTTGAGTGGTCTAAGATAGAGAGCCCGATCGAACTCTTTGATGTGGTCTCATTGTCACTTCGGCCTAGTAACGATGGCTCTCCAGAGCGTGTTTTTACCGAGCACCGCATATGTGGTCAGCCAGGCCGTGATCACCATGGTCACAAACGCTATGTAAAAAGGCCATGAGGGGTAGTCAGACCCGTAGCTCAAAGCCAGTGTGCCTCCGAAGAAGATCAAATAAAATGTCAGCGTGCCTCCGATAAATTGAATGAGGTGCCCCGCTACGGTTTGGCCATATAGCAGAGATAGCGAGTATGCACTCGACATAAAGAAGATCATAGTAAGACTTAGAGGAATAGTCCCGATGACATCCTTCGATAAATATCTCAGGAGTTGAACAGTCGGTGTCTCAGGATGTATGAGCCATGGAAGTACCAAGAAGATAAGAAGCAGAACCCCTGCCCACACCAAAGAGCCTGCTGTGCATCCGAAGACAACAAGTGAGGTAATCTTGCTTCGGGTCAGAGGGGCGAGGCGCAGGAGTCGAAGCTGGGAAAGGATCATTCCTTGGCTCATGAAGAAGGACACGATCATTGCGCCGTTTAACCCCGAAACAAGAAATAGCCTTGGCTCTCGCGATAGCTCGGGTTGCTCTGAAAAGCCGCTGGTATACACCATCAAAAACGCGAAGAGGCCCAACCCCAGGACGCCGAATAGGGGTAGATGGTAGGACAACAAGAGAGTGAAAAGGGTGTAACGGCGACGAACAGCAGGAGGAAGTATCGAAGAAGACACATTTTTATTGGACACGTGATCTGCTTCTGCAATAGCACCGATTCTCCACAACACGAGCCGGGGCGCGCGAAACCAGGCGATCACCGGACAAAGAATACCTAGAGCAACTACGATACCTGTAGTTACATTAGATGGGACAAGATAATCTCCTATTACCCCATAAAAACCGACAAACCCAATCAAAAAACAGATCCATCCTTCTTTTCTCTGTGGTTGAAACACTTTTGAACTTCCAGTGCATCCAATGAAGATCATTCCCAGCGAGATGGGAGGGAAAAAGAGTGCGAACAGAAACTGATTGAGATGAAAGTGCGGCTCCTCGAAAAAGAGCCATGCTATTCCAGCAGATAAGACCACTGTGGCACCGAGCAAGAGAAATGGAATTCCCACCGCCATCCACCACCAGGTCCTTCCCAGTTTTACATAGTTGGCGGATTGCAAAAGGATTGCTCGTGCAGCTCCACGATGTGCGTCGACCAAGAGAAGAAGGGCGCTTAGAGCAATAAGGCCGTATAAAAAAACGAAGGGGTCCTCCACCCAGAGACCACTAACGGATGCGAAGAGGTGTAGCAGGAGTCCAAGACACCACAGCCATCCCCACCGTGCCAAATAATCGAATGCTATCTGTTTGATCATGAGTCGCTCGAGGTTGAGTTTGGCTTGAGAAGGGCTACGAAGAGATCCTCTAAGTTAAGGCTAGTCTGGTTCTTTACAGAAATTCCCCGTGCCGCTAGAGCCTCGATAGGCACTAGTTTTTGATCCACCAACACTTGGCAGTGCCCTCCTTGATTGGCCATGAGCGTCAGCCCTGGCTCGGATTCGAAGTCCCTGCCTTCAGGCAACTGGAATTTGACCAAGCGGTAGCGATCCACGATTTCGTTCGTGGGCCCTTCATGGATGATCTTACCCTTCCGGATGATTCCGAGGTGATCGGCAAATCGTTCGAGGTCTGCAAGGTTGTGGGAAGAAACAAGAATCGTGCGCTCTTCATCACTCACGATGTCAAGTAACTCGGCATAGAGTTCTCGCTTGGCCAGGGCATCGAGCCCTGTCGAGGGTTCGTCCAATACAAGGATCTCAGGTTTCCAGGACAAGGCGAGAATGAGAGCGAGTTTGGTTTGGCTACCGAAAGAGAGGGAAGATATCTTGTCGTGTGAGCCGATGTCAAAACGCTTGAGCAAAGACTCGCAGTAGGCGTCATCCCAACGGTCGGTGTGAAAACCACGCACGAAGCGGATGGCTTTCCAGACCACGCCCCAGGTGGCGTAGCTGATGTCCGTGGGCATGTAGGCAGCCTTCCGTTTCATCGCTACCTCATCACGGAAAGCGTCGATTCCGCACATTTGTACGGTGCCGCCATCAGGCACACCCATTGCGAATAGGAGATCCAGCGTCGTCGTCTTTCCAGAACCATTAGGCCCGACATATCCGTATACAGATCCCTTCGGGATATTCATATCCAAAGGTCCTAGTTGAAAACCGGAAAAGGTCTTACGGAGGCCTTGGATCGTTATGGCGTTTTCGTTTTGTTCTCTCATGGTGGTGTTTGTTAATTGAGGGTCTGTTTAACAGCTTCGTAAGCCAGTCTTTGGATAGCCTCCTCTTCTAGACCTGCCTCGGCTGCCTCTTTGGTTGCGACTGCGATCATCTCGCGTGCTTTGTTGAGCTTCGCTTCGCGGCTGGCTACTACTCCCTTTTCAGAGATAAAGGTTCCCAAACCCTGATGGCGGTAGATAATGCCTTCCCGTTCCAGTTCTTCATAGGCTCGCTTCACCGTAATGAGGCTGACCATCAACTCCTCAGCGAGCACTCGAAAGCTCGGCAAGGGAGAGCCAGGCTTAAGGTTGCCCTCGCTCACAGCTCGCTGAAAACCATCAACGATTTGCCGATAGAGAGGTCCTGATCCAGATGCCGAGATAGGGCCTACCAGAAGTGCTATGGAGGGGTCTTTTGCCATGGAATGAGGAAACAAAGTCCAATGTCTAGAATCAGCTACGAGTCGTTAAATCCGTCTCTAGTTGGCTTTTACGCTACCGTTAATCTATCAAAAGTTTATTTCTTGGCTTCCTGGATAGCGTTCATCACATCCGACTGAATCTGTGGCATTATCTTCATCATTTCTACCTGCATTTTTTGCATGGTAGCAGCTTGCAGCTCAGGTTGCTTTTTAATGAACTTCTGGCCTACAGGGGATTTATAAAAATCGATTAAACCCTGAAGTTCTTCCTCAGTAAAAACCGAGCTATAAATTTCTCCAAATATACCTTCCCAATTGATCTCTTCCATAGCATTGAAAGAGGCCTCCATTGATTGCTCTGCTGCTGCGATGGCTTGCTTGGACGCTTCTTCGCTCAAGCCTTGAGATGCTATCATTTGTTGGTTCATTTGAGAAATCTGTGCTCGAGACGCATCTATCGACTTCCGCACCTCCATCAATCTCATTAACTCTTTAGCCTTCTCCATGGAAGAGGCTTCGGTTAATGGAGTGAATAAAGATACTGTGAGTAGCGTTAGAGTGATGATTTGGTATTTCATTCGTTTTCCTTTCTTTGAAGTATTTAAGTTTAGTTAATTGTGGATAAATGAGTATAACTCAGTGTGTTATACAGTGTATGCTCATTATATACAGTAGTCAAGGCAAAAAATTGCTTTTGTTATTTCTAAATTTATAAACTTATCTTTAGTTTTTTTATGTATCCAAATATTGTTATAAACTAATGAACTTCAGCATACCTATCAAAATAGTCGTCTCATGTATTCTAGTCGTCGTGGGCTTACCTATGCTCCAAGCAGAGACGAAACAGCCTAACATCATCATTTTCCTAGTAGATGACATGGGCCTCATGGATACATCTGTCCCCATGCTGGTGGATGCGGAAGGCAATCCAGAAAAACATCCTCTCAATGATCTTTACCAAACCCCCAGCATGGAGGTGCTTGCAGCACGGGGTATACGCTTTTCCAGGTTTTATGCTCATTCGGTATGTTCACCCTCACGTGTCTCTTTATTGACAGGACAAAATTCCGCCCGGCATCGCACAACTCAATGGATCAGTCCCAACAAAAGAAATAAGGGGGCTTTCGATCCTCCCGAATGGAATTGGCCGGGTCTCAATGAATCCTCGGTTACGCTCCCACGGCTCTTACAAAGTTCCGGCTATAAAACCATTCATGTAGGAAAGGCTCACTTGGGGCCGCATGAGCACACAGGGAGCGACCCCTTAGTCGCTGGGTTTGATATCAATATTGCCGGAAGCGCCATAGGCTCACCCGGTAGCTACTCAGCAGGGAACAATTATACAGGAAAAAACGGCAAACACCCCGTCCCACATCTCCAAAAGTACCACGGGTCCGACACCCACTTAAGTGATGCTTTGACCCTGGAAGCAATTGAACAAATAAAAGCAGCACACGAAGCACAGCAGCCCTTCTTCCTGCACTTGTCTCATTACGCCGCTCACGGTCCATTTGAAAGAGATCCTCGTTTTGAAGCGAACTACACAGAGAGCATAAGCAATACCAAAGCACAAAACTTTGCCACCTTAATTGAAGGGATGGATAAGTCTCTGGGAGATCTGCTTAAGGCCTTAGAAAAGATCGGTATCGAAGAAGAGACACTCCTCTTTTTCTTGGGCGACAATGGCTCTGCTTCACCGATAGGCAAAAATCATGCGGTGGGCAACTCAGCACCCCTGCGTGGTAGAAAGTCCAATCACTATGAAGGCGGCATGCGTGTCCCTTTCATTGCCGCATGGGCCAAGCCTGCTCAAGGGAAGGCAATGCAAGAACTTCAACAAAAACTCCCCATTGCATCTGGCGCAACACAATCACAAATGGGAACCATTATGGATCTTTTTCCCACCATTCTCGAACTCGTGGGTATAGATAAGGTAGATGGGCATGTCATAGACGGACAAAGCCTCAACACACTCCTCACAGGAGCTCCGGATACAAGCCGCCAGGAAGCCTTCCTCAATCATTTTCCTCATGCTCATCAGTCGGCGTACTTCACCTCCTACTGCTCTGGAGACTGGAAAGTCATTTATCACTACGTAAATGAAAAGAGTTCTCATGGGCCGTATGAGCTTTTCAACCTCAAGAGCGATCGCAGCGAATCTGAGAATCTAGCCACCTCCAACCCTGAGAAACTCAAACAAATGCTTCAGGAAATGTCCCAGCTTCTGGAACAAAAAAAGGCTCTCTTTCCCGTGAAAGAAGGAGCAACTCTGGCCATTCAAATTCCCTGACCTCTCGCCTTCATCCAGGCCAGCCCATCGTACCGAAGCCTGGCTTCATGGGGATCAATCACATCAGGCTCCACAGCTTGCTGTCTATGGCATCATGCGGGTTTCAAGAAATAGCTTCAAGAGCAGTCCATACATTATTCTACTAGAGGATTTTTGAATTAAGTCACAACAAGCTGTACATTGTGATTATGTAGAATTATAAGCTTAAGGATGAAAGCTTATAGCAAAGATTTAAGAGAGAAAATTATTAGAGCCCTTGAAGCAGGTATGAGTCAAAGCCAGGCAGCCCATAGTTTTGGAATTAATAGAACAACAATCTGTCATTATTGGAAAAGGTACAAACAAAGGGGAGAAGTGTATTATAAACAGCAGGGCGGCCATCTCAAAAGCAAGCTTCAACCGTATAAAAAGCAGCTCATCGAATGGATCAAAAAAACTCCAGGAATAACTTTGGAGCAAATGCAAGAAAAGCTTTATGACCAACATGAGTTAAGCATTAGTCTAGCAACTCTGCACTATCATCTGACTAAGATGGGCTATAGCTTTAAAAAAAACGTTTCGAGCCAGCGAACGTGGACGCGCTGATATAGAAGCCAAACGTCTACAATGGAAATGGGATCAACTTATATGGAATCCTCAGAAACTTGTTTTTCTAGATGAAACTGGTGTAAATACCAAAATGACTCGTCTCTATGGAAGAGCTTTTCGAGGAGAACGTTGCCATGACCAGGTTCCATACGGTCATTGGAATAGCTCCACGTTTTTGGCAGCACTAAGATATAACGCACTGACTGCGCCATTGCTTGTTGATGGTGCAATGGATGGAGAAATGTTTGTAAGCTATATTATCCAACATCTCTGCCCAACCCTTAGTAAAGGTGATATTGTTATCTGTGATAACCTACCTGCTCACAAAGTAAAAGGCGTTAGAGAAGCTATTGAAGCGGCGGGGGCCGAGCTAGTTTATCTTCCCGCATACAGCCCAGACCTTAATCCTATAGAAATGGCTTTTGCTAAATTTAAAGCTCTTTTACGTCAAGCAGCAAAAAGAACTTGGGATGAGCTTGTGGAGGCTGTCGTTGCTAGTTTTGACTCCTTCTCGGCCGATGAATGCAGAAACTTCTTTCATCACTGCAACTATGTTTAAATTTAATTCAAAAATGCTCTAGGTCATAACTTACAAAGGCGACATAGCGACTGTCTGGCGACCAGGAGGGGACATTAATTGTGCCCTGTCCACCGAGGAAAACATCCGTTAAATCGGTGGTTTCGCTTGTTTCTAAATCGATCAATCTAAGTTTGACATCTTTCCAGGAAGGATGAGCATTACCCTGATCTTCGAGATAACAGAGGTAGACCAAATACTTACCATCCGGTGAAGGATGAGGAAACCAATTGGAATGGGCATCTTTCGTGATTTGGATTTTGTCACTGCCATCTACCTTCATACGCCAGATTTCCATGCTGCCGGAGGAATGAGAATTCCAATAGATGTATTTTCCGTCGGGAGAATAATCTGCGCCGTCGTCGTGAGCGGGAGAGTCTGTCAGCCGTGTTTCCTCGCCGCCATCCACGGGAATGGTATAAATATCAATGTTTTTATTGCGGCTGGCGGTGTAGGCTAGAGTCTTTCCGTCAGGAGACCAGCCATGCCACCATGAAGGATTTTTCATCGTAATTTGCACGGGCTTTCCATCTTCAATCGGAGCGGTATATATGGTTGAAACCCCTTTATTTCCATCTTCGTTGCGAGGCGAGTGACTGATGGCCAGGCGGGTACCATCTGGAGATATGCCATGATCGTTGTTACAGCGATCTGCAAAACCGGTATCAATTTCTTTAATTTCTTTTCCTGCCCGATCAATTTTATGCAGCTTCCCGTCAAAGTTAACCACAAAGAATTCACCAGTAGGGGACCAATTGGGGGCATTGATTTTCAAATTGTGCTCAAGCACAATCTCTCTCTTTTTTGTTTCAACGGATATCACCTCTAAGTAGCTGGTGATTTTTGGTTTCGCTTTTAGGCTAAAAAAGGGCACAGCTAAGAACGCTAGAGTCAATAAGAGGAAGGATTTCATAGGAGTATATGAAGATAAGACGAAACCATACAGCGGGTCTTACTTCAGCCAATCGCATTTCGAGGTATTGCGTTGCACGCAATCTGATATGCAAGACAGGGTCAAGTCCCAAAGGGTATTGGTAGGAGATCCTTGCCATTTACTGATATGAATGAAAACAATGCATTACCTGACTGGAGCACGAGACGAATACGGGTGCCTTGTTGTAGCAAGTTCTCTGAGACTTTTATCACTTTTGTTTCGAATTTTGTTTCGGCGGTTTCGTCTTTAAGCTTCAGCGTATCCACGACGACCCAATCAGCTTTAGGTAATTGATATTCAACCGAAACAGTTCCTGCTTCCTTTGAATAATAGCCGAATTGGATGCCTACCGAAGTCGATTTATATTTTTCATCAAAAAGCTGACTCGTTACTTCAAAAACAAGATTGCTAGAAGTCTCACTCGGACGATATCCAAACATATACTGCAAGGCATCGTGCTCGAAATACTCAGTTTCAAAGTCTATCGAAAGCAGAGTCATCCCTCCGTCGATGGGTGTTGAATGGAAAGGAGTGCTAACTCTTGGGGTCACCAGGTTCGCTACGGCGGCAAAACGGATCTTCGGCGATATCTCTAATGGATCGACCGAATCGAGATATTGAGTACTATTCTGCGGATATTCCAACCCGGCCATACAGATGTTGCCCACCATTTCCAAGCGTTTCCCAGATATATTGGCTATATCTGTGAAAAGGTGTGGAAAATCAATGGCACAATTTTCAATGCGGGTAACTGCGGGCTCATCTCCGTCCAAGTGCACTCCCTGCTTAGCCATTTTAAATCGATCCATAACAAAGGCACACTGTTGCAGTGTGCAGTCTAGATTAGTTGACTTTAAAATAGTATCTGGATAGCCGTCTAGCATAGATGAAATTAATCGAAAAGCTCCACTGTCGGAGTTTCCTTTAACATCTAGGAATATCTTTTCAGATTCTTTATAATCACGATCCACACGCATTGATGAACCTAGCAGTTCCACACGTTTCCCGGAGGGTATTCCATCTATCTCTATCCCGTTACTATATGACTCAAACGAAAATTGTAAGGTATGCACAGATGAATTAATAAATCTGCCCCCTAAATAACAAGCTCTGCCAAAGGTCGAAAAAATTTCTATATTACTCGAATCTATGATCTCATAAGCAAGGCAATGGGCCATTCCATGTTCCATCAGACGAATATCCTGTTCCAAATAGGGGCCCAGTCCCGTGTCGTCCCACTCCCCGTAAATATTAACGGAATTGATTCGACTGTTCGTGCAATTTACGAGCTTGAATAATCGATCTGTATGATCAGCAGTTAGACGTTCGAGCAAGACATTAGTGCTGTTGGTGCAAAGAATAAAGTCCGTAGCATTGACCGACTGGATGTTTTGCACATAGGCATCATCTCCAGCTATATGAATTGCCGGGGCATAGGGTGTAAGGTCATTAATAAGCTGCTCAGGGTAGTAAATGGTGAATCCTCTAAAGCCACTCCCTTTTTGAAGAGTAATCGCAGGATCCGAACCTCCACGCCCATAGTATATTTGAAAAAGAGCTCCTGGCATATTTTGAGCTGCCCGAAGAGAGTGCTTGCCCTCGGCAGATGCGCGCAACTCGACTCCAGGCGGTATCCTAAGTGGTGAGCGAATGGCATAGCCTGCATCGCATAGTTGTGGAACCATTACAATACCACCTCCTAGAGCTGCCACGTCATTGAGCGCTAGCTGAAGAACTGGTGCATCATCGGTTGTACCATCAACTGCAACTTCATAGCCCCGGCTCCCGATGACGATCATGTGCGTGTCTGCTGGTTTGCGGATTTGATCGTAGCCTTCTGCATCAAAAGGTAAGAACTTTTCTGAGTAGGTAGGGTTCTTGTCGATGAGCACCTTTGACGGGTCTGTGCGTTTTAGTTTAATCGGGTCGCCTTTATAGGCAAAGGTGTTTCCAGCTAGAACTGCCGATTGAGTCAATTTATCTAACTCAATGGGTATATCGCCTACATAATCAAAGGTAGAATTCACGATCGACAGATGCCCTTTGGGCACATCGATCTTATTTTTAAAACGACAGTTTTGAAAGTGAAGATAGACGAGTCTCTTATCTCGCCCATCTATCAAATCATAGGATGAAACTGTTGATTCAAAGAAACATCCATTAAAAAAAAGATCCATAGTTTGGCCTTTCAATTCTACAGCGGTATCCCCCGAGAAATGACAATTAATGAAGCGGGTGTCCCCAATTGGATCAGCTAACAAACCAATCACACAGTTCTTTGAACTCCATCCGTAGACCATACCGTTCATAGTTCCCTCGCCAGGATACTCTGTAAAGTGGAAGCCAATCTGACAGTCAGCCACGTGTAACTCATTGGCCAGAATGTTGTCCGAAGCATCGATTTTGATTCCGGTGGTATTATTTTTCATATACTCCATGAGTTCTGATCGCTTAGGCGCATTTTTCAGGCCGGATTGAGCCCAGTATTCTGAAGAAAAGTAAACTCTGGAAAAACTAGGAATATCTCTAGAAGCTTGCTGATAGAGTCCCATGTTTAAAGGGGAACCGTAGATCCCATTAATGTTGGAGCGAAGGTTGCTAGTATTTAGAATGAAACTACGGTAGCAGTTAACTAAATTGACATTCTCAATCCGGATCTCTGCAATGAGCGAGTCGGTCACACCAATGGTTGCGGCGTAGGGAACGACTGAGCTTAAGCTTTGATTTGGATACCAGATAGATAAATTCTGCAAACCGCTCCTGTAGTTCAATTGGATAAATGGAGGGCTCTCATTCGTGTGCATTCCGTTGTAGATCACTTTAAGGATCGTCCCGCGAACTGTTTTGTCTTTATCTGTAATCTTGCCCCAGTCCCCTCGCAAATGGACGTCCATCGGAAAATCGATGACGGCATCACACCGATAGATACCTACAGGTAGAAAGACCGTTCCGCCTCCAGCAGCCCCTACTTCATCCAGCGCTTTTTGAATCGCCGGTGAGCAATCTTCATTCTCCGGATCATAGGGTAGACGGCTCGCATCCATCACTACCCCCGCCACAACGACATCATCAGTGGGATAGACCGTCTTCACTACCTGCCAATCTAATACATGGTCTGTTCCGATATCTAAAATAGGGGCAGCACCTGTGTGCCGACTGGAAAAATCGCTTCTAGAATCAGTATCGGCTGAACTCGTCAGTGCAAATGTATAGATGCCATCTCCCTTGATGGCCTTAGTGACATCCAAAGTGATCCACTGTCCAGAGTAAGCAGTAATGGTATCAATAACACTGGTGAGAGCGGGTTTTTTATTCCAAGTAATGTCGGTTTCCACCCAATTGTTATCGGAAATAGCATGCACATTTACCAGACCATCCGCTGATTTGGTTTTGACCTTGAGACGAGCCAGTCTTACCTTGCCCTGCAATCCTTGGACTTCAAACTTGATGTAGGCGATGCTCTTTTTTCCTAAAGCGCCACTTCTAAGCTGTAAGCGTTTTAGTGAGCCATTATTGTTGTTCGGAGAGGTTTCGGCTACATGAGCATCTGCAATAGCAGTAAAGATTTGTGCTTTGGCAAGTGGAGTCGCTGCCAGCATACAAATAACCATTAAAGCACTTTTGATTTTAATTTTCATACGCTTGGGTTTTGATCTGTTAATTTTAACTTTATCGTGTGGTCTGCTGACGCTCTTTTATTTTCTAGAATTAAAAAATTTAAGTTAACTTTAACTTTATTTAAATAGCGTACTTATTCCACTATGGATCTTTGAAAGTCAAGCTCTTAGGCTCATGCCTAATTAATTTTGCGAACGCAAGGCGATCGTTCCAAGAATCACGGATTCTTGGTTTAGTTTTTTCTCACACACTGATTTTCCCAAGAGTCTGTTTTAAATACAGCTTTCTGATCCCGAGCTCAGATTTTTAGAGAGCATTCCATTAATCGAGCTTGTCTTCGGCTATATGATATTTGGGATCTTCGACGATGTTGACCTCGATCATGTTACCCGCTTTATCGAGCAGTTGTCGGCATTCTGCGCTAAGGTGGCGTAGATGCAAGATGGTTCCTCGCTTCCCATAGCGCTTCGTCAGTGAGTTAATGGCTTCGATGCCAGAGTGGTCCCAGACCCGCGAATTCTGAAAGTCGATAACGACTTCTTTGGGGTCCTTGGATGGGTTAAAGATATCTTGAAAGGATTTAACCGATCCAAAAAACAAGGGACCAAAAAGGTCATAGTGTTTGATGCCTTTTTCATCTTTGGAGACTTCGGCGCGGAGATGCGTGGCACTTTCCCAGGCAAAAGCCAGTGCAGAGATAACAACACCGGCGATGACCGCAAGGGCTAGATTGTGCAGCAAAACGGTGATTAAGGACACCATGATCAATACGAATGCATCTACCTTGGGGATTTTGTTCAGGATGCGAAAACTGGTCCACTCGAAGGTGCCTATGACCACCATAAACATAACTCCTACGAGCGCAGCAATAGGGATTTTTTCGATCAAATTCGGGATAAACAGGATGAAAAGAAGCAGGAACAACGCTGCTGAAATACCTGAAAGGCGTGTGCGGCCTCCGGAGCGGATATTAATCATCGACTGGCCAATCATCGCACATCCACCCATACCTCCAAAGAAACCCGTGAAAACATTGGCTAGGCCCTGCCCCACGCATTCACGATTTCCTTTGCCTCGCGTCTCAGTGAGCTCATCGATGAGGGACATAGTCATCAAGGACTCGATCAAGCCCACACTTGCCATGGTCAACGCGAAGGGCCAAATGATCGCTAATGTTTCCAGATTAAAGGGAACACCAGGTATGTGAAAACTCGGGAAGCCACCTGCGACACTGGCGACATCACCTACGGACGGGGTATCTAGACCAAAACCAATGACAATGGCAGAAGTCACTAAGATGGCCATGAGCGAGGAGGGTACAGCCTTCGTCAATTTGGGTAAAAACTGTATGATGAGCATGGTCAGGCCAACCAGGCCCAGCATCATCCAAAGGCCACTGCCTTGCATCCACACTTTCTCACCCGCATCATTACTGATTTTAAAACTATCGAGTTGGGCCATAAAAATGACGATAGCCAGACCATTGACAAAGCCAAACATCACCGAATGTGGGACCAGACGAATAAATTTCCCCAGGCGAAAAAGCCCGGCGGTGATTTGCAAGACGCCACATAAAACAACCGTAGCAAATAAATACTCTATTCCGTGTGTTGCGACCAATGACACCACAACAACAGCAAGCGCACCAGTCGCGCCAGAAATCATGCCTGGGCGTCCTCCTGCTATCGATGCAACAAGACCGATAATGAAGGCAGCATAAAGCCCAACGAGGGGATTGACTCCTGCCACAAAGGCAAAAGCGACGGCTTCAGGAACAAGGGCAAGGGCAACGGTCAATCCGGAGAGAAGATCATCTTTAAGGTATTGGCGATTGCCATATTTTCGAAAAATAAGCTGAATCATAAAAAGGGTCCGTCCGTCATGGGTAATATTTTAAATTTCTTTTGCATCGTAATGGCACTGGTTTCGGCTTGGTTTATAGCTCTATTTAAATGCGAAGCAACTCTCATCGTTATTAAATGTCTGTCATTTTTCTTCATTCTTCCTTTGTAGAAAAAGGGAACGTATCGTTCTCATTAGGAATTGAATCCACTAAAGGGCACCGGCATTCTTACTTGGGTAATCTCAAAGATACTTTTCTCAATGGTGCGCATGCTTAATATTTTATTTGTTGCCTTAGCCACTACGCTGCCCGCTTTCGGTGAAGAGAATATTCTTTTCATTGGCAATAGTTATACGCAAGGAATCAAGCAAACGGTCACTGAGTTATTCAAACGGGAAGGTGTGCATGTCCATTTCGATTTCATCGCTCCGGGAGGAAAGAATCTCACCCAACATCTCAATAACCCGGCGATCTTGGATAAACTAAGAAGTAAGGATTGGTCCTTCATCATCTTACAGGATCAAAGCCAGACGCCCGCCTTACCCGGCAAGTATACAAAGTCTTTTCATATGGCAGTCAAAGGTTTTTCTCAGTTTTTTAGCGATCTTAAACCACAGCCGAAAATGTGCCTATATATGACGTGGGGTCGTCGCGATGGGGATGCTCGGAACCCCAATAGTTTTCCAGACTTTCCAACCATGCAAAAAAAGTTGGCCGAGAACTATGAACAGGCAGCTCGAGATAATGCGGCCTTGATAGCTCCGGTGGGTCTAGCGTTCAGAGCCGTATACGACTTGGATGAGAACTTGTTTCGGTCTCTTTATGCGAAGGATGGTAGTCATCCCAGCAAGAGGGGCGCTTACCTGGCGGCATGTGTTTTTATGCAAGTTCTTGCAGACAGAGACCCGACAACTATTCGGTGGAACAACTCATTGGAAAGTCGAACGGCAAATCAACTCAAGTTGGCTGCAAAGCAGGCCGTAAACGAATGATCCACAGGGTCCACTAACTTGCTTCATCCAAGTCCTGTGCTCAGTTTTTCAGCTACCGGAACTCTTTTCTCTTTTTACTTTTCATTAAATGGTCGTGCGTCTTGGTGGGAAAAGGTTTCTCTTTCATCCTTGTATTTATCTTTTAACATTCATAGGTAAGAAACCTATGAACGTGAAATATCATACGTGCTTCTTGGCTTTCGTTATCATACATCTCTGGGTAAACGCAAGTAGCGCGCAGATTTTGAACGGACCCAGTCCTGAGTCTGAGATAGATACCACCAACTACGTCCTCGGAACTCAGACCATCGGCGTGAAATATCAGTTCACCGAGAAGACCACTCTGGTCGAGACGGCAGAGCGTATTCTGGCCATGGGCTCCAATCTTCTGAAGTTTGCTATGAGTGAACGCTATAAGGGCAAGCTCTATGGGCTACCGCCCCGCGATGACATCCAGTCTTTGACCGATCTGGCTCACAAAGAGCCCTCCATGAAAGCCGTGTTGGACATGCCTTTTGCCTACTACCTCATCTGGGTCAATACCTTTGCTCCGGTGAGATGGCAAGATGGTTTTTCCAAAGCAGAGCGTGATGCCACTTATGGTGAGATAAAGGCCTTGGCCACCTATTTGTTGACGACATACCAAGGCACCGGTAAGACATTTCTCCTTGGACATTGGGAGGGAGATTGGCTCCTTCATCAAGGAACCGACCGGACCAAAGATCCTACGCCTGAGGCTATCAAGGGCATGATCGACTGGCTCAACGTACGTCAGGAAGCCATTGATGATGCAAAGCGAGAGGTGCCCGTGGATGGTATTTCCCTCTATCATTACACTGAGGTCAACTTGGTGGCTAAGGGGATGAAGGGTGGCAAGTGCCTGGTCAACGATGTGCTTCCCCATACCACGTTGGACTACGTATCTTACTCGAGTTATGACACGACCAAACCCAACAAAGACAATGTGCGGGAAGCGCTGCAGAAAGCCTTGGACTACATCGAGTCGAAACTGCCCTCCAAACCCGGATTTCAAGGTAAGCGTGTTTTTATAGGGGAATATGGTCTTCCCTTGGCAGCGGCGGGGACGCCTGAGAAACAGGATGAATTCGCCCGAGACGTATGTCTCAGCGCTGTCGAGTGGGGTTGTCCATTCGTCCTCTATTGGGAGCTGTACTGCAACGAAAAAATCAATGGCAAGCACCGTGGAGTGTGGCTCATTGATGACACTAATTTAGAACAGCCATTCTACCATACTTTGTCGAACTATTACACCGGCATGAAGCGAGCCGTGGCTGCCTTTAAGGTAAAACATGGACGAAACCCGACGAATGAGGAACTGCGCAAGAAAGCCATTGCTGTGTTGAAATCGGTCAGCAATGAACCAAGCAATTAAACTGTGAAAAAACAAAAGAAACACAGCTAAGTCAGAAGTCAGTTAGCTCTTCTTAAGATTAAGCCAACTTTTTGTCCAATGTCCACTTAAGCACTTCATTGAGAATCGCAGAACACAAAATTGGCCTATCAAAGAAACCGATGGCTTTTCCATGCAGTTTGTGACTTTCGCATAACCTTAGAACTTCGCGATGCTCAGACTCTACAACTCTTGGCCAACGATCTATAAAACCCAAAAACACTGCTCTTTTGGGTATTTTGTTATCTACTTTGGCCGAGAATAGCTTTTTTGCATCTCTTAGAGGCTACAGGCTAGGCCGCTTGAACTCGTTGTAAGCGCGATGACTAGGTCTTAACATTAAAAAGTAGATTATATTGACGAGCCAACTTATATTTGCCAACATAACCACATATTCAATAAAAACCATAATAACAATATGGATTATAAAAAGTTAAACCTTTGCTCTCTCCCTAGAATAAACCCCAACGACTGCTTAAGGAGTTAGGACATCGTTATGAAAAAAAACTATATCCCACTATTGCTCGCACTTTGCTTCTCCTTTGTCTCTCTGAATGCCCAGTCTGTTGAAAAATGGGACTGCTTTGAAGTCACACTGTCTGGCCCGTCAAGCGGTAATCCCTATGTCGATGTCACCCTCGATGCTAACTTTAGCCAAGGAAGCACCAGTATCACGGTTCCCGGTTTCTATGATGGAAACGGGATCTACAAAATCCGTTTCATGCCACGCTCTGAAGGTGTCTGGAATTACACAACTGTTAGCAACGCACCGGCTTTGGACGGCCAGGCTGGCTCGTTTACCTGTGTGCCGCCTACCGGAAACAATCGCGGCCCAGTCAGCGTGCGAGACACCTTCCATTTCCAATATGAAGATGGCACTCCCTACTTTGAGAATGGCACTACGGTTTATGGCTGGATCAACCAGACCACTGCCTTGCAAGATCGGACCCTAGAGACCCTCAGTCAACACAGATTTAACAAAATTAGGATATGCATATTCCCGAAATCATTCAACTACGGGAACGATGTAGAGCCAGAGCATTATCCGGTGGAAGGCACCCTGGAGAACTGGGATTTCACCCGTTTCAACCCCGACTTCTGGCACAATTTGGAAATGCGTTTGAATCAACTCCAAGATCTCGGAATCGAAGCAGATATCATCGTCATGCATCCCTACGATTCTTACAACGGTTTGACTTTCGGATTCAAAAACAACCAAACCCAGGAAGAAATGGAGCGCTACTGGGACTACATGATCGCGCGGCTCGCATGCTACCGCAATGTGTGGTGGTCCATGGCCAACGAGTATCATCTGGTAGGGTTTCCCGATGATTTTTGGGATGCTATGGGAACTTTTTTTCAAAACAAAGACCCCTATGACCACCTTAGAAGCATCCATAATTATCCCGGTTTTCCAAAAAATGTTTTCGATCATAATAAATCGTGGGTTACTCACGTCAGTTACCAGGGTGATGCCAGTGGTTTAAAGGACGGAGGGCTCGAACTTCGTGATAGATACCAAAAACCCGTAGTCTATGACGAGGCGAAGTATGAGGGCGACGTAGCCAGTTCCTGGGGGCAATTGAGCGGCGAGGAAATGACGGCGCGCTATTGGGATGCCACGGTTAAAGGCACCTATTTAGGTCATGGCGAGTGTTACCTTTCGCCGGACAATATTCTTTGGTGGTCACGGGGAGGCAGCTTAAAAGGCACCAGTCCTGCACGTATCGATTGGTTCGATACACTAATGAATCATATCCCCGAGAAGAAACTCGAACCCGTCAGCGGTGATGAGCAAGCCGCCCAAAACGGAGACGACTATTTTCTTTATTACTATGGCGACCAGACCGCCACCAGCCGCAACTATAATATGCCTGCCGGTATCGATTACCGAGTGAGCTTGCTGGATACGTGGAATATGACAATAACCGATAAGGGCATCCAATCCGGTAGTTTCTCCATCACCATGCCCAACGATCCCTACCTGGCGGTCCAGATGTATAAGGCGGGGACCGAACCTACAGCGCCAAACTTCATCATCGATTCATTAATCGCAAACAAAGCCTACAGTGGAAACGCTTACACCGGTTCCATCGCGGACCGAGCCTTTGACCCAAATGGAGATACCGTTAGCTACCTAAAGATCTCCGGACCGGGATGGTTAAGTGTCGCTGCGGATGGCACGCTAAGTGGAACCCCCTCCGCCGCAGATATCGGAAGTAATACTTTTACAATAAATGTTTCTAATGGAAACGGTGAAAACGATATCGCGACGATGAACCTTCTGGTCGTCTCCGGCAATGAATCCCTCATTCAATCCGACGATTTCGAAAGTGGTTTTGGCAACTGGGCGAGTGGGGGTGCCCGATGCATAAGGGTAGAGAATGGTGACGGAAGTTACAGAATCAGAGTCATTCAAAACGGAGACGATTCTACACTCTCAAGCACCCATGATCTTCCGCTAGATGGCTATACCGAGGTGACAGTGGAATATACCTTCAGTTTAGCCAACCTGGAAAGTGGAGAAGGACACAAATTGGAGATGTCTACCAACAGCGGAAAAAGCTGGACCGGAGTCCACAAAATTGGGCGAGGTAAATTGACAAGCGATGACCCGCGTAACTGGACAACTTATGTCGACGAGAGAGTTACGATTGCTGATTATACCCTGACAAATCAAACTCGATTCCGATTTAAAGGTAATGCTAATGGTGCAGCTAAAGAATTCTCGACTTTAGATGACATTCGTATCTACGCATCTGGTAGTATCGCTGGAGGCCCGACACCGCCAAACAACCCACCTGTCTTTAACGTCGACCCTATCAATGGTCTTGATGCCAACGAAGACGTTGCTTACAGCGACACCATCGCAGGATCAGCCACAGATGCTGATGGAGACACGCTAACATACAGCAAAGTCTCTGGATTACCGTGGCTCACTATAGCAGCGGATGGTACGCTCAGCGGCACGCCTACATCGAGCGATCTGGGCGTTAACTACTTCACCGTTATGGTTGCAGATGGCCAGGGCGGCACGGATGAAGTTCAGCTCAACATTACAGTGGTAGCAGCGCAAGCTTTGCTCAGTATCGATTTTGATACCACGAAGACCGGTAGTATGAATACGTATTCCGGCTCAGGCATAACCCCTGGAAATGCCAGTATGATGCCTCTGCCCGGCCAGAGTGGTTTGTGGAATAGTCTTGGGGTGGGTTCTGGAGATACCCAATCTCTACGAACCAATCCGGTGCTTAGTAATCTCATAGATGGCAAAGGACAAGCGACATCAGTTCATTTTGAATTGAATTACCAAGGGCTAGTTTATCGAACCTGGGAAGATAGCAGTACACCTGATTTACTAGGGCGCGATGTGGTCTATACGCAGTATGGTATAGCAGGCAGAAATCTGAAATGGCGCTTCAATGGCTTGCGGCCGGATACCCAATACACCATCCGTGTCTTCGGCCAGGTTTCCGGTTCTGATGGCTGGTCCAGCAATCGTGGTTATTTTGCAGTCAATAGCTCACTGATTCCGATGCCCCTGCAGAATTATATGGACTTTACTGTGGTCTCGGATAGCCAGGGCCAAATCACCGGCCGACTCAATTCCGATGGCACCATCAGTGCTATGTCTGGCTTGCAGATCACTTCCAGCACTACCTCAGCCTTTAACTATCAACCAACCTTTGGTGAGGATGTGATCACGGTAGGGGGTGCAAGCGGAGGCAGCGTTTACAGTGGCACGATTGCCGGCACAGCCACTGATGTCGATGGTGATGTATTGAGCTATAGCAAAGTCTCTGGTCCAGGTTGGTTGAATGTGGCGGCTGATGGAACTCTGAGCGGAACGCCTACCAACAGTGATGCAGGCAATAACGTCTTTGTGATAGAGGCATCTGATGGTCAGGGAGGCCTTGCAGAGGTTCAGTTGGAGATTGATGTAACAGAAGTTAGCGATCTAATCAGCATCGACTTCGATACCACAAAGACGGGTGGCGTAAACACCTATGCTGGTTCTGACACAACACCGGGAAATGCTGCCATGGTACCTTTAGCGGGGCAGGAAGGAGCATGGAACAGTCTCGTTGTAGGCCCGGGAGATGCCCTATCATTAATAACCAATCCGACGCTCAGTAACCTGATCGATGGACAGGGTAATACGACATCGGTTCAATTTGAGTTGAATTACGAAGGAAGGGTTTATCGAACTTGGGAGGACACCAATGCGAATGACACACTGGGAAGGGATTTAGTCTATACGCAGCTAAGGGTAGCTGGTAAAAACCTCCGCTGGCGCTTTAGCGGCTTAAGTCCAGATACGGAATACACCATCCGTATTTTCGGGCAAGTTTCAGGCACTGGTAATTATGCGGTTAATTCAGGTTTGTTTAGTGTGCCAGCAAATAACGAATTCTTTAGGATGCCCAGCGTAAACTACATAGACTTTACGTACACTTCCACTAGCACAGGTGAGATAACGGGACAGCTTCAATCCAATGGAGGTGTTGATGCAATGTCTGGCCTGCAGATTATATCCAGCGCATTTTTAGAGACCGACTAATCTGATTGAACCCGCATGATGTGGGTTTAAGTCTCAATGGTGCGGCTAATGTCATTTCAATCGCGTCTGGCCTGTAGCCTTTTTCTAATTAACTCCAGAGAAAGGCTGCTCCTCCTGGGTGTAATTTTTCTTTTTCGCCTCCTTTTTTTCTTTTTTTGCATTGGTTTAATGCAAAAAATAGTTCAAATTAACTTTATTTTGTTATGAAAAGATCATTAATAGTCCTCGTATCCATTTTTATCGTTTCCAGTAATTCCTTATCTCAGGCTGCTGAACTTAAGTCCGAATCCCTTGAAGAATATAACACGCGCATGCAGTGGTTTGCCGATACGCAATACGGCATGTTCATCCACTTTGGCTTGTATTCCATATTGGGGGGCGAATGGAAAGACCAGCGCCTCCCCAATAAAAATGGCGGGGGCGGGAGTGTCTACTCCGAATGGATCATGGGCACCTTGAATATCGATCGGGAGGAATACGCCGAGTTGGCCAAGGAATTCAACCCTGCTGACTTCGATGCTGAGACCATCGTGTCTGCGGCCAAAAAGGCAGGTATGACTTATCTGGTCATTACTTCAAAGCACCATGAAGGTTTCTGCCTCTGGGATAGTGCCTATACGGACTATGACATTGCGGCTACTCCGATCAAAGACCGCGACTTACTGATGGAGCTCAAGCAAGCTTGCGATAAACACGGCATTCGTTTTGGTCTCTATTACAGTATTCTCGATTGGCACCATCACACCCAAGCGCGTCCCGTTGATCTGGGTAAAAAGGGAAATGCGCGTAACACGCAGATCGTCGATGATCGGAAACAGGAATATGTCGATTACCAGCGCAACCAGGTGCTGGAACTCATCGAGAAATATGAACCAAGTGTTTTGTGGTTCGACGGCGATTGGGTGAAGTGGTGGACGATGAAAGATGGCATCGAACTCTATAACGCCATCCGTAATGCTGACCGCAATGTCATCGTCAACAACCGAGTGGCCAAAAGGAAGACTTTTGAACTCGATTACGTCACCCAGGAACAGAAGCATTTTAAGGACGCCTTTGCCATGCACTGGGAAGGTTGTTACACCATGAATTACTCGTGGGGCTACAAGAAAAGCGATGATGCATGGAAGAGTGCCCAGACCGTTTACGACAAACTCAAGGATATCAACGAAAAGGGTGGAGCGCTCCTCCTTAATGTAGGGCCTGACGGCAATGGGGTCGTACAACCAGAAGCCTATGCGATCCTTGCAGAAACCGCCGAGCTCCTGAAGGCAAATCCTATTAAGAAGTCAGTTCCCAATATTCAGAAAATGCCAGGAATTAAATAACGAGTCCCTGATGTTTGGCCCTATTCGACAATCTAATCGTAAGGGCTATACTGTGCTTTTGTGAAGACACTCAGTGCATTCCTCATAAGCTTACTGGGAGTAAGCATCCTTAACGGAAAGCCCAATGTAGTATTGATTATGGCGGATGACTTTGGCGTGGGCCATGTCAATGCCTATGGTGCGTCTAAGGAATTCATACGAACTCCGAGCCTCAATCAGCTGGCTGAAAAGGGAATGATGTTTACCAACGCCAACGCGCCAGGCTCCATCTGCTCACCGACGCGCTACGCATTGTTAACTGGGGAATATGCCTGGCGCGGCCCGCTTCCCTTTGGTGTTGTAAATGTGTATGATCCTTTGGTCGTTGCGACCGATCGCACCACACTCCCCAAGTATTTTCAAAAGCTCGGCTACACCACCGCGCAAATCGGTAAGTGGCATTTGGGTTATGGTAATAAAAGACCTGTCGTATGGACTGAGAAGCTATCGCCTGGGCCGAATGATGTTGGGTTTGATTATCATTTCGGTCTTCCACAAAACCTTGATGATATGCTTCGAGTGTGGATCGAAAATGATGGAGTATGGGGTTTGCGATCCAAGAAACTCAGTCCTTACGCGAGCAGCTTTTATGGTAAGAAGTATTTGGGACTTGATGCCCCTCAGCGCAACCGAGAGACGGCCTCAGAGTTTATGACAGACAAAGCTATAGAGTGGATCAAAAAAACACATCGTAGTGGATCCAATCAACCTTTCTTTCTTTACTTCGCACCAGCTGCTACCCACCACCCCATCGTTCCCTCGGAGACCATGCGTGGTGCCAGCGGAGCCGGGGCTTTTGGCGACTTTATCCAGGATCTCGACTTGTCAGTAGGGCGAATCATAAGGGCACTCGAATACGAGGGTATCGATGAGGAAACCATAATTATTTTCACAGCAGACAACGGCGCTGATATCCCCATGGCAGATAAACAGCGTCCGGAAAAACAGGCAATTGCCCAAGGCCTGGCATTGAATGGAAAATACCGCGGTGACAAACACTCAATCTATGAAGGGGGTGCACGCGTTCCTTTGCTGGTTCGTTGGGATGGGAAAATCTCTGTCGGAGCAGTAAGTGATACCCCCGTCAATATTGTAGATATCTACGCGACACTCGTGCAAGTGATCAGCGGGGATGCACCGACGGTACAGGATGCCCCCGACAGTATCAGCTTTGCACCTACCCTACTCGGCCAGAAGCAAGAAGCCCGCCCAGCTATGATCACCACCAACGCGGCAGGTATTCAGGCTATTCGTCATGGAAACTGGAAATATGTGGATGGAAAAATGCCCGATAACCTGCCCGACAAGCTCAAACAAGTCTATGAGCCACAAGCAAGACCGAGCCTCTATAATTTAAGGATAGATCCCTCGGAAGAAAACAATGTGATTTCTGAAAATCCAGAGGTAGTCAGCCAAATGCAAAGCATGTTGGATGACTTGCGAAAGCGTGGCACTCGCCAGTGATTTTTTATATAGGTTTGATTGTTAGCATGCGTCCTTTACGCAGACTACTGTTCTTTTTAGGTTGTATATCTCTTTTCCCTGACGATCGAATCCAGGGCTGGATCGGTCGTCTAAATGTAGGATACACCCGTTTCGGAGGCCGATCTCAGATGAGCCGGAATTTCAATTTGGCCAATTTTACTAACAAGATGTCTTTCAGATCAAAACTGCCTGGGGATTGTAGGAGTCATTTCAGGGTTCTCACTGATCTACTTGAATCCGGTAAAGAAACTTACTATATAAAAAAATCATGTTAACCGCCTCACTTCGTTTTACATTTTTTCCATTCTCAATCCTTACCTGTGTCTTGCTGACGGTCTTGCATGCCGATGAGGTGCCCCTAATTATGGGAGACTGGCAGGGCGCTTATATTGATGCTCCGCCCAAATCTTATGGTTTCGATAATCCCTCAATCGTTGCCCAAGTGGTTGGGGTGAATGGAGGAGCGTTCCATGTGAAAATGATGAATGCATTCGAGCGCCGCGCGAATCTTGATTTTGAAAAGGTGCTCAAGCCCCTAGATGGAATCATTCAGTATAAAGATAAGCAATGGGAGTTTGAACTCGGGCCTGATGGCTGGAAGGGCAAACGAACGATGAAACGGGGTAAAGGTAAAGTTGATGAATTGCCCTTCGAACTCAAAAGAGTCGTGCGAATCTCGCAAACATTGAGACGTAAAGCACCCGAGGGTGCGGATGTTATTCTGCCTGCAGACACTTTGTCAGGTTTCGAACATGGTGACGGTAAACCCGCTACTTGGGAGCTGCTGCCCGGAGGCGTCCTAGAGACCTTTCCTCGCAAAGAAGGCAACAAGAGTGGGGGCCATCTGTTTACGAAAAATGTCTATGCAGACTGCGAGATTCACCTCGAATTCAAGCTCCCCTACGAGCCCGAACATTCCGGACAGGGGCGTGGCAACAGTGGCATTTTTATCCAAAACGCATATGAAGTTCAAATACTCGATAGCTATGGTTTTGAATCTGGATGGACAGAAGCAGGCTCAATCTATCGCGTAGCTCCGTCAAAAGTGAATCGCAGCCGCCCGCCGGGGCAATGGCAGACTTACGATATTACTTTTCGAGCCGCTCAATTCGATGAATCAGGAAAATTGATACAGGCACCTGAAATCACCGTTTACCATAACGGCGAACTCATTCATAAAGACCAAGAGATATTTGAGCGTTCCGGATTCACCGAACTTAACCGTCTCAAGCCACACATCCAAGGTCCGGCGCCCATCCTTTTGCAAGACCACGGCCACCGAATCCAGTTTCGCAATTTCTGGGTAAAGTCTTTATAGCGCACCCGAATTCAAACATTAAGTGCAATAAATTATCTTGATTGGAGAGGAACAAATGGTTCGGTTTATCTTCATAGCTATGGTCGTGTTTGCGCCTATGGCATCATGCGGTTTAACGAAGAGCTTAAAAAGCTGGAAAAAATGATACAATTAATATAAAGACAAGCTGAATGGCTTGCTTGTGGCGGGCTTTTTCTTTTTACAGATGAACTCTGTTTCCAGAAGAACTTATCTAAAAACCACTATAGCCGTAGGGGGCTCATTTATTTGTTCGCCATTTTCTATTGGAAAAACAGGCTTAAATGCAAATTTCAAGGTGAATATTGCACTGATCGGTGGTGGAGGCATAGCCAAGACTGCGTTTCACGACTGTAGGGACCATAATGTGGTAGCCATAGCGGATGTTGATTTCGAAGTGGGTGCACTTGGGTTCAAAGCGTTTCCCAATGCCAAACGCTATAAGGATTTTCGCAAGATGCTGGATACCCATTATAAAGAGTTGGATCTAGTCATTGTTAGCACACCAGATCACACCCACTTTGCTGCTACTTATGCGGCCATGGAACGTGGGATCGCTGTCCATACTCAAAAACCTCTCACTCACGATATCTGGCAAGCGCGCACCCTGCAAGCGGCAGCGCGAAAGTTCAGTGTCGCTACTGTAATGGGTAATCAGGGCCATACGCTAGAGGGTATGCGTTACATTCGCGAATGGTATGAAGCTGGGCTTCTTGGGGAAGTGCGCGAGGTGCACGCCTGGACAAACCGGACTACGAAAAACATTTCTACTGTAAAAAAGTCTCAGCCTATTGGGCAGCCGATTCCCGATAGTCTAGATTGGGATCTCTGGCTAGGTCCGGCGGCCTATAGAGACTATAACATCGCTTATCACCCCAGAGGCTGGCGCTGGTTTTGGGAATTTGGCCTTGGGGGCTTGGGAGATATCGGATGTCACACTTTGGACATTCCAAAATATGCTCTGAGTCTTGGCTACCCTGCCAAGGTTTACATGTCCGACCTCGATTATAGTTCTGACTACGGTGTGAAGAATCCAAAACCTGAGGCAGCGACGTATGTGTACGAATTTGCTGCCGCTGCGAACCGGCCTGCTGTCAAAGTATTTTGGTACGAGGGAGGCAGACTTCCCAAACTTCCCCCTGAGATGGATTCGAATGATCCCAATGCAATATACTATGAAGGCGGTTGCCTGCTTCTGGGAAATAAAAATTCCATCTATTCGCCAAACATGCGTCCTGGGAGCCCCCGGCTCACGAAGAATTGGAAGGAAATGCGTCGCCAACTGCCTCCGAAGACCATTCCACGGGCCATTGGGGGACCTGTTCGCGAAATTATTGGAGAGATTCGCGGCGAGATCGCTCGTTGCGGCTCTAACTTTGACTATGCAGCTCCACTCACCGAAACGGTGATTCTCGGAACGATCGCGCTGCGCTCGCAAAAGTTAGTCGAGTATGAGCCCAAGAGTATGACATTCAAAGATCCCTCATTGAACAAATACATTAAGGATCCAGTGCGGAAAGGTTGGGCGTATGGTGAAAGAGAGCTTTAATTTTCGAGATAGCGAGTGCGGGGTGCAGGGGGAAAGAGTCAGCATTCATAACATTTACCAAAATGGCGTATAGCGTTATGCAATAGCGACACGATTATCTGTGCAAGATCTTGGGATCTTCGAAGAGGAGACTTTATCGCCAAGTTATCGTATCTCCTTTTGCTACAACTGTGTTGTCTCTAAAGTCTCTTCTCCTCAAGCTTTGACACATCTGATTCGCCCTCTATTGCACCATGCGGATTTTTATAAAAGGGTTCCGTTGATATCCGTAGATGTCGTCGTGTCTCCGTCTATGGCATTTACGATCGTGAAAAGAGAGTCATCCGCCAAATCCGCTCCAGGGAGAACCAGCAAAAAGGAGAATGACTGTATAGCTATGAGAGTTGCTTCGCACGCAAATAGCACGATATCCCAAACAGAAAATAATAGTATCCAGAGCTTGTTTAAAACACAGATGCTACTGAGGTATCGGGTGGTCCAATAGATGATTCACTACCTTGCTGCTTCCCCTACACATCTCAAAAAAGTACTCTTTTGAAATGTATCTTTTTCAGCTCTGTCGTCGAGGAGGCCCCTTCGACATTGCTGACATGAACTTTATAGCGACCAGCTTTAGGAAAATGCAGCCAGCCTACAGCGTATTTTTTAAAGACTCTGTAAATACTGAGCTGATTTTGGATCTTCTGCCCACCTTCCACTTCGACTGCCCATACAATACGATTGCCACCTGGTTGCTCACCTTCTTGCTTAAACTCCAGGCCTTTATCACGATAGGACAATTGTACTTGATAGTATCCGGGCTCCAGGACAGATACATCCCAACTTGTTTTTGACCCCTTTTGCCAATTACTAGCAACGATGGCACTGTACCATTCTCCAAACTTTCCCATCCATCGCGTCTTGCCCAATTTAGCTTGGTCAACCTTGGCGAAGTCACCAGTGATGCTTGTTTCTACATTTGGGTCAAGTCCATGTGTAGAATCGGCTTCGGGTGCTCCAGCCAACTCAAGCTCTATGACAGATGCCAGTTTCTCAGGAGCTTTATCCGGGAGAGTAAAACGAGTCCAGCCTTCGTTTTGTTCAAAACCAATAGCCTCTGATTTTTCCTTTCCCTGGAGAATTTTGGCATTTTTGATTTCGGTTTTGAGTCCGGCCAGGAAGAGCTGGCCTGATGCAGGCCAGTCAAATACGGATAGAAAGAGTTTACTTCCATTTGCTGTAATGTCTCCCCAAGGCATTCCATAGTTCCAAGGGGATGGGTCTGCATGATAGATTACTTGTGGGTAGTTCTGGATCCACGCTCCTGCACCTTTCAGTGCCAAAGCCGCAGGCTTGGGCACACTTCCATCTCCACGTGGTCCGATGTTGAGCATGTAGGTGCCACCACGACCTACACAGCCAACCAGGCGTTTCAGGATTTCCCTTGGCGATTTCCAGTCCTCATCATACCAGGCATAAGCCCAGGAGGTGTTTGTGGTATCGACGGACTCCCATAGACCTTCTACTTTCTTCATGGGCACTTCCATATCTCCAAGGGTCACATAGTCCCCCAGGCCTTGACCAATACGGCTATTCATCAAAGCTGTGGGTTGATTCTTCTTCACCACATCCACAAGCTCCATGACATGCTTTTTAGGAATATTTCCGGGCGTATCAAACCAGATCATCTCCAGCGGCCCATAGTTGCTGGTGAGTTCTTTTACCTGGGGAAGACACTCGCGATAAAAATATTCTGTGAATGTAGCGGGTTTGCCGTTGGCATCTTTTTGAGGTCCTCCCTGCGCACCAGGAGATGTCCAGTCCTGGTTCTGGGAGTAGTAAAACCCAAAACCCAGTCCAGCGTCACGACTGGCTTGAGCTAGCTCGTGCATGGGATCCCTGCCGAAGGGTGTGGCATCGACGATGTTAAAATCATCGTAATCGGTATCAAACAAAGCAAAACCATCATGATGCTTTGCTGTGATAACGATGTATTTCATACCAGCATCTTTGGCCAGGGCTGCGATCTCTTTAGCGTCGAAATTTTTCGGATTAAAAGTCTTAGCCAGTTGTTTGTATTTTTCAGGTGGAATCTTGGCCATTCGATTGCTCATGATCCATTCCCCGATACCGTAGTAGGTTTTCCCGTCTACTTTATTGGCCAATTGAGAATAGAGCCCGAAATGTATAAACATAGCATAGTTTCCATGCTTGAAGAGCAACCCACGCTTGGATTCCGCAGCAACTTGTTGGGCGGTTTGATCCCCCCACATTTCATCCATCCCCTTGTCTTTTTGAGCTAAGCTACTGATAGGTGCTATTAAGCAGGTTAAGGTTAGACTGATACTAAGCAGATAACGCATTTTTGTGAAAAGGGGGTATTCCGAAATTCGTAACATTTAAAGTGCCTTTTGGGTCTTGATAATATTGTTTTTCAGCTCATTTATAGCATTATCTACGTGCGAAGCAAACCAAACGTATCGATATTCCTATAGACGAGCAGATATACACCCGCATGAAGCAATAGGGACACGACCATGTCTGTAAGATTTTGGCACGGGAGATTTGACACATCCGACTCGCCCTCTCAGGCATCATACAGGCTAAACCAACTGCTGGTCCGTCAGCTAACGTAGAAAGGATGAAAAAGAAAAAAGGTCCAAAGGTCCGTTTGTCCTATGTGATTTTAATGCTATGTCGGGCCGTGGGGCTGTCGGGTGCTCAGGAAAGCATAGGTTAGTAAAGAAGTATGCATGATACAAATTCTTCTGTTATGCTGTAAGCCTGACTTGTATTTCTCTAAAGCCTTCTTATTATCTTTGTTTTTAAAGATTATTAGTGCTCCTAGAAATTATGGCCTCCATACTGATATTAGAAGACCAACAGATGTTGCTGGCACAGCTTACTCAGGCTATGAGGGCAGATTTTTCTGAGTACACTATATTACCTGCTCGTACGGTGGAGGAAGCACAGGTGCTTATCAGTGAATACACGGTGCCCATGTATATTGTGGATGTCTTTCTTGAAGATGGCACTGGCATTGACTTTATTAGTGATGTTAAGACAACGCAGCCTGCAGCCACGATTGTGCTGATGACGGATGGCGACCTTGCGGAATATCAAGAACAGATCGATGCGCTGGACATTCTTAAAATTATCGAAAAACCGATCAACCCTATATCTATCGCTAAATTGTTGCGAAGGGCACATGATAGCCAGATGGAAAGCACTCAGCCGGATGCTCAGTTTCAGGCTTCTCTTTCAAATTTAAGCAGTGTGGATATTATTCAGTTGAAGTGTCTTTCACGCGCGACTCAGGTCTTACAATTTACTTCCAAGGAGGGCGAGTCCGGACGTCTTTATATCCAGAAGGGCGAGATTATCCATGCCGAGGCGGCAGAGAGACAAGGTATGGATGCATTTCAAGTTATTGTGAGCTGGAGCGGGGGCAAGGTGCAGGAGGTGGCAGAACCGATTAAGGCAGAACGGACATTGAATGCGGATTGGCAATCGTTGCTGCTGGAAACCGTTCATAAAATTGATGAAAATCAGGCCGTAACCGCATAAGCAAGATGAATACGCGCATTTTAACCATTGATGACAGCCATACACTGCGTGCGTTTATTGCAGATAGCCTGACAAAATACTCCAAGAAATTTGAGGTGATCACAGCGCAAAATGCCGAGGAAGGTTTAGCTTTTGCCAGATCGCAACATCCCGATCTCATTTTGCTAGATTTTATTTTGCCAGATATGAATGGCGAGCGCGTCTGTGAACAATTACTCAGTGAAGCGCATACGGATCATATACCTGTTATATTCCTGAGTAGTGATAATAAGAACATACGTGAGGCGGCACGCAAGTTTCAGAACGTAAAGCGCACATTGACCAAGCCATTTACCCCTGAGCTGCTCTGTGCCACGGTCAATTTTGTTTTGCGCAATACAACTCTGACTTTCCGGCGTAATGGCATATCTGGTACGCAACCGATCCCTGCTCCGCAAACCATGCCAGAAAAACAGCCAGCGGGGGCCTTTAAGCCTCGCCCGGCAACACGTCCTTTAAAGATTGGGTTGGAAGATTCTCAGTTAGAGCAGAAAGTTCAAGATACAACGAAACCAACGCCTGCTCCTACCCCTGCCACTCGCAAAATCCCTCTCCCTAAAACAAAGCCTCTTCTACAAGTTGCTACGACTACGAGTCCTTCCCTTGTTTTTTGTGGGAATACGCATCACTTTCCTCTGATGCTGGTCTTGCGTGCGATTGATGAGCAAAAGTTGAGCGGGGTGCTTAAAACCTTCATTCAAGAAACGCCGCAGGAACTGTATGTAAAAGATGGCATGGTTGCTTTTAATACGACTAAAAACATGACCGATTATCTCCAAGGAGCGAATTTAAACTTTCCCCCTGACCAACAGGAGGCGCTTAACAATGCTACAAATGAACAAGGTCAGTCATCCAAGCCGTTTTTTCTGACACTTCATGAAGCTGATTTACTAAGTGAGGAAAAAGCCGTGCATCTTACCCGTCAGTTCGGGAGCTTTCTTTTTTCCCGTAATTGGATTTTTGATGGGTTACGTTTTGAATTTCAGGATCTCTACCAGTTTCCAGATTTCATTCGTGACTACATTGGAGAGCCTATAACAATTAGCGATTGGACGGTAGAAAGTCTGCGACATATTCAGGCTGAGGAAATTGAAAACATCGAAGAGTTTAAGAAAAGCAGTGGGACGCCAGCCTACACGCGGCGAGGCTTTGAGCATATGGTCTCCTACGGATTTGATGAAGAGGAATTTGCCTTTGCAGAAATAGTCAATAAGGGAGGGAGAAATCTTAACGCGATCGCTGAAGAGCTAGGTTATCCTATAGAGCATACACGTTCTTTGCTGTTTCGCTTTCTCACCATGGGCATTATGGATTACTGGCCTGAAAACTCATTACTGCAACTATGAAAGAAGCTATGGATAACAAAGTTGATAAGTTACGGCAAGTCACCCTCTTCTCCTGGCTGGATGAGGAAAAAATTGATACTTTGGCTGCAAATGCGCAACCTCATGATTTTGAGGCGGGGGATGTGTGTTTAGCCAAGGGTTCGGCAACTCGCGGTGTCCACATTTTAATCAGTGGTTCCGTTGAAGTTTTTGAGGGTGAGTCGAGAAGTCCGCATGATATTCTTTTTACTTTGATCGATGGCGATTTTTTTGGCGAGCAGTGTCTTTTGGGAAATAGCTCAAGCGCTGGAACTTTTGTGGCTCTTGAACCCTGTTCTTTATTGTTTATCTCTTTGGAATTTTTTAAGGAATTAGAAAAAGATCATCCAGACCAGTATGCTCTCATTATTTCCAATCTGGCTCGATTTTACTCACGTACATTACGACAAGTAAATGAACGTTTCAAAATAGCTAACACGGTGCTTGCAGAATGAAACTTCAACTTCCAACAAATATTGTCAAGGCTATGGAGGCGCTTTTTAGCACGAGTCCGGTGCTCAATTCGTTTCAGAATATTCCAATATTTGCGGAGCTTTCACAGGATGCTCTTATCACACTTTACGTTGCATCACATGAAAGAGTCGTTCATGCAGGAGAAGTTATTGTTCGTGAAGGAGAACCTGGAGACGAAATGTTCATCGTGGGCAGTGGTGTCGTGGAAGTCATGAAAAACATCAGTGAGGACAATGTGTCTGTTATTGCAACGCTGGGCCAAAATGAATTTTTTGGAGAAATGTGTGTGATAGAGCCTATCGTACGCTCTGCTACGGTGGTGGCCAAAGAAACTTGCTTTCTCTACTCGTTGACGAGTAACAGCTTGAACAAGCTTTATCAAATCTGGCCAGACCAGCATACTATTATTATGAAAAATCTCTGCCGTTGTCTGGGAGAACGCATCACTAAGATGGATGAAACTTTTCTGGCGCGTGCCAGTTAAGGAGTTCAGGACGCATAGTTCAGGGTTCGCAAAATCGAAAAGCGGCTGATTGGCTAAATAATATCTGCTTCCCTGCCCCCTGCCCCATAAGGGATCGAACCTTAAACCTCCAGGGCCAGAACCTGGCGCTCTGCCAATTGAGCTATGGGGCAATGCTTGATGCAGATTAAAATATATATCAAATACTTTTATAGAGCGTCAATGGCAATGGGCTGCATGATCGTACTGCTGTTAAGCCAACAATAGAACTTTACTTAGCGACTTTACTCATAGTAGGCACCTTGCGCACGATGCTTACGTTGAGACGACAGTTGCATTCACCAAAAGTGATGATCTGATCTTTTTTTGCGATTCCTTCAGTAATAACCTGCCCGTTAATCATTGTGCCATTCAATGAACCCAGATCGCGGATAATAAGATTGTCATTCATGTTAATGATCATGGCATGTTTACGGGAAACAGAAGTCTCAGCCAGGCAAAGCTCATTGGCTTCATCTCGCCCGACCGTCATCTGCTTTTTCTTGATAACAAAACGGAAAGGCTTCAACTCATTACTGGAGATCTCCAAGCTGAGTATTTTTACTGAATTAGGATCAAGGATATTGCGCGTTTGCGCATTTGAGTTAGGCAGTTGTTCTTTATCGGGCGGTGAAGCTTTTTCTGTATTCTCATTTATTATTGCTTTGAGTAAAAGATCTTGCACAGGAACAGCCACAGAAGCATCTGCAGGAGATTGGTCTTCTTTCCATTCATACAGAGGATCTTTCCAGGAGATCACTTGCAGGGCAGCAGCTTCTCCCTGCCCACTGCCAGTTTCTGCGTGAATAACAGACCCATTGGTTATATACACACGTCCTCTAGAACCTGCTGCGGAAACTTCAAAGAGGCCCGTTTTGCCCGTTTGCGCATAGTGTTGAAGCATCTCTTTAAAAGAGAAAATAGAGCTATTACCTTCTGAACTCATCTAGTTATTAAACACGTACTATTTAAAAAGTTATCATATTTTCAAGCGGAGTAGCAACCTACATGTGCTACGTCTATTATTATTTTGTCGTCAATATAAAGCTTATTAAAAGTATAAAATTCTGCTTAAACAAAATATTCGATAGGCATTTAGAATATACTAGTTATGGAATTATGGGTTTTGTATTAATCTTACATTATGGAATCATAGATCGGCAGCAGAAGCATTTTTAATCAAATCAAAACCGTCTTTGCGATCCTTGATGGTCCATCCTAAAGAAGCGATCTCATCACGCAGCTTATCCGCTGTGTTCCAATCTTTAGCTTGCTTGGCCTGCCAGCGTTTCATGGCCAAGGTTTTTACTTCTTCTGGCGCTTGTTCTTGTGCTTCTTTGCGTTCGGGAATTTCTAAACCGATCGCATTGAGAATCCAGGCGAGCTGTGAAAGCACAAGGATGGCATCTTTGGAGGAAAGTCCCTGCTTCAAGTTTTCATCCACTTGTTTGAGTGCAGTAAAAAAATGACCCAGAGCTTTAGGTGCATTCATATCCATCTGCAGAGCTTCCCAGGCTTGAGCAAACAGTCCTAAGTCAGAGACTCTGGCCTTAAGTTGTTCCTTATAGGCAGGTAGCTTCTGGAGTTCTGCTATCTGCAGGAGTTTTGCTACAACCTTTTGCGTTTTGCCGAGAGCCTGCCAGGCTGCGTGTAATGAGTCCCAGGTAAAGTTAAGCGGTTGTCGGTAGTCACCACTTAAAAGCACATAACGTAGTTCTGCCGGATGAAAGCCCTTTGCTTCAATATCAGCCACAGTGTAGAGATTGCCCAGGCTCTTGCTCATTTTACCTCCGTCTACCATGAGATGGGCTACATGCAGCCAGTGGCGGCAGAAGCGTTGCCCCGTGAAACATTCACTTTGCGCAATCTCATTTTCGTGATGAGGAAAGATCAGGTCGACGCCTCCGGAGTGAAGATCAAAGTCATTCCCCAGGTATTTCAAACTCATAGCACTGCACTCCAGGTGCCAGCCAGGCCGCCCTTTTCCCCACGGGCTATCCCAGTAATTTTCGCCATCTTCCTGGCGGTGTGCTTTCCACAAAGCGAAGTCATTGATGGCGTCCTTGGTGTACTCATCGGAATTATTGGCTGACTGTGCTGCGCCGGATATGAGCTCTTGTTGGTCGAGTCGTGCAAGCTTTCCATAATCTTTAAAACTACGGATTGAAAAATAAACGGAGCCGTCTTTACCTTGATACGCGTTTTTATCTTCGATTAATTTTTCAATCATCTCTATCTGTTCCTTGATGTGTGCCACGGCGCTGGGCTCAACATGAGGTTGCAGTAGGTTCAACTTCTCACAGTCTGCATGAAAACGTTCCGTCCAGTATTGAGTGAAGGCTGTCAGAGATTTGCCTTCGGCTTGAGACTGCCGAATGGTCTTATCATCTACATCTGTGACATTTCTGACATGCTTGGTTTTAAAGCCAGAAAGTTCCGCCACGCGTCGAAAGAGATCCTGCACGAGAAAGGTTCTAAAATTTCCCACATGAGCAGGGCCATAGACAGTGGGGCCGCAGCAGTAAAAGCGCAGTGTCTTACCATTACCGGCTTTAATTTCTCGCTTTTTTCGTGTCAGTGTATCGTAAAGTTCGAACATATTTATTACTTAATTTTTATTAAATGAATACCTCCAGAAGCACCCAACTCTTCAATCTTTAAATCCATTTCTCTCAAGTGAGAGATTCTATCCGGACTGACCAAACCTAGCAGCGGGGGTGTTATTGCCCGCACCTGGTTTAGAGCATCTTTTTCATGTAGAAGGGTTACAGCTGGTTCCACTTCTCCATAATAACGTACCAGACGAGTCATGTTGCCGCGATCAAGCGAATCCGAAAAACTTAAAAACAAAGGAAGCTGCTTTTCTCTATTCAAATCAGCCAATTCATTTAAAACAGGCACGAAAGGTTTATATTTATGCCGCTTTAAATTGTAATGGTAATGCAGTGTCATCAAACTGGGGAAAGATACGAGCAGGATGATAGCGATAAGACTATATTTGTGAGATGCCCAGCGTCTCAACACCTTATACATACACCATGCGGCCAGGATACTCAATAATGGCAGGACGGGAAAAATATAACGGTGTGAGTGGCCAGTCAAACAACTCATGATGACTAGAAAAGTAAGCGTCAGTACAGAGCACTCAAATAGAAAATGATTGGGCAAATTCTTGTCTTTGAGCCTGCTATGAAAAAGGGCCCATACCAAGCCTACAAAAGCAAGTGGGGCAAAAAGAAACCATTTCTTTGAGATCCAAACGATATAGGTCAAAGGGCCTAGATTCGCGTCGCGCTTGGTCATTTCAGTTAATTCAAAAACCACATAACGGTCAAAGTAAATGTCCCCGAAGCGTATCAGCTGAACCACAGGCCAGATTCCTGCCAGGAGTGCTCCAAAGATGAGACTGCCCCAAAGCCATAAAGATTTGAGACTAGTTCGCTCTTGAGGTTGAAAAGCTTTTAGGATTAAAAGAAATCCCCATATAGCGAAAGGTAAAGGCGTTTTCTGCAATGTGCCTAAGACGCCTGCGAGTCCGGCCAGCAGCCACCACTTAGGGTTCTGTCTGGATAGTTGAGACGCGAGTAAGACAAGCAAACTAAAAAAAGTGGCTCCCATATCAAGAATGCCAATGCGTGCATACTCCATAAACGGCCCATAGAGCAGCAAAAGATAAACCGCTAGAGGGGCGATCCATTTTCTTTGAGCTTCCTCTGTAAACATGAGCCAGACTAGCAGAAGGGTGAGAGCGAAGACACCCCAGGCGAAGATGCCATTGATAAGTCTGATGGCGAACTCCTTGTCAGGGTGAATGGTGTAGATCAGCGCATTACACCAATATTGCAGAGGCGGCTTATTGAAATTCGGCTCATGGTTCATATGCACTGCCCACCAGTCGCCGGTTGTTAAAAATGAGGTTGAGCGTTCTGCCGACTTGAGCTCATCCGGATAACCGAGTGGTTCCATTCCCAGATCCTGAAAAATCAAGACGCCGGCCATAAGCAGCAAGAAACCGCTCAGGCTCCATTCCCACTTGGTTATAGAATGGTTCGTATGCATCAAAGAACGAGAAAACTAGAGATGACACCTATGATTGGCCAGTAGAAAGAATGAAGTCTCAAGAAAGCCGATGCAATGCAGAAGCTTGATGGGCTTGTGAAGAAGTATGATAAACCAATAGAAGCGTACATCTCTGAAGAGCGTAACTTTAAAAACATAAAGCAGAGGGTTGGTTATGTTCAACACAGTTAAGAAAAAGGATTAAAGTTGGGTAGCGCGATGTTGTATATATGGAAATGTGCGATACTCAGGAATTCAAGCTTTAGTGTATGTTTTTTTGACCCATGAGCTCTGGAAGGTGAAGAGGTGGATCATTACCATGCCCAAGCTTAAGTCAGCAAAGTCCACTGTGGCCATGATGCCAAAATGCATCAAAAGCATCGAGAGCCAAACCCAAGGTCTTGTTTTGCGGAAAATAACAAGAGGGACAAAGGCAATCTCTAATGCCAATACACTCCATGTCATACATTTCGTTAGACTCTCTGGAAGTATTAACATCAAGTCTCTGAATAAGCCAGGACGTGCCAGCGGGTTATACATCAGATGTTGCAACGCGGAACCATCTATCCAGCTAGGGCTGAAAAGTTTCATAACTCCTGAAAAAGTGTAGCCTACTGACATAAGTGTCCACGCAGTGAAGCAGACCATGGCAGGCATTTTCCAGTTAGTAGACTTTTTAGAGTGTTCGTTGGGTAATTTGAGTATGTAGCACTCTCCATGGGGAATTAAAGTGCACAGGACTAGCAGTAAACCAATGTAAGCCAGACTTGGGTTTGCTATTAAAGGGTTAGCTGTAAATAAACAAGTCCAAGTGTACCAAAGAAACAGACAACTGAGGCGACGTATTCTTCCGAGCATCACTAACACTGAACCCAGGACTGCTATGATGAGCCAGGCTGTAACCCAAGTGGATGAACCTTTTATAAAGAAAGGGTTGAGCCATGCTTGAGCTAATGGGTTGATTGAGTTATCCCCCAATATGCCTTGGTCGCTGAAAAGCTCCACCCCATAGGGAATGAGCGATGCAAAGTGCCAGCTTAGATATAATCCAAACAAGATTCTAAAAAATCCAAATTGCTGAGGAGTGTAGAAACTTGTGGCTTGTAAACGTTTCATAGGAGATGTGCAGATTGAGGTGGTTAAGGCTAAGGTTGAAGGGTCCATGTGTTAGAAAAACCTGCAGTGCGACTTTGGATGCAAATTTCGAATTGTGATGCATCCGTAGGTAAGCCCAATTCAGTGGGAATGATGCCAGGGTTTAGTAGGGCATAATGGAGGGTTTGCTTTTGCAAGTCGGCCGGTAGGGCAGGTCCATAAGCTAGTACGGCTCCGTATACATTGCGACGGTTATAGGGTCCTTTGATTTTTTGGTAAACTTCTGGGGTAATCTCAAGTTCATGTTCCAGACCATCCGGCATTTGGTAATGGAGATAAAAATTGGCTGCGAAGGTTTCAAAAAAGCAACCATCTTCGATGGATTCAGCCGCGCAGAATACTTTAGTGAATGGTGCAATTCCTGAAGCCAGCCCAAGACCTTTAAGTGTGGGGATTTTGCATATATGTCCGATCATAGCAGAGAACCCCCAAACTAAAATTCCGCAGCACCATATATTCGCTGTTTTTATTTTCATGATGAGTCCTCCATAGATTTTTGACGAGAACGCAAGCAGGCCCAGCGTTTGGAGCATCCTATGCAGGTTGGAAGAAGGTGTAGAGGTGGCTCGTTTTCAATGCCTTTGCGATGTACATCCCGAAAAGCAAGCATGTCATCAAAGCGATCCTCACGCCAGCTGTCGAACCCACATGCTCGAATAGGTTCTTTAGGGTTGTGATAGGTATTGAACAACATGTCCCACAAAGGAATATCTGAGTAATTGTTCGTATGGTGAGCGCGCTGATGATGGACACGATGCGATTCTGGCCGCTGAAAAAAAGGTCCAAGCCAGAATGGGGTTTTGATATCCCAGTGGTAAAAAGTTTCTGCGACGCCTGTGGCTAGAGTGACTAAGGTAGCAGCTTGGGGGGAGGCTCCCAGCAGAACATAACTGATTGTCGAACTGAGAAGGCCATTGAGCATGATTTCAACAGGGTGTTTATAGAATGACATCAAAACTTCTAAACGTTGGGGTGAATGGTGAAGTTGATGACAGAGGCGCCAGAAAAAAGAGGAATTGTGTCTTAGTCGATGCCACCAGTAGTAAATAAAAGTGATGGTGATGTATCCTACTACTACTTGCCAACCAAGGCCTAAGGATTGGCGTAATGCCCATGGAACATGCATTTGAGAGGTCCACTTATCCCAGGTGACTCCAAGTAGCAAGACAATGCCTGCCTGGCAGAAATTGGTTAAAAAGACTCTTGGCCACCAGTTGGGAACTTTGGGGAGAGCATTGGCAGGCCAAAACTTTTCCACAACAAACATCACTGTGACAATCGTAAGCATGAGACCTATCGTGATCATGTGTTAAAAGTATCAATCAGTTGAATATTATCAAAATCCACGGCCAGCGCCAGGACCACCGCAATGCCGGCAAGCGCGGGCCAATGGCCCGAGGTGAGCCATGGCCAGGCCGAATAGGTCGCGCCCAGGGCAAGGGCTGCCGGCCAGAGCGCCAGGGCCCAACGCTGCCAGGCCGGCCGTGTCGATGGACCGCGCAGGCTCATTCCGATCCCAGCGGGTGCCAGGGCGGACCGCCCGTCTCGGCCGGGTCCCGCCAATCATAGGGCGCGCGGATCCGCTCAAAGCGCATGCTGCGAAAATCGCGGATCAGGTCCAGCCCGTCGACCGTGCGCCGGTAAAGCTGCCCGCCTTGGGTGTCAAAGCGATCGAGCGGATTGCCCTGTCGCCCCGGTCGTGCCGTGCGGCCCAAAAGCCAGTCGCGCACCGGTTTTTCAAAGGCCGCCGGCTGGCCATTGGCGCGGCGCAGCCCGGTGGTGCAGCCCTTGCCCGGCTCGCCCTGCCAGACCCGGACCAGACCCTCGCCGCGGCTGATCTGATCCTCGCCGCCAAAGGCCTGAAAATGCGCGTTGTCGAAAAACCGCCCGCCGCCGCCCCACGCATCGCCTTGGGCAAAAAGCGAAAGCGCAGTGAAATAGGGCGGCTGCGAGATCGCAGTGTAGCTGCCCTTGGCCATGCTGCCCCAGCGCCCATCGCGCGCAACGAAGAGGAAATGCCGGCCATCGGGCGAGAGATCGCAGCGATCGACATAGACCTTGTGACTGAGCCACTGGCCATCCTCAAACCGGTCGGTTTCTCGGAGCCACAGGATCATACGAAAGAGCTTTGACGGCCCCTGACGCAGGATCACCGCGCGGTCGTTTTCGCGCGCAAAAAACAGATGGAGGCGGATCACCGGGTCCGTCATCGCCAGTCTCCTTGCAAAGCCTGCCAGAGCGTGATGGCCGCAATGGCCGCGGTTTCGGCGCGCAGGATGCGCGGCCCGAGCGACACCGGCTGGCAGGCCGGATGCCCGCGCAACGCTGCGGCCTCGCCCGGGTCGAACCCGCCCTCGGGCCCGATCAGCAGCGCAGCCGGCGGCGGCGCGTCGGTCCCGGCCAGGGTTGGCGCATCACGTGTCTCGTCGCAAAAAATCAGACGCCGGGCCGGGGGCCATGCGGCTAGGACCTGCGCCAGCGGCTGCGCCGCGACAAGCTCCGGCACCACCGTGCTGCCGCATTGCTCGGCAGCCTCGACCATATGGGCGCGCATCTTTTCCGGCCGCAGGCGTTCGCTTTGACTGCGGCGAGTGAGCACTGGCTGGAGGCGGGCAACGCCAAGCTCGACGGCCTTTTCGACCAGAATGTCCATCCGGGCCTTGCGGATCGGCGCGCAGAGCAACCACAGATCCGCCAGCGGCACCTGCGCT
>JBCCWR010000001.1:0-74047 GCA_039193385.1 Verrucomicrobiota bacterium | reverse complement strand
AATCCGGCATGGGGCTTTCCTTCAACATACGAAGCGAATGAAAATTTTTTGAAACAAATCTACGAGCATAGTTATAAAAAAGAAAAACCAGCCATGGCCAGCGCTGCTCAACAGGTGAAGGTTTCTTCTTAATCATCAATCTCAGTATCTTTTAGGCTGTGCAAAAATTTTTGCACAGTACTATATATAAACTTCCCAAGATAAAATCAACTTCACCACTTGAAATAAAGCCAATAGAATATACGTTTTGCAATGAGTTCAAAAGGTATTGCTATTATTGGTGCAACAGGTGGCATCGGAACCGTTCTTACACAAAAGCTTCATAACGAAGGAGTATCTCTTTTTTTAGGATCACGTAATGAAGAAGCTCTTTCAAATCTTGCGAATAAAACAGAAGCTCCGTACCAGCGTGTCGATGCTACGAACTGGGATGAAGTAGATCATTTTATCAAGACTGCGCAAGACAAACTCGAAAACTTCTATGGCCTTGTCTTGTGTGTCGGATCGATCATCCTAAAGCCCGCACATCTGACCACTCAGCAGGAATTTGAACAAACCATAAATCTCAACCTAAGCAGTGCTTTCGCTACCATTAAATTTGGAGCTAAAGCTATGATGCAAAACGGAGGCTCCATTGTATTACTTTCATCCGCAGCAGCACGAAAAGGTCTTGTGAATCATGAGGCAATCGCTGCGGCTAAAGCGGGTGTCATAGGTTTAACCCAATCCTCTGCTGCTACATACTCTTCCTACGGAGTGCGGATTAATTGCGTAGCGCCTGGATTAGTCGACACCCCCATGGCTTCACGCATAACCTCAAATGAAGCATCTCTAAAAGCTTCAGAAAAAATGCACCCTCTGGGCAGAATCGGAAAACCAGAGGATGTAGCCTCTGCCATTGCCTGGTTTTTAAACTCAACCAACTCATGGGTTACAGGCCAAGTGCTCGGCATTGATGGTGGACTTGCTGATATACAGGGAAGAAGATAATGTCAGAACTGACACTGATTTTCCCCAATCAACTTTTCAAAACCCAACCCGCAGTCAAAAGAGGACGAACGATTATCCTCATCGAAGACTCATTATTTTTTGGTGACAGTCGTTACCCCATTCTCTTTCACAAACAAAAATTAATGTTTCACCGTGCTTCTATGAAAGAGTATGAAGCATTACTACTAAAACAAAAGCATAGCATCATCTATATTGACTATAATAAGTCACATAACATCAAAGATGTTTTAAAAAAATTATTCAGCCAAGGCTTCAGGCATTTCCATTACTGTGATCCAGTCGATGATATTCTACAAAAGCGTATTAATGCTTTTATTAAAAATCACTCATGTAGACATACCATCTATGAGAATCCGATGTTTCTTTCATCCAATGAATGGCTCAAAGACTATTTCTCCAAAAATAAAAAATTACGCATGGCCAGCTTTTACGCAGAGCAGCGCAAAAGACTAAATATTCTTGTTGATAAAAATCAAAAACCTCAAGGTGGCAAGTGGAGTTTTGATGCCGAAAACAGAAAGAAATTACCTCGGAACCACCCGGTTCCCAACACATTGCAGTTTAAAATGACCCCATTGGTGACTCAGGCTATTAGTTATGTGAATAAAAAATTTCCTTCAAACTATGGTGATTTAGAAAATACCTTTTACCCCACGACACATGAGCAAGCTGATAAATGGTTAAACGACTTTCTAGAGCAACGCTTTTTGCTTTTTGGAGATTTTGAAGATGCCATTAGCATCAAGCATAGAATTCTTTTCCATTCAGTTTTATCTCCCGTTTTAAATATTGGTCTAATCACTCCGCAAGAAGTTATTGATAAAACATTGTCTTATGCGGAAATACATTCTATCAGCCTCAACTCACTCGAAGGATTCATCCGGCAGATTATAGGATGGCGTGAATTTATGATGGCTACCTATCAACAAATAGGCGTTCAACAACGCACTAGTAATTTCTGGAACCATCATCGCGATCTACCTAAAAGTTTTTATGACGGCACGACTGGGATTGATCCCATTGATCATACAATCCACGCAGTGCTTAAATATGCTTATTGTCACCACATAGAGCGCCTTATGGTTTTGGGCAATTTTATGTTGTTGTGTCAGTTCCACCCTAATCAAGTATACAACTGGTTTATGGAGATGTTTATTGATGCTTATGATTGGGTCATGGTTCCCAATGTATATGGCATGAGCCAATTTGCTGATGGAGGCCTCTTTACCACTAAACCCTATATCTCTAGCTCCAACTATATTCGTAAAATGAGTGACTACTCAGCAGGAAAATGGACCACAACATGGGATGCGCTTTTTTGGAATTTTATCCATATACATCGAGACTTTTTTACTAGCCAACCTCGTCTCTCCATGATGGCACGTCAACTTGAAAAAATGGACAAAACAAAACTCTCAGCTCATCTGCAAGAAGCTGAGAGTTTTTTAGGATCACTGTGATTGGCACACCTATCAGCTGCTCACATCATTGTGTGTCATAGAAACAAACGGGTTCTTGATTTTGAAACTCAAAGTATCTCCCGCTTCATACCAATTGATTTTTCGAGTAACAATCATGATCACAGCCAGCACGGTAAAGAGGAGTGCGGATCCCATGAGTAGTGCATGATCTTCCGACTGCAGCAATATATAGAGCACGCCATAAATCATACCTAGAAACATGCCGAAGCCCATACCAACAAGCCAGCTTTTGAGAATACCGCTGATATAGAAACTCAACAGAGCTATAGAAACGATACTGGCAATGCTGTAGGCCAGAGCAAAAGCAATATGCTCTGATAATGAAACCAGTAGCAGAAAGAATAAAGCAAGCGCTATACCTACAAGTCCGTATTGCACTGGATGAATTTTTAGTTTCTTGAGAACCTCAAAGAGAAAGAAAAAGGTAAAAGTAAGCCCAATAAAGAGAATGCCATACTTGACTGAGCGTTCTGCTTTAAGATAAATATCAACTGGCTCAATTAAACGTACGCCGACGGTTTCACCTAGAAGCTCATTAAAAAGCTTTGTATTGTTTTCTGTAAAATACTCTGACACACGCGTTGCAAAATGAGAAACCTCCCACTGTGCCTGAAACCCTTCTTGTGAAATTTTACGATTCTTGGGCGGGAATCGCCCTATAAAACTAGGATGAGGCCAAGACGAGACTATGCTGACTTTATTCGATTTTCCTATGGGGACGATTTCAAAAGATGACATGCCTTGCAAGTTCACATGAAAACGAAAGCTCATGTTATGATCCATACTTGTATCAACCTTAGGCAGTATAGAATGAATACCATTACGAACGAGGTCCGTGTTTGCACCAGGATAAAAGACCTGCTCTGTCTCATTCCAATGAAGAATGGGTATCTTTGTCATACCTCGCTTATCATTGACTCCAATGACAAGATAAGGCTTTCCAAATGAGACGATGTCCACATTCTGCGAAATGCCATAGCGCTTCGTTATTTCAAAGTTCCCATCTATAGCAATCTTTGAATGATAAACAGGAAATTTATAAATCCCAATGTAGCGTTCTTCTGTCTCAATATTTGCTTGAATATCAAGCTTGGAGGGATTCACATAGGTATAGCGTTGGTAAACTTTCGTTTGTTCGATTAGTTTTTTCTTGTCGGCATCCCAATTTTTTAGGAGCACACGCTCTTTATATGGTAACACCAGAACAGGACCGATCATATTCTGATGATCCGTCCAGCTTGCGGCAATCTGTTCCATAGCTTCATAACGATAGTTCTGCCTGTCTGATACCACTTCCTGGATCATAGATAGTGGAATAAGCAGCATGAGGGCTAAAAAGCCCACGAGGATAACTTTAAATATAATTTTTTGCATAATAATCTTAACTATCTTTTTATGTTACCTGACACTAGCCAGGCAGCGTTGATTAAGACTATCTGCTAAATGTATGAAAAATGTTTGAACCGAAAGTGAATTCAGTGTGAATTTAGTATGAACTCACCTTGACCTAAACATGCGAGTGCCGAATCAGGCTCTCGGCAGAGTGATGCGCTGAGCCTGACCGTGATATTTACCTTTGCGAGCTTTGTACGAAGTAGCACAAGGTTCACCACGGAAGAAAATCATTTGCACCACACCCTCGCCTGCATAGATGCGGCAATCCGCGGCGGAAGAATTAGAAAACTCCAAAGTCAGGTGGCCTCGCCAACCAGCCTCAGCCGGTGTGAGATTAGCAATGATGCCACAACGGGCATAAGTGCTCTTGCCCACACAAATACCTGAAACATCCGTTGGCATATTCAGTGCTTCAATAGCAACGCCCAAACCATAAGATCGACCAGGTAAAATAAAATATTCTCCCTTGGTATCTTTATGTAGAGGGGTCTTCTCAAGGTTCTGCGTATTAAATTCTTTAGGATCTATAACTGTGCCAGGCACATGGCGGAAAATCTTAAATTCCTTAGGTGACAAACGTAGGTCATAGCCATAACTGGAGAGACCATAGGATAAACGTGGTATACGCTGGGCTGCGCGAACAAGTTTAGGTTCAAAGGGTTTGATCATACCCTTTTCAGAGAGTTCAGTGATTTGTTTATCGTTGAGAATCATGGCCCTGAAAATAGTGAGTCCTTGGCCGAATGTAAAACTGTTACATGTAGATCATTGATTTTTAGATCTCATATCTACGAAAAAACATACAGACCATGTAGACAAAGCTAAATATTTAGTGCTACCTATATTCTCTTTTCATTTGCAAACGGGAAGGTATTTTCACTCGCTGTGAGTTATCAGGTTCTTGCGCGGAAATATCGTCCTCAAACTTTCGGTGAAGTGGTGGGGCAACAGCATGTCATCCGCACACTTCGTAATGCGATTGAGACGGGGCGCATACCACATGCCTTTCTTTTTGTGGGCCCACGAGGCATTGGTAAAACCTCCACAGCTCGTATTCTAGCCAAAGCTCTTAATGCGCCAGAAGGACCAAGCATTGATTTTGATCCTGAACATCCGCTGTGTAGAGAAATTTCCGAAGGACGCTGCATGGATGTATTAGAGATTGACGGAGCCTCCAATAACGGCGTTGAACAGGTGCGTGACTTACGCGATAACGTCCAATACGCTCCGACCAACGGCCAATACAAAATCTATGTCATTGATGAAGTTCACATGCTTTCCACTGCGGCATTTAATGCACTCCTGAAGACGCTTGAAGAACCACCCGCGCACGTAAAATTTATCTTTGCCACCACTGAGGTGCATAAACTTCCCGCCACCATTTTATCGCGCTGCCAACGTTTTGATCTAAAACGCATAGCCGAAGAGGACATTGCCCAACATCTAGGTATGATTTGCCAGAAAGAGAAAATCAACATCGAGCCCAGCGCATTGAAGATCCTGGCTCGTAATGCTGAAGGTGGCCTGCGTGATGCAGAATCAGCCTTGGAACAATTGATCAGTTTTTGCGGCAATACAATCACTGAAAAAGATGTACTGGAGGTTTTTGGTCTCACAGGAGCATCAGAAGTATGGGCCCTAGCTCAAGCAATAACCGAGGGTGATACTTCATCCGCTTTAAAACAGGTTCGCGAGCTTACAACTAAAGGAAAAGATAGCGAACGCCTAGCCAAGGAGATCATGCATTATTACCGCAGCATGCTGACTTTTTTAATCAATAAAGAAGAAGCTGCTAAGTTGGACGCTAATGAATTAGAACATTTCAAAAAGCTGGAATCCATACCTTCGGTTGAGATAGTCATGGCTTTCATTGAAGAACTTTTGCGGCTCGAAGAAAAATTACGCTTTGCCCTTGTTAAGGATGTTGTCTTTGAGATTGCTATGCTCCGTATGGCACAGCAGAAACAAAAGGTATCCCTTGAAGCTGTTCTAAAAGAACTAACTTCCGGAAATTCAGCTAATACGCAGCATACAGCAACTCCTAAGACAAGACCGGTAGAAAAGGCTCGCCCTGCTGCTCCAGAGCACACGGTAAATTACGCAAATCAAAAAACGTCACCTTCTGCGGTTAAAGATGAACCATCTCATCGTGAGACAGCTTCTTCTGACGAAAAACAAATTGATCCCAAGATAGCCTATACCAAAGCAACAAAACGTCTCATTGAGAAAGATGCTTCGTTCCGCCGTTATGTGGAGTGTTGTGATTTTACGTCTTTTGAAGCTCCCTATTTTAATTTGGTTATGACAGCGACTCGTGCGCTCTATGACTCACTTTTAAAATCTACCAAGCCTGCCGAGCTCTCTAAAGCGCTTGGATCGGCTTTGGAACGTGAAATCGAATTACAAATTGATTTTGTCCCTCGTAAAACAGAAGAGAAGCCTGAAAAACAAGAAAACGTTGTAGCTGCTCCAAACAACACAACAAAAGATACTTCAAATACATCTGCTACAGAAGATTTGCAGGTATTGTCTGAAGAAGATTATCTTAACGATCCACTCATTAAGCAGGCGTTAGAAATTTTTGATGCTAGAATTGTAGAAATTCGAAAAAATAACTCCTAAAAGAAAAGGCAAAGAAACTTATGAACCCAATGAAATTAATGAAGCAAGCTCAGAAGATGCAAGCTGATATGCAGAAAATGCAGGCTGAATTGGCCAGTAAAACGTACGAAGCTGAAGCAGGTGGTGGAGCCGTTAAAGCTATAGTCAACGGCGAAGGTGATTTAAAAGATTTAACTATATCTCCAGACATTGTCGCAGAAGGTGATGCAGAGATGATTCAAGATCTCGTTCTAACCGCTGTGCGTGAAGCATTAGCTACATCACGTAAAGACGCGCAGAGTCAAATGAGTAAAATCTCGGCAAACATGCCAAACATCCCCGGTCTCGGCTTTTAATTCAAGTTGAGCACTATGTATAGATTTTTGTCTTTATAGACACACGTGCCCAATGCAGTAAGTCATCTAATTTAGATATTAAGATTTATGGTCTCTTACCCACCATGCTTACAAGATCTCATTGATGCCCTACGCGCTTTACCAAGTGTAGGACCACGGAGTGCAGAGCGGCTGGCTTTATTTATCATAAAGAATGAGAAACGTCTCGGTCAAAATATCGCCGAGACCATCACCCAGGCTCAGAATAAGATACATCCTTGCCCTCAATGCGGTTTCTTTACGCAAGAAGCGAATTGTGAAATATGTGCGGATGAAAAACGCCTTAAACACGTCGTCTGCATTGTTGAAAATGCCACCGATGTACTGGCCTTTGAGCGCACGGAAAATTTTAATGGTGTCTATCGTGTACTCGGAGGAACTCTTTCTCCTCTGGACGGCATAGGACCTGAGGAGCTTGAAATTCCACGACATTTGCGTGAGATTGAGGAACAGAAGGTTAAGGAAGTGATCATCGGCCTCAGTGCGGATGTTCGTGGCGAAACAACCGCCTTATACCTGGCTGATCATCTCAAAAAGATAGATATTAAGGTAACGCGTTTAGCCACGGGACTTTCTGTTGGCGGCTCTCTGGAATTTGCTGATGCTATGACACTCACGCATGCATTACAGGACCGCAAAGAAATTTGACTGCTAGTTACAAGTTGAGCTGAAGGTAAGGTTTCTCTAATAAATAAGTATGCCTAAGCGCAAAATTCTCATCGTGGAAGATGAGCCACCTATTGCTGAAAATATTGCTTATGCCTTGCAAACAGACGGCTTTGATACGACTTGGTGCACAACAGGTGAAGACGCTTTAGGTAAAATTAAATCGGAGTCTTTCGACTTGGTTGTTCTGGATGTCGGACTTCCAGATCAAAGCGGCTTTGAAGTCTGCCAACACATTCGCTCCTTAGGTACAGATAAAGATGGGCATGTAGCTATTATTTTTCTTACAGCTCGTAGTGATGAAATTGACCGTGTTGTAGGACTGGAAATTGGTGGGGATGACTATGTACTCAAGCCCTTTAGTCCGCGTGAACTTTGCGCACGCATCAAAGCTATTTTACGCCGCACAAATTTACAGAAAAAGACCCAGAGAAAAGAAAGTCAAGCACTGCCCCCAACAGAAAATCCTAACCTCTCTTTTGTTCATGATGAAGCAGCCAAATGCATTAGCTACAAGGGAGAAGCTCTGGAACTTTCACGCTATGAATACCGTCTCCTGGCATTATTCATGAAACGACCCGGACGGGTCTACTCCAGAGATGAGCTTATGACTCAGATATGGGAAGACCCAGGAGCCAGTCTTGACCGGACGGTTGATGCCCACATCAAACAACTGCGTGCCAAATTACGCACCATTCATTCGCATACCGACCCTATCAAAACACATCGCGGCTTAGGTTACTCTTTAAAAGAACTGTGAATTCAATCATTTCTCTCTGCTATTAAGAACTATTTTTTTCCTATATGCTGGAAACATGTTGACCATGGATTCTTGACCTCAGCAGAAATAATCCTAAGTTATTTATCCCCATTATGAGTTTTATACCAGATATCGAAGATAGAGTAGACGGCATTACCATGACGAATGAAGAAGTCAAACGCTACAGTCGTCATTTGATTATGCCGGAAGTGACTCTTTCAGGACAAAAGAAGCTGAAAGCATCCAAGGTATTGGTGGTTGGCACCGGCGGTCTTGGATCACCCCTACTAGCTTATCTGACAGCAGCTGGCGTGGGTAATATCGGCTTGTGCGACTTCGATGTGGTGGATACCACCAACCTGCAGCGACAGATCATCCATAAATCTTCTAACGTTGGTAAATCGAAAGTTTCTTCCGCTATTGAAACTATGAAAGACATTAACCCGCATGTTAATGTTATTCCTTTTGAGACCTCCTTCCGCTCTGATAATGCCCTGGAGATTGCCAAAGATTTCGACGTTATTCTTGATGGTACGGATAACTTTGCTACGCGTTATCTGGTCAACGATGCCTGCGTGCTCCTCGGTAAGCCTAACGTCTATGGCTCCATTTTTCGTTTCGATGGGCAGGTCACTGTCTTCTGGGGAGAAAAGGGACCATGCTACCGTTGCCTTTACCCTGAACCACCCGACCCAGGTCTCGTTCCCTCATGCGCAGAAGGCGGAGTGCTCGGAGTCCTCCCTGGAGTGATTGGCGTTTTACAGGCCATCGAAACTATAAAAATCATCTGCGGCATTGGGGATCCGATGATAGGTCGATTGCTTATTTTTGATGCTTTAAAAATGCGTTTTCGGGAAATGAAGCTTCGCAAAGATCCAAACTGTCCTATCTGCGGAGAAAATCCCACCATCACGGAACTTGTTGATTACAACCAGTTCTGTGGCACGGCTCCGGTTGATGAGCCAGAACAGAAACACCTCACCGCACCTGAGGTCACGCCCGATGAATTAGTCGAGCTAAAGAAGAATGATCCTTCTTTGGTGATTCTGGATGTACGTGAACAGCATGAGTATGAGATTGCCCATATTCCCGAGGCTAAGCTCATACCTCTCAATGAACTACCCAAACGCATCCACGAACTTGATACAGCACATGAGATTGTTATTTACTGCAAAGGTGAACAACGCACGGAAGATGCCTACCGCAAGCTTCAACAAGCAGGCTTCAAAAAACTCAGGGCACTGGAAGGCGGCATTGATGCTTGGGCAGAAGATATCGACCCAGACATGCCGACGTATTAAATTTTAATTTCGGCTCTACTCATTATCAGACTTTTTACCTTGGCTTAATGTCCATGCTTCAGGAATAAGGATGACCATAGCCAGGAACATAAGGATCAAACTCATCCAGGCGATATTCTGCATACTTATCATTGTAGCAAGATAAACGGCCAACAATGGAGCCGCTATAGCTCTTATGCCTGTCATAAAAGTATGAACCGACATGTAATCGGCTACCTGATGTTTCGGTGCTACTTTAGTTACCCATAAGCTCCAGGCTATATTTCCTCCGCTAAATGCTGCCCCTAGTAAAATGCCGCCCAACAAAAAGCCCATAAAATTATTGATAAAAAAGAAACAAGCATGGGATGCAATAAAGAAGAGATTGATGAATATACGCAGCTGAAAAATATTTAATTTATCAAAAAGACGTCCCCAGAAAAAACTAAGCGAGAGTTGAGTTAGGGGTGGAACGATGCTGATAAGCAAACTTATGGTTTCAATAGGATAGACAAATCCATAGCGGTCCTCAGCCAACATGATGACACGCAATGGCATCATCATCAGATTGCCAAAACCCAGGAACATCCAGCTGACGATGAGAATAAGAAACGGACGATCCTCTCCAAGAAAGCGTATGGCCTGAAAAGGATTCGTGCTGGAGCTTTGACGAATTTTCTCCGATGGGCAGCGAGAGAGACAATAAGCTGAAAAAAACGAAGCGGCAGACAATACAAATAAGAACATAGGTGTCCTTGAAATATCATCCGTCAGCCATTTACCTACGCCCCAGGCAAAAATTCCCGTCGTGCCAACTTTGATCATGATAGACCAGGAAAAAAGACGCCCACGCATCTTGCGTTGATAATTTTGCTCATAGGTTTCAGTCATAAGAGGAACCGCCAACGTGGCAGAATTAATTCCTATTAAGCAGCAAGTGGTATAGATCCACAGGTTGGGAAATAGAGAGGCAACGAGAAACGAAAAGCCCATGATCGAAGCCAAAATAGCCGAGCCTTGTGTCGGTTTTAAATGAAAACGCCGTATCATCGCTACCGAAAAAGGACTTAGTAATAGACCAAAAGCCCATGTAGTGGCCAACAAACCTTGGATGGCATCATCCGCATCAAAGTAGCGAATGGCGATGATAAGGATGAAACTAGACGGCATGGTCTCAATAATACCCGCACACAAAGCGCGCCAGCGGTCATAGTAAAATGTTTTTTGCTGACGTTCTTTGGCATCCATAAGAAGCAAGACCCTATCTTATTTACCCACACTGCCCAGATAATTGAGAGGGTGTAGCGTTTCTTTACCTTTTGCTTTGGTGAAAATCCGGCTATAGTATTTGATTAAATTTATGAAGAAACACGTTGAGCTCCTGGCGCCGGCAGGCTGTTACCCCTCGCTGCAAGCAGCTATAGATGCTGGTGCAGACGCCGTCTATTATGGCTTGGCACAGCTCAACATGCGCGCGCGCGCGCGGCGTTCCTTTCAAAAAGAAGATCAGCAAGAGATCATCCAACGCTGTCACGATGCTGACATTCGCGGGTATCTTACACTCAATACTATCTTGTATGATCATGATTTAATTCTAGCCCGGCGAATGTTTGAGGACGCCGCACGGCAGGGCGTAGATGGGGTCATTGTTTCCGATATGGCTGCTGTGCAAATGGCCCGTGAATGTGGACTGGAAGTTCATATCTCCACCCAGTTATCTATTTCAAATTACCAGTCATTTAAGTTTTATGCGCAGTTCAGCGACCGCATCGTCTTGGCCCGTGAACTGAGTCTTCCTATGATCAAAAAGTTAAGTCAGCAGATTGAGAAGGAGAATTTGCGCGGCCCGTCAGGCAGACTTATGGAAATTGAGACCTTCGCTCATGGGGCCTTATGCATCGCCACGTCAGGACGTTGCGGCATGTCTTTATTTACATCAAATGCATCCGCCAACCGCGGTGCTTGTGAGCAAAACTGTCGTAAGGAATATATTGTCACTGATGCAGAAACGGGAAAACAACTCAAGGTGGACAATAACTACATCATGTCCCCCAATGATATTTCCACGATCGATTTTCTCGATGAAGTCGTTGCAGCCGGTATTAATGTCTTAAAAATTGAAGGAAGAGGTCGCTCCCCGGAGTATGTTTATACGGTCATTAACGCTTATCGTAGAGGGCTTGATGCTGTGGCTAATGGCAGTTATGACAAAGCCTTTGTCGAAAAATTATATAAAGAACTGGAGACCGTCTATAACCGTGGGATGTCCTCCGGCTACTATCTTGGACGCGAACAGGGGTGGTCTTCTGCCTATGGCTCAAAAGCCACACGCCGCAAAGTCTACGTCGGCAAAGTGGGCAAGTACTATGGAAAAATCGGCGTGGCAGAAATTCGTGGAGCAGCCACTCGACTTCGTTTAGGTGATGAGTTTGTCATTATTGGCCATACCAGCGGAGTTGTGAAAGGGACAGTCGAGGAGATCCGACTCGATGAAACCGCTGTGAAAGAAGTTCATGGATCCAACGCTATTTATAGTATCAAGGTCGACCAGAAAGTTCGACCTAATGATCAATTCTATCTCATGGAACCTTTGGAGCTGGAAAACCCCACCCCTCCAAAAGATGAAAAAATGCCATGTCAGGCGGATTCTTGCGGATGTCAGAACGAACAAGAATTGTCTGCGGAGAAACTACAAACTCATGCTGCAAATTCGGCATAAAGCGATCGAATGCATCGGTTGTGCACAGTGTGTGGAAATAGCACCACACTACTGGCGCTTGGATGATGAAGGTATGGCCAAGCTGATCGACAAGCAAAGTGAGCGAGATGCCTTTGACTTTGCCCTGGGTTTTGATGAAGACCAGGCCGTTCTCATAGATGCCGAGGCTAGCTGCCCCGTGGACATCATCAAAATTCAAAAGAAATAATTTTTCAGTCTACACATCAATAACCGGGCCTTTACCGGGAGGCGGCTTGGGACGACGTTCGCGGGGAGGCTGACGCACATGAAAAGATTTTTTGACCGTTTTCTTTTTCACGTCCTGAGTTTTTTTATCAACACCAAAGAACATCCCTACAAGGCTTATTATAAGGCTACCTCCCAGAGCAGACCAAAAACCGGCAATTTGAAAACCGGGAACGAGAAACCCGGTCAACATTAAGAGCAAGGCATTAATGATAAGAATGAAAAGACCAAGTGTGAGAATAATGAAGGGTAGAGAAATAATCGTAATAATCGGTTTGATGAAGGCATTTAATATACCCAACGTTAAGGCAGCTATTAGGATGCCACGCGCATCCCCTTCGATCCCGGGCACAATCATAGAAGACAGAAAAACCGCCAGTGAGAGAAAAATCCATCTGAGTAGAGCGTATTGAATCATTCTAATGTATTCCTTATTTTTTAATATAAATCCTCTGCACACGAGGGGTGATGTGACACCAGATTTCATAGGCTATAGTACCAGCCCATTCTGCCATTTCACTGGCAAGAATCCTGGATGTATTTTTGGCGGTGCTGCCCGAGCCAATGAGAATAACTTCAGAACCTCTCTCGACACCAGGCGTATTTGTAACATCTACCATAATTTGATCCATTGTGACTCGTCCGAGAATGGGGCGTCGAACATTATTAATCAAGACATGTCCTCGGTTGGACAAGCTACGGAAAAATCCATCCCCATAGCCGACAGAAACGACAGCAACACGTGTCTGACGAGCCGTTGTATACGTCGCTCCATAACTTATGGGGTGACCGCGAGGAAAATCTTTTAACAAGGTGACTCGAGACTTCCAGGTCAGGGCTGGCCGAAGCTTTGACTGGTGTTTGGCATTCGGCGCAATACCGTAGAACGCCAGACCAGGCCGTACGATATCCAGATGACTGGATTTCTGATTCAAAAAACCCGCACTGTTGGCCATATGTTGTGTCAACGTCGTATCAGCAAGCGGTTCGTAGAGATTCCACTGTCGCTGCGTCAATTCAACATCACTGTCCGCTGCTGAAAAATGTGAATAAAGACCTTCTAACTTAATATACGAACATTCTTTTATAAATCTTTTGAGAGCGTCTACTTCCTGCGGTAATGCGCCCAATCTCCCCATACCAGTGTCGATTTTCAAATGAACAATTGCTTTCTGTTGACAGCTCTTAGCAACAATATTAATCGCTTCGGCCTCTTCCCGACTAGAAACAGTCAGAATAACTCGATCCCGTATAGCAGCTTCGTATTCACTTTCTAGTGCTGCACTAAGAAGAATAATGGGGATTTTTGCAGATTGAGGCAACGCCTGCTGCGCCGCCTGAGCCTCAGAGAGATTTGCTACGCCGATGATCTGACAGTCCGTTTGACCAAGAAATTTTGAAATTTCCGTTAGACCATGGCCGTAGGCATCTGCCTTCACCACACCCATTATCTGACTTGCCTGTCCCACTTTCTGACGAATGAAACGTACATTATGCTCAAGCGCCCTTAGATCGACTTCACACCATGAGCGTAGCGCAGATTTATCCATAAACTATTTAAGCGTACAGCTACTGTAGAAAATTAAAATATGAAAACCTTGCTTATGCAAATTATCTTCCATCATCACCCCTAACCATCAAGCAAAGCTTTTATGAGACCAAGCAATAAACACACAGAGCAATACTGAAGTCTGCACACGCGTGAGAAAGTATGGGAATACTTAGTCCTCCGGTTTTTTGAACCAACCAACGCCAACCCCAGGCGGCCAACATAAGACCGATAACACATGGCAGAATCAAGAACCAGGGTAGGAATAAAGCCAAAATCAAAATGTGGTAACTGGCAAAAATAAAGTGGAGCGCCAGAGGGAATCGTTGAAATAGATTGGTTCGCGGCAAAATCATGCGCCAGTGAATTTCTTCTAATACAGGGTTAACAATTGAAAAATAAAAAATAAATAGAACGAAATTATCTCTGTAAAACGATAATTTGATTAATGTTTCATACCATGAAACATCTGGAATAATCAGATTTTTGGCTATAAACAAGATGAATCCAGATACGGCACATACGACACAAACTCCCAAGGCCAACATTGGACGCCAACCTCTTATTAACATAGCTCCTTCAAATTTTTTCCAAAAAAGAAGCAATGTCAGAATGATGAATAAGTGATAAAGCAAAAGAGCTGTCCAGCCACTGTTCATAACATAAAGTCCAATTAGCATGGCTGGAATTGGAGCAAGCGCCGCCAAAATATCACCTACAGGATAATGAATAAGGATATACTTCTTAAGGTTCACGAATTTAACGTATTATCCCATAAGCTACGGTGATAATCTATACTGCTTATAGAATGTAGCATTTTTAAAATTTTACAGTTTTGTTATTATACAAACTCAAAAATTAAAAAATTAAAATAATCTTAAACTAATAACTTTAGTACAATAATCATGGGTCGATAGCTGATTATTATGGTTCAAATTACAAGCTACTTAAAGAACTATACGCAAGGCCTGGGCCTCAAATTATCGATTCCATGCGTTATATTAACCGTTCTCACTCTGGCGCAGCTTTTTATGTGTTTCACCATTCTATCGGAACAGAAGAATGATGGAGCTATCATGAATTTAGCAGGTCGTCAGCGTATGCTTACCCAGAAAATAAGTAAGGAAGTTATGATTTATAGCAGATTGGAGGAAGCTAAGAACCCTGCTGCTGAGCAGTCTGCCAAGCAAGTACGCGACACCATGGAAATCTTCAGCCTGACTTTAAATGCTCTTATGTATTCCGGAAATGCCCCCCTTTCGCTTAATTTAGCTGATACAAAATATCGTACTATACCAGCTGCAAAAGGAGAACTCCTAGAGCAGCTCCAAGTAATTGAAGGCTTGTGGAATACGTTTAGCAAACACGTGGACAATGCTTTAACTCTACCTATTAACGAAGCCGAAGCCGATCTCAATGCATTAAAAAAACAAAATTTACCTTTGCTCAAAGAAATGAATAAGGCAGTTCAAATCATGCAAAAAATATCTGAACAACATACTGACTTCGTAAGCTGGTTCCAATATGGATCGATGATTACTACGCTGCTCTGTATCGCTGTACTGGTCCTTATTATCAATGCCGCTATCAACCATCTTAACAATGACGTTAATCTATTAAAGCTTACCTCGGCCATCACCCGGGTCATCTCAGACGATATACAGCGAGACAGCAAAGTGGTAGCTCGATTTGCCACCGGCCAGGCTTCCAGCGTGGAAAGTATAAGTGCTTCTATTGAGGAGATGAGCAGTGTAGCTCAAAGCAACAATGAGAATGTCAAAAGCAGCAGGGAATCCACTCGTGACTGCCGTAACTCCGCGGAACAAGGACTTCAGGAAATTCTCACCCTTGAACAATGTGTTCAACAGGCGAACTCAGCTACCGGTGAACTCACTTCCACCATGCAAAATATCAAGGATGCCAATGACGAAGTATCCAAGGTCATTAAAACTATTGACGAAATCGCTTTCCAGACAAACATCCTGGCCCTGAACGCCGCCGTTGAAGCCGCACGAGCCGGAGAAGCAGGGGCTGGATTTGCTGTAGTTGCCAACGAAGTGCGTGCTCTGGCACTACGTAGTGCCAAAGCTGCCCAGGAAACAAATAAATTGATCAGCAGTTCGATTGAAAAAAGTAAAGATGCTGTCAGCGTTTCTGACAAAGTGGTTAACACATTGAAGATCATTAATGATCAATCCTCCAACATCCATTCCAACTTTACCACCATCGTTGAAAAAGTGGGCGGTGTAGATAAAGGATTTGATGAGATCACCACAGCTACAGATGAACAAACCGTTGGTATGAATGATATTCGCAACTCTGTGCTGGAAATTGAAAAATCCGCCCAAGATTCAGTATCACACGCAAATCAACTCTCACATTTTTCTGATTATTTATCAAATGAAGCCCATAATCTTCATGCTTTGATGCTCAGGGAGCTCAAGCTGGTCTTTGGCGCGGATGCTGTCAAAACAGAAGAGGAAGAAGAGGCACAAATCCGCAGTGTCATGGATACTTTAGGCCAAATGGAAACGCCGGAAGCGACCATTAGCGATATAGAAACAACAGAAACAACGCCGCGTTCACGAGAATCACAAAAAGAACTAGAAGATAGTTTCTTCTAAAGGCTTCGGTGTAAAAATCTCATTTCTCCGCTCATTTTCCAGTTTAGAGTTGACGGTAGCAGGCACTTGTCTGAATAGTGTCCGTTTAATGGCAACCATTTCAAAAAAGGCCGCAAAGACAGCCAAAACAAAACCGACTTACAAACGTATCATTATTAAACTCAGCGGTGAGGTCCTCGCCGATGAATATGAGCATATCTCATCCGCAAAAACCGCCAAGATAGCCGAGCAGATCAAAGACGTCTGGAAACTAGGTGTACAGGTGGCTATGACCATTGGCGGAGGCAACATCTGGCGTGGTGCGACAGCTTCTCACGCGGGAATGGATCGCACAACCGCAGACTATATGGGCATGTTAGCCACCGTGATCAATGGGTTGCGCTTACAGGAAGCACTTGAACAACAAGGTGTCCCTACGCGTGTACAAACCGCTATCGAGATGAAGAACGTCGCCGAACCCTTCATTCGACGCCGTGCTATGCGTCACTTGGAAAAGAAACGTGTGGTTATCTTTGTCGGGGGAACAGGCAACCCATTCTTTTCAACGGATACAACAGCAGCACTCAGGGCCAGCGAGATCAATGCGGATATTGTGTTGAAGGCCACTAAAGTCGACGGCATTTATGATAGCGATCCGGAGAAAAACCCCGAGGCCAAGCGTTTTAAGGAAATATCCTACATCGATGCGCTACGCCGCCAGCTCAAGGTCATGGACTCAACAGCTTTTAGCCTATGTATGGATAACAACATGCCCATCATCGTTTTTGATGTTTTCAAGAAAGGAAATTTGAAAGCGGTTGCTTTAGGTCGCAAAGTAGGCACACTCGTTTCAAGTAAACAGAAATAATAGTATGGAAATTGACGAAATTCTTTTAAACGCTGAAGAAAAAATGGAAAAGACGCTAACCAAGGTGCGCGAAGACTTCAATGGCGTCCGCACAGGTAAGGCAAGCCCTGCACTCGTTGACGGCCTCAAAGTAGATGCTTATGGCACATCCATGAAACTGCGCGAAATGGCGGGCATCACAACTCCGGAACCTCGATTAATCATGATTCAGCCTTGGGATACTGCTAATGTCGACCCTATACGCAAAGCGATTGAAGAGGCAAACTTAGGTATCACACCTCTGGTTGACGGTAAAATTATTCGTCTACCTATTCCTGAACTTTCAGAAGAGCGCCGCCGAGATTTAATAAAAGTTGTTAAGAAAATGACTGAAGATGGAAAGATCGCTATTCGTCACTCACGTCGCGAGGCCATGGATCAGCTCAAAAAAGAGCAAAAGGAATCAAACATCACCGAAGACGATCTCAAAGTTGCTGAAAAGGATACACAAGATCTAACCGATAGGTTTATTAAGCAAATTGATGAACTATGTTCCGCCAAGGAAGCTGACCTGCTTAAAATCTAACAAACTGCGGCATTCTAGTTTTTTCAGGCTTTTTAGTAAATACTGAGCCTCAAGAGGTCGATGTATAGCATAAAGTCTTGCTATGTTATGACTGCTCTTGCCCCTATCCATCTAAGTATTCAAGATCACCTTGATCAAGGTCACTTAGAGCTACCTGTTTTACCTGAGGTTGCAACAAAGGTTGTTCAACTCTGTTCCAACCCGGATAGTACGCCTGGTGAGATCCATGATCTTATCCGCAGAGACCAGTCTCTGGCGGCAAATTTATTACGGATTTCCAATTCGGCGATGTATTCACCAGGCTTTGAAATCAAAACTCTGGAGCAAGCCGTCTCCCGCTTAGGATTTAAACGGGTTAAAGAAGCGACGCTGATCATTTCCTGTGAAGGACGCGTTTTCCAGGTCAAGCGTTATGAAACTCAAGTGCGACAGCTTTTTCGCCATTGCCTTGCGGCTTCCGCTTTTGCAGAAGAGGTAGCACGACAAGGAAGACGCAATGTAGAAGAAGCCTTCTTGTGTGGACTAATGCATGATATCGGCTGTCCCGTGCTTTTGCAATTTGTAGCTGATCTGGAAAAAAAGCAGCAAACCACATATGATATAGAAGAAGTTTTACCCGTTGTTTCCCACTTCCATGCAAATGTAGGAGGCATGTTAGCGGAGCGCTGGAATCTACCTGATCGATTAGCAGAGGCCATTCGCTACCATCATACTCCAGATGAGGCCAAAGAATGTGTCGAGATAGCTAGGCTGACCAACCTGGCTAATGATTTAGCGCATTTTGCTGTTGGTCCTAAGGAACGCACCGAGCAGCAAATCCAGGAACATCCTATGCTTGTACATCTCAATATTTACCCTGATGAGCTTGACACCATCCTGGCCAAGAAAGATCAAATCATTGATATGGTTGGCGTATTATCATGAGTGATGCGAGCACAGAACATTATGATGTCGTGGTTATCGGTAGCGGACCTTCCGGACAAAAGGCAGCTATCGAAGCTGTGAAAGTGGGTAAGAAGGCACTTGTCATAGAGCGAGACCTTAAAGTAGGCGGAAGTTGCGTACATCGTGGTACTATTCCAAGTAAGACATTACGTGAAACTGCGATATCACTGAAAAATTTTCAAAAACGAAGCGCAGGCGTATTTGAAGTAAAGTCTGGCCGTGACCTACAGATGGCCAGTCTTATCAAGCGCCTTGACCAGGTAGTCCAAGGCCATGTGCACTATATGAGCCGTCAGCTTGAGCGCGAGGGAGTCACCATCAAACATGGACGTGTGAGTTTTGTAAGCGACCATGAATTAGAAATTCTCCGTGTGGACCGCAGCAAATTTCGTGTTACGGGAGATATCATTGTTATAGCGGTAGGTTCCAGTCCACGTACTCCCACGAATATGAAAGTGGATCACCAGCATATTCTCGATAGCGACTCTCTGCTTTCCATGATTTATTTGCCAGAATCATTATCCGTTCTCGGAGCAGGCGTTATCGCCTGTGAGTATGCCAGCGTTTTCGCCGCGTTGGGAGTGCAAGTAACCATCATTGACAAAGGAGAACGTCCTCTGCCTTTCCTGGATAAAGAAGTAACAGATCGTTTCATCGAAACTTTAAAGGATAATGGCGGCATCTACCTGCCTCAACGCGACATCAAAACAGCTCGATATGACGGCGTATCAAAAGTCATCGTAACGATGGAAAATGATGAAGAGATTATTACAGATAAATGCCTTTTTGCTTTGGGCCGTGTTGCCAGGTTAGAAGGGCTCAAAATCGAAGCAGCTGGTCTGGAAACAACAGACCGTGGGATCATTCCTGTTAATGAACATTGCCAGACAAAAGTATCTCACATCTATGCTGTGGGTGATGTCATTGGGCCACCATCACTCGCCTCAGCCGCTATGGAACAGGGCCGTAAAGCTATAAGTTATGCTCTGGATTTAGAGTATGGCACCAAGAGGGATATCATTCCTTCCGGCATCTATTCAATCCCGGAGATTTCATGTGTGGGTCTGAACCAGGAACAAGCCAAAGCAAAGTATGGCGATATCATTGTGGGACGAGCAAACTTTGAAGAAGTGGCTCGCGGACAGATAGCTGCTATCGAAAACGGTTTTCTAGAACTTATTTCAGATGCCTCCGGCAAGAAACTTTTGGGAGCACAAATTCTTGGAGAAGGCTCGGCAGACTTGATCCATCTTGCTCAATTAGCATTGCTTGCAGATATGCCCATTGATGAATTTATTGATAATATTTTTAATTTTCCCACTTTAACTGAAGCATACCGCCTGGCTGCATTTGATATCATCAGACAACGTCGTAAGCCACAAAAGAAGACTGCTATGGTCATGGCCTAATCTCGTTCACCCTCATATTTCATTCGTAAAGAATATCATTGGAAGCGGAGAAGCTTTGCTTCTAGGATAACAGCATGCAACCATCGGATTTAAGAGGCGTCTTAAGTTATATCACACGCTTTCGTGAGAAAACTTTTGTTCTGAGTATTGATAGTGATGTTGTAGCTGATGATCAGTTTAGAAATTTACTATTGGATATAACTGTTTTGCGCAGCCTTAATTTTAAAATTGTACTTATTTACGGCATCACCAGTCAGGTTCAGTCGATTAGCAGTGAAAGTGACATGGTCATTTCTAATGCAGATGGCATGGGTATAACGGATGATAATACACTCAATATTTCCATAAGAGCAGCTCACGTCGTGGGCAATAAAATTCTACAACAGCTTTCCGAGGTAAACCAGCGGGCTGCACTAACAAATGCAGTCGTAGCTCACCCCTTTGGCATCAAAGACGGCCAGGATCTTTTGAACACAGGCCGTGTTGAAAAGGTGGATGCGGAGTTTTTAAAGACGCTGCTGGATAATGGCATACTGCCCCTTGTGCCTCCATTGGGTTACGATGGCGAGGGTAATACCTACCGTGTCAATTCGGATGGGGTTGCCCTTGAGGTTGCTGAAGCCCTGCGTGGGGCAAAACTCATGTATGTGACCAATCATAACGGAGTAGAAGATGCCGGGAAGCTCTCCGCACAATTCTCCGTCGAGGAGATTCAGCAGTACCTAGCCGATGAAAATAATAAAAGGGAGATATCAGAGGACTTATTCTCCAAATTGGAACATGGCGTTCGCGCCTGTAGAAATGGCGTTAACCGCGCACATATTATCGACGGCACCAAACCAGATTCCTTGCTTGATGAAATTTTTTCTAATGAAGGCATAGGTACCATGATCTATGCCAATCAGTATGAGGCCATTCGGCGTGCCCAAAAACGCGATATTGGAGCCATCTTACGCCTGGTAAAAGATCCTGTGCACTGGCAGGAGCTTCTACCACGGGGACGGAGTGAATTAGAAAATTATTATCAAGATTGGTACTTGTTTGAAATAGACCGCAACATTGTGGGCTGTGTCATGCTACACGTTTTCCAGGACGCTCCAGAGTGTGCAGAAATGGGCAGCCTTGTTGTTTCACATGCGCATGAAAATCAAGGCATCGGCAGTAAACTTTTAGCCTTCGCCGAAAAAAAAGCCCGAGAACTGGGGGTTACCAAACTCTTTGGCTTGTCGACTCAAGCCTATAACTATCTGAAGAAAAAAGGCGGCTATGAAGAAGCCTCTTATGAAATGCTTCCTTCAAGCCGGCGTGAACGTTATGAAGTAAGCGGCAGGAATTCCAAAGTTCTGGTCAAGATGCTGAAGTAATTTTTAACCCGCATTAAGCAATAGAGAGCAAATCAGACGTGTAAAAGCTTGAGAATCGTTATGTCTCAGGCATTGTTTCCCGCTTATGATTGAACGTTACTCAAGGCCAGAAATGACTGCCATTTGGACGGAAGAAGCTAAGCTGAAGCATTGGCTGGAAATTGAAGTCCTCGCTTGTGAGGGTATGGCAAAGTATAAAAAAATCCCTGCAAGAGATGCAGAGATTATTCGTAAACGTGCTAAATTTAATCTCAAGCAAGTTCAGGAAAATGAAAAACGGACGCATCATGACGTACTGGCTTTTCTGGAAAACGTAGCGACCTTCGTCGGACCTAGCGGACGCTGGATTCATCAAGGGTTGACTTCGTCAGACCTTCTCGACACCACGTTGGCGCTTCAACTTTGTCAAGCATCTGATATTTTACTCAAGGATCTCAAAGACCTTAAGCGCGTTATCGCCAAAAAAGCACGTAAATATAAATACACGCCCATGATCGGCCGCTCGCATGGCATTCACGCCGAACCTGTGAGCTATGGTTTAAAACTCGGCTTAATGTATGAAGAATTTACACGTTGTGAGCAACGTTTGCTGGAAGCTCGGCAACACATCGCTGTTGGGCAACTTTCCGGTGCTGTGGGAACCCATGCCCACCTTGATCCGCGTGTTGAATCGTATGTTTGCCGTCAGCTTAAACTTAAGCCTGCCAATATTTCTACGCAGGTGATTCAGCGTGACCGTCACGCACACTACATGACCACACTGGCCCTTATTGCATCGAGCATCGACCGCTGGGCTACAGAATTTCGCCATCTACAAAGAACAGAGGTTCTGGAAGTTGAAGAATTTTTTGCTAAAGGTCAGAAGGGAAGCAGCGCTATGCCCCATAAGCGCAATCCCATTATTGGTGAACGTCTGAGCGGTATGGCTCGAGTCATCCGTGGCCACTCTCTGGCGGCCATGGAAAACGTGGCTCTTTGGCATGAGCGTGATATCTCGCACTCATCCGTCGAGCGCATTATCTGCCCGGACTCAACCATACTGCTCGACTACATGCTGGCTAAAATGATTTGGCTGGTTGATAAACAGGTTGTTTATCCCAAAAACATGAAGAAAAACCTCGATATCACAAAAGGACTGTACTTTTCACAAAGCGTTCTTTTGGCTCTTACAGAAAAAGGTATGGAACGCCGTCGGGCTTATGAAGCGGTTCAAACAAGTGCTATGGCGACCTGGGAAGATATCAATAGTGACGTTACCTTACTCGATCATCTTTTGGAAAATTCTGTAATCCGCAAGAAGCTCAATGAACAAGAGCTTCGGGAAGCTTGCTCGCTTGACCGCCACTTTCAGCATATTGACAGCAAGTTTAAAAAATGCGGACTCTAGGTTCTATTCATGATCTGAACAATAAGTAGCCGTACACAAGCACAAGCTACAAGCTCAGTTCTTTTATTGGCTCGATACTGAAACTATGCGTTAGATCGTTTATCGACTATTTTCAATGGCTTTAGCTACTGAGGATTTACACTATAATTATACATCCTGTAGCCGATAGTAGTGGAGATGGTGCCCTCCTACCCGAAAGGGTTCAAAACACAACATCTGACCGCGAAAGTCGTGGCCATTGATGATGATAAAGCTGTGCTTCGTTCTTTGCAGCATGCGCTCACGTCTCTTGATATTGAACTCATTTGTTTCAATAAAGGACTGGAAGCTCTGGAGTACCTCTTAAAATCAGATGTTGATCTTTTACTAGTTGATCTAGGCCTGCCCGATCTCAACGGGGAAGATCTCCTAAACAAGCTTCAACAGAATAATAAAGTCACTCCCTTTGTTCTCATTACGGGAGCGGATGACCTTTCACTGGCAGTTAACTGGATGAAACGAGGAGCCATTGATTATTTAGTCAAAAGTGCAAATCTTGTTAAGCAAGTTCCCGCTTTGGTCACACGTTCTCTCCAACAAATCGAACAACAAAAAGTTTACCATAGTATGGAGCAAAACCTCCTGATGATTCAGGCAGCGATTGATCAGGCGGGAGAAGGTATTCTGGTCTTTAAGCCCACCGGAGAACAACTTGTGCTTTATATCAATGCCGCATTGACAAAAATGCTCGGTGTAACTCGAGAAAAAGTGATGCATCATTCAGCAAAAGAAATTGCTGGCGTGGGCTCAGCACTCGCTCAACTGGAAATTTCAGAACTGGCCCATGACATCAAGCTTCATGGATTGAAGATTCTCCACTGTCTGCACGAAGGAAGAAATATGGAGTGCCGTGTCAGCCCTGTTCAAGATGATGACGGTGGTATCAAGCACTGCATCGCCATCATTCAGGATGTAACCGAACGTCGACGTATGGAACGTCAACTTATGAACGCACAAAAGATGGAATCCATTGGTCGACTGGCATCAGGCGTAGCCCACGAGATAAATACGCCACTGCAATATTTACAGGAGAATTTACGTTTTATTGAAAAATATATGGCCTCCCTCATTAAAGCGGCGGCGGCCCTAGACCAATCAAAAGTAACCCTTCCTCAAGGTGTTGATCTGGAGTTCACATTGCGTGAATTACCTGCGGCGTTGCGGGACAGCCTGGAAGGTGTGGAACACGTCGCCGGTATAGTAAAAGCGATGAATGACTTTTCTCATCCGGGGGCCAGCCACAGTGTGCTGTTTGATGTAAACCGAGCCATTCAAGGAAGCATTACCATGACACGTAACCGGTGGAAATCTATTGCGCGTGTGGTGACTCAGTTTGATCCGGCCATACCTGAAATTTACTGTCACCCCAATGAAATCCAGCGCGTCTTTCTTAACCTTATGATCAATGCCATAGACGCCATCGAACAACGTCAAGCAGAGCAACATCAAGGGCTCGGGGTCATAGCAGTGCGTTCCAAACTGCTGGATAAAACAATCGAGATACGCATTCGGGATACTGGTTCAGGAATTCCCAAGGAAGTTGAGTCACGCATATTTGAACCATTTTTCACAACCAAAGATATTGGGCAGGGAACAGGCCAGGGGCTGGCCCTGGCGCATTCCGTGATTCATGAACACCATGGTGGAACCATCGAATTTGAGACGGAAACAGATAGAGGAACGATTTTTATTGTTAATTTGCCTCTGGAGGTAGGGGAGAGCGCAGATCAAGACATAGCAGCATAGAATGGATAGAATCGATAGGTATGGGTAAGTATGAACGAAAAAATATTGTATGTAGATGATGATCCTAAAATCCTGGCCGCGTATCAGCGAAATTTCTTAGACCGATATGAGTTTGATACGGCCATGAATGGTCGTGAAGCCCTCAAGATTGTATCAGAACAAGGTCCCTATGCCATTCTGGTAGCTGACCTAAAGATGCCGGAGATGGGCGGACTGGAACTGCTGCAACACATGCAGAAATTAGCTCCAGATACTGTTCGCATCATGCTTACGGGGAATGCGGATCAAGACACCACGATCCGCTCAGTCAATCAAGGGCAGGTGTTCCAATTTCTAACCAAGCCATGTAGCAATGAGATGCTGGCTAATGCACTTGATTCCGGCCTTGAGAAATACCGCTTGGTCATGGCCGAGCATGAGTTGTTGGAGAAGACATTAAAGGGTAGCATCCGTGTGCTCATAGATATTTTATCTATTTTACAACCCGAAGCTTTCGGACGAGCTCAACGTTTACGCGACTACGTCAAAACATTCGCGCACGTATGCCATATTGAGCAAAGCTGGATCATAGAAATAGCTGCGCTCTTGAGCTCCATTGGAGCTACAGCTGTTCCTCCCGATGTCATGGAACGCTACAATCTGGACAATGCTTTGACTGCTGCGGAAAAGGAAATGATCCGTGACATTCCCAGCCTAGGCGCTCGACTCCTCAAGAAAATTCCCCGTATGGATGAAGTAGCTGAGTTTATCCTCTACCAGGACAAGCTCTATGATGGCAGCGGTTATCCAAAGGACTCGCTAGCTGGCGAACAAATTCCGCAAGGAGCTCGAATACTTAAACTTCTCAAAGATGTCATGTTGCAGGAGTCCACTGGCGTCTCACGTATCAAAGCTGTAGAAATACTTAAGGGAAGACCGGGCTGGTATGACCCCGCACTATTGGAATATCTCGATGAGTGGACGGTTTTTTATTTGAGTGAAGCACCCAGGCAAGAAATCGGTCTCAATGAGCTCAAGCCAGGCACGGTTATTCTGGAAGACATCAAGACGGAGGAAGGATTAACCCTTGTGGGAGCAGGTTATAAAATCTCTCCGATCATGTTGCAAAGAATCAGAAATTTTTCGCAACTCACTAAAGTCTTTGAGCCCGTCATCATAGAAGGCTCAGCGGATGAAAGAGCCGTTTCTAAAGACACTGAAGCTATCATGATCTGAAACCAGACTATATGGCTATTTAAAATCTGGTAGGTTTCATTTTTTGTGTCTTAGATAACGATGCTATGCAAACAAAATGTATCTTCCTTATTGTTTTTCATTTTGTAACTCTTCAGATAGCTCAAGCCTACGAATGGACACATTGGCGAGGCCCGCATTACGATGGGACGGTCGATGTTGAAGCCGGAAGTTTTCCTGTAGGTTGGAAAGATAAAGATATTGTATGGAAAACCGCTCTCCCTGGCATGGCTGGAGGCACGCCTGTTGTTAAAAATGGCAAAATTTTTGTTATTACAACGGCTGGTAATCACACGGAAGTCCGCGCTATCTGCATCGATCAGAAAAGCGGCCAAGTTCTCTTTGATAAGAAAATTGATTCTGCACGTAAATTCCCTTTGGAAGGGCACTGTGCTAGTCCTTCGCCTGTCGTCGATGAGGAACGCGTTTATTTTATGACCGGAAAAGCACGCTTTGTGGCCTTGGATCATCAAGGCGATTTGATCTGGGAAAGGGATCTCGTCGCTGAGCTGGGACCATTTGATCATCACTTTGGCTATTCCAGCACACCTTATTTAGAAGATGGGAAGCTCTTCGTCATGGCACTACGAGGCTTCAAGATTAAAACGGTTGATTCACTTTTACTGGCACTAGACGCCAAGACAGGCAAAACCGTCTGGCAAGTCAAACGCGAATCGGAAGCACTCCATGAGTCACCTCTTTCCTTCAGTTCTCCACTTCCCACTGAACTAGACGGCCAGAAAATCATGATGGTCTGGGGAGCAGATTACATCACGGCTCATAGTCATACGGATGGTCAAGAGCTATGGCGTTATGGCTATATGGGAGATAACCCTCGTATGCGTAACTGGCGGCAGGTAGCAACACCAGTCATCGGTGATGGCATACTTTTTCATCCACTCCCTCGTGGTAAGACAATGCATGCTCTTAAACTTAACGCGGATAAATATGAAAAAATCTGGGAATATACGGGAGACGTTCCTGATGTTTGCAACCCAACGTACAAAGATGGACTGATTTATTTTCTTCATGGTGCGGAAAGAACCATGACTTGTCTTGAGGGCAAAACTGGAAAACATATTTGGACCAAGCAACTGGATGGAGGAGAAATCTACCGGGCGTCACCTGTGCTGGTAGACGGAAAGTTAATATGCCTTTCCGTAGATGGTCAGGTAAACATCCTGAAAGCGGGGAAAAAGCCTGAATTACTCACAGCATTTAACATCGGCCAAACAGGCTGCCTGGCTACGCCTGTTATCGTTGATCACCATATTTACATCCGCTCAACGGAGAATCTGCTTTCTATTAAGCCAAGCGGATCCCTGTGAATTCTTTCCCTCATATCACATAACACTGGCAGTTTGAGTGAATGCCTTTTAGGGTCTCTTCATGCCTACAAAAATGCTCTCTTTCCTAACCTGCTCAATTTTAACTTTATGCATTAGTTGTAGCAGGACTGAAACTCCCTTAACACCAGAGGTGCTCATTGGCAAATGGTCTCGACCTGATGGAGGATACATTCTTGAAATAAAGTCGCTATCTGAAGATGGAGATGCTGAGGCTGCTTATTTTAATCCAAAACCAATCCATGTTGAATCTGCCTACACAGCCAAAAGTAAATTGGGAGCCCCTATCATAAAAGTTGTTTTGAGAGATGCGGGATATCCTGGCTCAACCTATGTTCTTAAATATTTTAAAGAGCATGACCAGCTTGTGGGGACCTACTCGCAACCAGCTAACAGCCAGAGTTTTAATGTTTATTTTGTACGCCAGGAAGAATAAATGACACTGATTCAGCATAAGAATTTGTGGTAGCAGTGGTAGGATTTGAACCTACGACCAAAGGCTTATGAGTCCTCTGCTCTACCCCTGAGCTACACTGCCAAAATCAAGATTTAACCCGCATGATGCAATAGTGATAGGACCATCTGTGCAAGATCTGATTCGCCCTCTATTACATCATACGTATTTAAAATAGCTAAAAAGTTGTGCCGAATCAAGCACCTGGTCTTGATGTTAAGTGCCGATGCAACAAACTTAACTCTTCTTCTCTTGATAAAAATAAAGATTTATTTTTTCTTCTTTTTATCTTTGGAATCCTGCTCTTCTTTGTCTTCAGAGGTAACATCGACGACGACTTTGATCGATGAATGAACACCACTTCCAAGGTCTATATCCACCTTATGTTCCCCTTTTTCTTTCAGAGGCTGTCCTAACTTAATGCGCTTACGCTCAAGTTGGATATCCATATCTTTGAGTCGCTCAATAATGTCTTTAGCCGTCACAGAGCCAAATACTTTCTCATCTGTAGAGCTTTTCATCTGAAATGTCAGAGTGACTTTACCAAGTTTACCTGCCAGATCATTCGCACGATTCAGCTCTTCTGCTTCACGTTCGGCACGTTTGCGTTTAAGGTCTTCCACCAGTTTCTTCGTAGCACCCGTTGCGACAGTTGCATAATCACGAGGAATGAGGAAATTGCGCGCATAGCCAGGCTTCACTTTTACAATATCAGCTTCTGCCCCTAGTCCTGGTATGTGTTTTTTAAGAATCAGTTCCATTGCCATTTTGTAGTACTCCTAATATTTTGAATCTAAATTTTAATCTATTAAAACGGTATTTCGTCATCGGGATCGCCAGCCGGCGAAGACGTAGGAGGTCCATCTCCTTGTGAGTAGCCACCACCACCGGCTGGTGGCGCTCCGTAGTTATCAGGCTGGCCGTAGGAGCTACCCTGGTTTCCACTACTTGAATAATTGCCGCCTCCAGAACCGCTGCGGCCGCCTCCACCGCCACTGAGAAATTGCACACGCTCGGCTCGAACACGTAGTCGGCTTTTTTTCTCACCATCCTGGGTCTGCCATTGATCTAGCTGCAAACGCCCTTCTACAAAAACAGGCGCCCCTTTACGAAGATACTGTTGGCATGTTTCAGCCTGACGACCCCATACCACAACATCGACATAACATACTTCATCTCGATCTTGTCCATCTTGAGTGCGATATGACATGTTAATGGCTAATCCGAGATCTCCCACGGCAGTACCTTTGGGCGTGTGACGCACATCAGGATCTCTTGTGAGATTACCCATTAACATTACTTTATTTAGAGAAGCCATTTTGTCTTAGTGTGGTTTTGATATTAGCTCATTGCAAACTCGTGAATAGCTTATGCTACAGCCGGAGCTGCCTCTTTTTCAACAGGGGCTGATTGTTTGCCATCATCTACAAGATAAAATTGACGATAGACCAAATCATCTAATTGAAGTTTCTTTTTAAGGCCAGCTAGCTTTTGCGTGTCCATTTCAAAGTTAGCTATGAGGTAATAGCCTGTATCCAGCTTCCCTGCTACACGTTCAAATTTCCTTCTATCCAATCTCTGTGTATTACTCACTTTCCCTCCAAAAGATTCGATCTCCTTGGTCAGCTTTATAATTGCTTCTTTAACGAGCTCTTCTTTGGATTGAAGATCCAGAATATAGGTCGCTTCATACTTATTTTTCATAAACTACTGTTTCCTTTTTGCATCGCCGCATCCAAACCATGAGCTTGATATGTCTCAATAACTTCAACGCTCTTTTCTACCATCATCTGAACGGCCTGCCATTCTTCTTTACTAAAACGACTCAATACGTGAGCCTTTAAATCTTTTCCATCATGAGTCGAGGCGCCCACCCCGGCTCTCAGTCTGGGATATTCCTGCGTATTGAGCGCTTGCTCTATGGACTTCAGCCCATTATGTCCACCGGCCGATCCCTTTGCTCTCAATCTAAGTTTACCCAGAGGCAGATTTACATCATCCACCACTATTAAAATCTGTCCCGGCTTCAATTTAAACCATTGCATGGCCTTATTGACCACCGGACCCGATGTATTCATATAATCCATCGGTTTCATCAGCCAACTGCCATTTTCAATCTGGCACCCTTTGGCTTTTGTAAAGCGTAGCTTCTTCCAACTTCCTCTCCGAAGTTTTGCAAGTTGGTCTACAGCCTCAAACCCAACATTGTGGCGAGTCTTCCGATAAAATAATCCGGGATTTCCCAGACCAACTACCAGAGGTAAATACCCGGCCACGTTGTTTTCTCCTATGCACCGTTTCTAAGGTGATTAATCATTGCCAGCCTTAGCAGCTTGTGACGCTGCTGAACGAGCACTTCTAGGAACATGGATTTTAAAAGCTATAAGCTCAGGCTTGGTGAGAATATCTATACCCTCTGGCGCATTGATTTGGCCAATCTTATGAGCTTCACCGAGCTGTAAAGAGGTAATGTCGGCATCCACATGGTGAGGAATGTTTTTTGCCTGACCTTTTACTTTTACGGTGCGGATGAGCTGTTCCAGCAGACCACCTCCTTTAATAACACCTTCTGATTCACCTGAGGGAAGCAAAGCAACATCGACTGTGATAACTTGATCCTGCTCTATCTGCTGTAAATCCATGTGGATGACCCTGTCTTTAATGGGGTCGACCTGAACCTCTTGGAGAAGCGCTAAACTCTTCTTGCCCCCTACTTCAAGATCCACAAAACAGTTTTCGTTGGTGGTACCATTCAATGCATGAATCACATCCAAAGTGTCTATTTGCAAAGCCTGGGTCTCTGTTTTTCCATACAATACCGCAGGAACTTTACCTTCTTTCCTGACTTTTTTGACGGAGTTACGACCTATTTTATTTCTGGGCTCTGCTTTTAATGCTATTGTTTCTGCCATTTTAGTAATCCTTTATTGTGGACGGGAACCGCGTACCAAACCTAAAAACCACATCCAAGTCAATTCTTTATCTTGAAAAATGCGCTGAAATAGTGCACCCATGCCCCGAACTCGTCAACTATGAATTACTATTGAACCCGCATTATGCCATTGGGACACGACGATCTGTGCAAGATCTTGGAAGTGGTGAAGAAAAAACTCTTTTACGAGAACTTTTTGCTAGGAGCTCAACAACGTCGTTGCCAGCTGATTTGCGTCCTGAACTTCTTTTTCTAAGTCGATCTTGTTTATCAGATCATGGTCTTTAACGTAAGACATAAAGATATTCCAGACGTTGCTATCGTAGAGATAGTTTAGAAATTCCGTTGCATCCTCGCCGGATTCTAACATGAGTCCTGCTTTGGCCATATTTTCAGCCAGATATGTGGCCAAGGCATAAGAACGAATCGTTGCGTTATCTTCTATTTCATCTAACTGAGAGTGATGATGGTAAACCCCCATAGACGAATTATAGGGAAAACGCCATTTCAGACAAAGGAGACCTGCCACATGCGCATGACTGAAACCAAAAATTTCTGTTTCCGCATCAATGAGCTCTTTATTCTCTTCTTGCATAGCTCTTGCAATAAGCATGCTTTCCTCAGGAAAGTATTCACGAATGACCAGACTTCCAGTGTCATTGAGCAAGCCATTGATGAAGCCAAAGTTTTTAAACCCTACCGCTGCGCTCATTAAAACTTCCGTCAAACGCGCGGTAAGCACACTGTTTTTCCAGAAATTCATCCAATCCACATCCGTTTTAAATTTTCGAAATCCTCCCGCTACTTTTTCGGCATAGATGAGATTACGAATCTCCCTCATACCCAGACGGTAATAGGCATCCTCAAAGCTCTCTACGTCGACTCCGCGTGAATACATCGCTGTGCGCGAAATACGCATAATTTTCATATTGAGTGAGGGATCCGCTTTGACGCAGGGTGCAATATCCTCCAAGGAGCTATTTTCTTCAGATAGAGCTTCCAGCAGCTTCATGTCTGAAAACGCTGTTTTGGGAATTTTGCTATCACCGCAAAGCACCGTGGCCATTCGATTACGAAATTCACTATAATGAGAACCACCTGGCAAATGAGAAAGTATTTTCTGCCGTGGAAAAAACCCATCTACATTCGACGTTTCACTACTTACCTCTGTTGCGCTCATGTCCGTATTATCTATTCAGAAAACTATTCTACAGCTAGCTGGAACAAGTTTCGGTGATTGCATTTTAGACGACCCTAATTAGACTCGCGAGTTATGAACAATACTGCTAAAACCGCTCTGGTAGCTGTTATTATCATCGTCCTCATACTCGCTGGTCTTTACTTTTTTTATGATGGATCAAAAAAGGCTGAACTGCTATCCGAACGGGAGGATAGAATCACCCAACTCGAGACAAAACTTGATAAACTCAAGGTCGCTATCGAAAATCTTAATCTTCAGAATGATGAACTTACGCAAATCCTTACGGGAGAACGCTCTAAACTCGAAGAAGCCTCCAAGCAAGCCGAAATCCTTAAAGCACGCGAAGAGCGTCTGAAAAAGCAAATTGCCGCCACCGAGACTAAATTAACCAAAGAACGCTCCCTGTTTGAAGAACAGCGTAAAAAGTTCGAAAAAGAGATGAAAGAGAGCGAAATGACTCAAGCCTCTCTGGAAGAAAAATTACGTAAGACAGTAGAAAGCCAGGATGTACTGATTTCTCGCCTCAAAGACAAATTAACTGTCAATGTAGCGAGCAAAATTCTTTTTAACTCTGGCTCTTCAACCCTTCGCAAAGAAGGAAAAGACGTTCTTGATAAGGTCGCTCTCGCTCTTGCTGGCGAAGATGATCAAATTATTAGCGTCGAAGGACATACTGATAATGTGCCCATTAATACTTTTCGTTTTCCTTCCAACTGGGATCTTTCTGCGGCTCGTGCCATTGCAGCCGTACGCTATCTGAGCGAAGTCTGTGGTATTCCCAGTGAAAAGCTCACGGCTGTGGGCTACGGCGAGCAAAGACCTATAGCTCCTAATGACTCGAAGGAGAATAAGGCCAAGAATCGACGTATTGAAATTGTTCTGAGCCAAAAATCTTAGAAGGGTAAAGAGTTTCTTGCTCAAGCATTCCTTTCGACTAGGGATAATTTTGGCCCACTGCCTCTAGTCCAGGGATTTACTTTGCAATACCTCTCCAGAAGCTGATCAAGGTAATGCTGGCACAGTTTTCGAAATTGTTTGAGATCAAACTCCAAATATTCGTCACCATATCCTGCTAAATTGTCTAGTGACAACTTTAACAAACGGGATGCAGGCTCGAGCCGCCGGCCATGTGTCTTATGTTGGGGAAACTGATCATGCTTTTGCATATGAACAAAGGCTCCAGCTGCCTGAATGAGGCCCTTGTAATACGCATAATTCTCTCCTTGTTTCCCTTCTTGTAGCCATAACTCCTCCAAAACATCATGCGCTTCATAGTAGAGTTCTTGATTAAAACATTGAAAATAACCGACATAGTGAGGGTCAAGGCCTTCGCGGTGACAATTTTCGATTAACTTGGCTATTTTCGGAGATTTCTTACTCATCGTATTACTTCATTGAGTTCAGATACGAAACACAACTTCTTACCATCACCATTGTCTTTGATCTTGTCAAACGCCTTGAACTCTCCAAGCATGGTAGTGTTTATGATGTACTTGTCTTTGCAAGCATACCGAGTTGCCATTAATACATCCATCATTGGCGATGCCACTGAAGAACTTATCCAGGAAGCAAGCACTCCGGAAGGCCTTACTAAAGTGCTAGGCTACGAAGGCGACGTTATGCCTGAGGAATATCGCATGGGATTAAACCCACAAAAAAATACCGGTAAGCTTCCCTCTTATTTGAAAGAGGGTGTTAAAAGAAATAAACTTCGTGCAGGCCGAATTAAAAGAGGCTTTAAAGATTTTAATGAGCGTAAAGGCATAAAGGGGTGGATACAGAAAACATTTTTTGACAAAAAAGAATTATCCTGTGTTACCGAGTATGAAGTCTTTCACTGGCTTCATCATTCCCCCCGCTACAACCTTCTCACTACGCTACATGATCTTATATTAAACAAAGTTTCAACAGGAGAGCCTCGTGAAATTTCCCTGGATGAAATCACGAGTTTCCCAAACCCTGCCACAACGATGGTGGCTCACAATGACTTAGCGTTCGCAAAAAAACTATCTACTGCCCTTAGCACACCGATGGCCAAACTGTCGCCCGACTTTCTTATTGAAGGTCTTAGCGGCTACGTTCACTATCAGCGCGTTCGTGGCTTCGCCTATTATTATACTGAAAATGTCTAAACAAACTTCTAAAATTATTATAGCTGGCGCAGGACCAGCAGGACTCACAGCTGCCGCTGAATGCCAAGAACATGGCATGCAAGTTGAAATTTATGATAAAGACCCTTCTTATGTGGGCGGCATCTCCCGCACTGTCGAATATAAAGGCTATCGATTCGATATTGGCGGACACCGATTTTTCAGCAAGAGCAGTGAAATCACAGACTGGTGGCGCAAGCGTCTACCGGATGATTTCATCCGAGTTAAACGTCTTTCGCGAATATTCTACCGTAAGAAATTTTTTGACTATCCACTCAAAGCTTCGAATGCACTTTTGAATCTAGGTATCTTCACAAGCTTTCTTTGTGTGGCTAGTTATATCAAAGCCCGACTTTTTCCCATACGTCCGGAAAAATCTTTTGCGGACTGGGTCACTAACCGCTTTGGAAAAAGGTTATTTAATATTTTCTTCAAAACTTATACGGAAAAAGTCTGGGGCCTTCCTTGTGAAGAAATCAGCGCAGATTGGGCAGCGCAACGCATTAAAGGTCTATCTCTAATCAAAGCAGTTCTGAATGCTTTATTACCTCAGATGCCTTCTAAGGATGGCTCTGTCATCAAAACACTTATTGATGAGTTTGAGTATCCTCGTCTTGGTCCTGGTATGATGTGGGAAAAAACGCGGGATGATATCATCTCAGCCGGTGGTTCGGTGCATATGAATGCCAAGATTACCCGTATTAATAGAGAAAGTACGACTGCTAAGTCTATTTCCAGCATCACCTTCCTCAAAGAGGATGGAACAGAACATACGGTAGAAGCAAATTCATTTATTATCTCCATACCCCTGCGGGAGACTGTGCTAGCTTTTGAGCCGCCTCTTGCGGAATCTGTCAACCAAGCCGCCCGTAAGCTGAAATACCGCGACTTTCTTACCGTTGCCCTTATGGTGCGTAAAACAAACCTTTTCCCCGACAATTGGATTTATATACACGACCCTTCCGTCAAGTTAGGACGCATCCAGAACTTTAATAACTGGAGCCAGGAGCTTGTGCCTGAACCAAATACAACTTGTATCGGACTGGAATACTTCTGTTTTGAAGGGGACGGATTATGGACTATGGCGGATGAAGATCTCATTCATCTAGGCAAGAAAGAGGTTTCCCAATTGGGTCTAGTCGATGAAAAAGACGTTTTCGACGGTTGTGTCGTGAGAATGGAAAAAGCCTATCCTGTCTATGATCCAGGCTATCAGGAGAATATTAATATCATCCGCGAACAACTCGCTAAATTAGATAACCTTCAGGTCATTGGCCGCAATGGCATGCATAAATATAACAACCAAGACCATTCCATGATGACGGCGCTGCTAGCAGCCAGAAATCTTAGTAAGCAGAATGAAAACAGCTTTGACCTGTGGCGTGTCAACACGGACGCGGAGTATCATGAGGAAGCTTCTGATCACTCCGATAAAGCCGGCCGACTTATACCCTCCAAGTTAAATCCCTAGAATGCAGCAATTAAATTGTATTTTGCCTCGATTTTTTCTTGAGATTCATCCATTACTGAACTTTATTTATGATTGGTCTTATTTCGCTAACAATTTAAATAATCTTAATACGAATATCGATTTTGCAATAACTATGAGTCAACCACAGATAGCAGAGCGCGTAGAAGCAGCGCGGAAAATCAAATCCTCGCCTAATAATTATAAGGTCTGTGAATGTTGTGGTTCCATTGTCGTCGCCAAGTCACCCGTATGCCCCAACTGCAGCGCTTACCGCTTTGATACCACCCATCAAGCCGTTATTACTCAAGCAGAATTCCTGGCTTCTAGAGCACCTCTATCCATTGAGAGTAAAGATTATATCTAAATTTGTATTTCTGTTAAAAAGTGATTCACTTACTGCTCTCTAAGTAAGAGACGCATCAACACATTATGAATATTACTCTTGGACATAGCCCTGACCCAGATGACGCCTTCATGTTTTATGCTCTAGCGGAGCATAAAATTGACACTGGCTCATACGAGTTTGAACACATCCTGCAAGACATCCAGACTCTTAACGAACGTGCCAGAAAAGTCGAACTAGACGTCACGGCCGTCTCCATTCATGCTTATGCCACACTAGCTCAGGACTACGCGCTTCTCTCCAGCGGTGCAAGCATGGGAGATAACTATGGTCCTATGATAGTCGGCCCAAAGAAATTTCTTAAACAAGAACTGCTTAGCAAACGCATCGCCGTACCAGGAAAAATGACCAGTGCTTTTCTAGCGCTACAACTCTACCTCGATAAAGCCGATGCGGAGCTCGACACGGTGGTTGTTCCTTTTGATGAAATATTTGATGCACTCAAGTCGGGCAAAGCGGATGTCGGTGTTATTATTCACGAAGGTCAACTTACTTATGCCGATGAGGGTTTTGTCGTCTCTGAGGACTTAGGCCAATGGTGGAATCAATTGACGGAGGGACTACCTCTGCCTCTGGGCGGCAACGCCATTCGGCGTGGCCTTGGAGAGCAAGCCATCACAGAACTTTCCAAAATATTAACTGAGAGCATCAGCTATGGCCTGGAAAATCGTGACGATGGCGTCAAACACGCATTGCCTCTAGGCCGTGGGCTTGATCATGAAAAAGCAGACCGTTTTATTGGTATGTATGTCAATGATCTTACCCTTGATTATGGTGAGAGAGGCAGAAAAGCGGTTCAACTTTTTCTTGATAAGGGGTATGAAGCAGGTCTTATTGGAGAAAAAATCGAAGTCGAATTTGTGTAATCACAATTCTTTTCGCCACACTACGGTCACTTTTATAATGTAATTTTGGCAAATGCGCCTTCAGATCATTTGCCATTGTCTACTAGTAGTTCTTTTCTCTAGCTGTTCAAAAAAAAGCTCCCAGCCTGACAAACTCCTAAGCCTTGCCGCTATCCATCGTGTGCCTGTCCTCGTGCCAGAGGGCCTGGAAGATTATGCTATGCGAGATATTCATGATCTAACTGGATCCGTGAGAAAATTAGTCTACTACGAGACGGATTTTTCAGACGACTCCACTAGACGCCAGCGAAAGATAATTGCATTAAACAAGCATGGTAAAATTAAGGAACGCACCCTTTATGATCTCGCCGGATATAAAACCAAACAGATTTTTCATTATGATGAACAGCATCAACTTCATGAAATCATAACTCAAACCCAAGATGATAAGTTAATAAAAATAGAAAAGAGCTTTTATGATGCTTCGGGGCATTGTATCCGCGAAGAATTTACGGGACCAGACTCTAAACTAAATATGCAAGTCAATGTAGTGATCAATCCTGAAACAGGCTTATTAAATGAACGTATTAACTACGATGCTTCCGGCAATGAAGGCTTCTGTTATCAATATTACTACGATACCGACCTGAAACTCACCCTTGTAAACGGATTTGAAAACAACAACCTACATGAACGAACTGAATTTTATTACGATGAGGATGGCTTTATCGAACAAACACTCAAGACAACAAGAGGCAGTTTGGTCTACGATTACTTCCAATATGATGGAAAGGGTAGAATGATCGAGTGGAAGACAGACGGTATTGGTAATGAAGTATTTTCAGGAGTTCGTTATACTTACAGAGACGATCAAAAAGGAAACTGGGTGAAAAAAGAAATAAGTAAATTTTCTCAAGTTAACCAAGATGGCGGAGATGGTGAAATTTTTCGAGAAGAAGCGAGACGTACCCGGCTAATCGAGCGCGCTATTACTTATTTTTAGCTTCTATTATTTTTATGAATCAAAAAACAGTCCCAGTCTGGGATACCATGCAAATTTTTCAGTAAAGCCGTAACAGGCACATCTAAAGGCATTTGTGGTTTATTCAAAAGCCGCAACCCAGCTTCTGAAGGCAATCGGTTCCCTTTTTTACTATTCACCCTTTTATCTGCCAAAACACAGTTCTCCCATGACGTATCGCCTCCGCGCGACCTGGGAATCACATGGTCTATATTACCCTCATGCCGCTTGAGCATGCGCCCTGTGTATTGACAGATTCCTCTATCCCTTTGCCAGATACCATCCATACCAAGCGCTGGACGCCGCACAGGAACACGGGCAAACCTTGCTAAAACAAGCACTGTGGGAATGCGAATCTTCGTGCTGACTGTGCCGACAAAATCATCTTGCTCTCGAATAGGTAATTTTAACCAGTCGTTCCACTTCGTTGGAATCATGGAGTCAGCCGTAATGTCGAGCGCAGTCGCTACATCTGTAGCCATCTGTCCAAACGACTCTCTAGGGCTCTGGGTATTGATCGCCTGCCAATTTCGATTTAGGACCAACACGGTCTGTTTATCGAGCCTACTCATAGTAATAGATTATGATAACTTTTATAATACGACTTTCTATAGAGTACAGCAAAAATGTAGTAATTTTAGAACTATTCCAAGGTTATCTATGGCATTTTTACTAAAATTGCTCTTGGTGTTCGGAGAATTATAACTAAAAAGTTTACTTTTTTTGTCCTACAAATAATATTTTACTTTTAAGCAAATGCCTTACGAATCACAGTGCCCCCAGTGTAAATCGATTTATTCCTTTGACACGCAAACAGAAGGTCAATGGTACACATGTAGTTGTGAAAAAACCATTTACGCAATGGGGGCTTCTGACTTAGTGCATTGGCAAGTCACCTGTTATCATTGTGGTCAGGTTTATCAGCTTTCACAAGAGCACCTCAACTCTGAACTTTCATGTCAATGCGGAGTTCAATACTTCGTAACCAAGATTTCTTCTCCATTACCTAAGGTTACAGCTCCACAAACAGCTTCAACTCAAATATCCAGCAGACCACCTAACAGGCCAGCTTCAAATACAAAATACTCCGTTCATAAGAAAGAGAGTGCTTCGGGCAAAATCATTCCTCTTCTTTTCCTGCTGACAATATTAGGCGCTGGCATTTATTTATTTTTTCCCTTTGGCAGTGATGATCATGATGAACAAAATTTGGTACAACCTCGTGCCGTCAAAAAAGGCATTGAGATTCAGGATACTTCTGACGAAGTCGACCCTCTTGTTAATACAAAAGATACACTAGCCCCCATTTCATCCGATACGACTTACGAAATAGTATCTTTAGCCAAAGAACCTGAAACCACGGATACAGCTCAGGCCACGGATACAGCTCAGGCCACGGATACAGCTCAGGCTACGGATACAGCTCAGGCTACGGATACAGCTCAGGCTACGGATACAACTCAGGCTACGGATACAACTCAGGCCACGGATACAACTCAGGCTACGGATACAGCTCAGACCACGGAACCTACCCCGGTACAAACACTTTCTACTAATATCGAACACACCATCCTGCCGCTTGAAGAACTGCTGGTTCCATACTCTGGACCTATAGTGGAACCAGAGGATAATACCACCTTGTACAACAAAGTTATGTGCGGTTACCAGGGATGGTTTGCCCATCCTGATGATGGATACTCCGATAAGCTTGTCCATTGGGGGAATGTACTCAACGATCCTCCGCGATGCACGGTCGACCTGTGGCCCGATATGAGCGAATTGGATGATGATGAGAAATACGCTACAAACTATAAGTATAACGATGGTTCGCCTGCCTATGTCTTCAGCTCTAAAAATAGAAAAACTGTTCTACGGCATTTTAAATGGATGCAGGACTACAAGATACACGGAGTCTTCAAGCAACGTTTTGGCAACACTTTCATGTCGAAAGGCAGGCATCGTCATACCGCGGGTGATATAGCTGTATTATCCCATTGTCGTGAAGGTGCTAACCGTTATGGGCGTACTTTTGCCGTTATGTATGACGTCAGTTTCAGTGCTGAGGTATGTAATGCGATGATAGAGGATTGGAAGTTGCTCTACCATAAAATGAAAATAACAGAGACCCCTGCTTATATGCGACACCGCGGCGCGCCCGTAGTCACTTATTGGGGCTATGCGGATAAATCCCGCCCTTGGGATCCTGCCGCTGCTGAAAAACTATTCAAGTTTATGAAAGATCCTCAAAATGGCGGATGCACCATCATGGTCGGATTACCTGATAACGACTGGGCGCAGTGGGATGATGAAAGGATGGAGCTGGTAAAGAAATATGTCAGCGTTGTGAGCCCATGGACCGTGGGGAGGTATCGTTCTCCAGAGTTGGCTGAAGAATTCTTTGCTGAAATGGTAACTGGAGACCTGGAAGTCTGCAAAACCCATGATCTCGATTACTACCCGGTTCTTTATCCTGGATTTAGTTGGGCCAATCTCAAGACGGGAGCACAACTTAACTTAGTTCCTAGATTACAAGGTAAGTTCTTCTGGCGTCAGGCAGAACTGGCTAAGCAATATGGCATCAATATGATTTACGTGGCCATGTTTGATGAGGTGGATGAGGCTACGGCTATCTTCAAATGCACGAATAATCCACCCGTAGGACGCTTCACCACTTATGAAGGGATGCCTTCTGATTTTTATATGAGACTTGCAGGACTCGCTGGTCAACTTGTAGCCGGCAAAGATGTGTCATTTCCCAACATAACTCCAGAACCTGTAACGTATGAACCTCAGTCGGTATTAGACTATTACAGAGACCCCAAGTTCTTCCCAGAAAAAGTAACGGCCAAATGGAAAGATTTATTCCGGAATACTCCCATTTATGCGGATATTGAACAACTAACAAAACTACCTGTTGAGTTAAACAATGTAGCTCCAGCATTAAACCTTCGCTTTATGCCTTGGAGTAAAATCATCCAAAATCGACCTTCTAAATCGGTTATTCTCATGGCTCAGAGTAATGATGGTTACAAAACGGGTGATTCTTCTCTGCGGGAGGTTAATGATTACGTGAAAAGCTGCCTTAAAGAAGGTGCCGTCCTTTTGGTCATGTCTGAAGGTAGTAATCCCTTACAACAACCTGCAAAGGGAAAACAAGCTTCAACGGAAATTGGCTTTAAACTATCTCGTGAGAAAGGGGACCGTCATTGCACTGTGGAATTTGCGGAATTATTTAAAAATAAATTTAGAAATTGGAATTGGAAAAATTTAAGTACAAAAACAAGAACAAGTCGACTTATGCATAAAAGCAGTTATCCGGATGCAGTAGATTATACGCCTTTGGCTATGGTGAAAAGAGATGGCGAATACATCGGAGATGCTGCCGCCCTCGTCACTCCAGGAGGGGATCTGGGCGAAGGGAAAGTCGTTTACTATGCCTCCATGTTAAATACGCTACCAGCAACTAGAAAAAAACAATTTCTGGAAGTTCTACTTACCCATGTCGGTGAAATAGTTAATAAATAAAAAACTGGAAATTTACATTTAAATCATACTGAAAAGTAAGCATCTTATAGCAAAACAAGTCTTAACATCACCACAGATTATGAAGACCGCTTTCACTCAACTAATTTCTATTTTCTTAATAGGTGTCTTGTGCCAGATGGCTCATGCTTCCTCGAAGCCCAATATTATTATGTTTCTCATAGATGATCAGGACTTTGAAGAATTAAGCCCTTATGGTGGAGAAACCTACACGCCAAATCTAGAACGTATGGCCGCCGAGGGTATTAAATTTAATAAAGCCTATGTGAGCAGCACTGTTTGCACCCCCTCACGCTACACTTTTTTGACAGGGCGCTATGCAGGCGCAGCTTATGATAAGTCTTATTTAAATGAATGTCCTCCGGGCCAGCAAGGGCATGTTGCATTCAACATGGGTCTGGAAGAGGATAATATGAATGTCGGAGCTGTTCTCGCTGCTAACGGCTATGCCACAGGTTTTGTCGGCAAATACCATGTGCATGGTACTGAAGGGACAAGTGAGGACGAACTCAAGTACGGTATTAAGCCTGTAAAGACTGAGAAGCATAGCCCAGAGGTTTCAGATGTTTTTAAAGCGAATGAACTCGTTTATCGCAAGTTGATCATGAAACGGGGCTTTACGTGGGCTAAGCATATTTATTGGGGAAATATGAATAAGCCTTACTCTTCTCATAACCCAGAATGGACCATGCAAGCCGCTCTGGAATTTATTGAAACACAGACCCAAAAAAAGAAACCTTTTTACCTGCACTATTGCAGCACCTTACTCCATGGTCCCAATGGGGAATGGTACAAAAGTATGACAGAACCAGAGAACACGGGACAAGGTTATGTTGAGCCAGACCCGGAAGTTGTCCAAGCACGTCAAAACCTCTTGCAGCTTCTGCAGGAGAAAGGTCTGGATCCTAAAACCCACTTCGGTAGAGCATGGATAGATGCCAACTTAGGAGTACTGCTGGATAAACTTCAAGCACTAGGCATAGATAACAATACACTCGTTGTTTTTGCCCCAGACCACGGCAGTAGCGATAAGGGCTGTGTGTATGCACACAACGGCAGTCATATTCCCCTACTAATGCGCTGGCCTGCAGGTATATCTGCCGGATTAGAGTGCAATGAACTCGTGCAAAATATAGATATGGTGCCTACTTTTTTTGATCTAGCTCAAGCTGAAGTGCCCTCAGATTATAAAATACATGGTATCAGTTTAAGCCCGCTATTTAAAGATGGTAAGGCACCTCAAAACGAATGGAGAGATCATCTTTATTTTGAAATAGGATCTGCCAGAGCCATCATGACTCACGAATGGAAATACATCGCCTCACGTCATACACAGGAACGAATCCAAACGATCAAGAAAGTCAGCCTCCAAAAGTTACCCAAAGCTATAAGCCCCTTAAATAGACCAGGTATAGGTTTTAGAGGAGCTGATCACCCTGGTTTCTGGAAAGAAGACCAGCTTTATAATATGAGCAAAGACCCTAAAGAAATGGATAATCTAGCCGCATCTGCTGAATACAAACCTAAGAAAAAAGAGATGCAGAAGAAGTTAACCGAAGTTCTGCAAATTTTCGAACGACCTTATGGCGAATTCATTCCCGGAGGTAATGCTGCTGAACCTGGACAGGTTGATGAACAAATTGACCTGGTTCAGAAACTTAAAATAAAAGGAAAAAAGGTAATCATTCCTCCCGAACTTGAAAATCTTTAAAGTGCCTAGTCACAAAAAGAAAAAGAATAACAGAACCTCATTTATAGCTCAGTAATCGTAATATTGCGAAAACGCACCTGGAAAGGTCCTGTTCCCGGTTTAATACGGTGAACCTGCAACCCGATATAACCCTCCTTGAAACCAGACATTGTGTCTTCTCCATCTGTAACTTTTTCACCATTAATCCAGACCTGAATGTTCGAATCTACGGCTCGAACTTTATAGCTGTTCCATGCATCCTTTTTGTAGCTTTTCAAAGCTAATTTTTCATCGGATAAAAGAATCCAACCGCCAACACCCTCAAAGTAAACAGAACCCGCTTTTGGTTTAGCAGCAATTTCAACCTGTGGCCCACATAGACTTCCGGATTTAGTTCGTCCTATGGCTTTCTTCTTTGATTTTTCATCCAGGCTATCAGGCAGATCTGAGGGATTATCTTGTGAACGTACCTGAACTCCACTATTCAAATCTGTGTCACAATTCACTTCAAAAGTCAGCTCAAAGTTACCGTATTTGTTGGGCGGACAAAGAAAGGTATTAGGGGAATTATCTTTTGCGGTGGTACCGATGATTACACCATCTATGACTTCGTAGGTAGCGTTTCCTCCTTTTTTCGTCCAACCTTCAATGTCATTGCCATTAAAGAGTTGGATAGGTTCAGCAGCTTGCAAAACAGATGCTGTCAGTAAAGAAATAAAGGTGAGAAAGGTAGTTTTAATCATGGTAGTTTTTTCATTGGTTGCTTGTAAACGTATCTTCCTTAATCTATCTAACGGGTCAAGCTGTTAATTGGAAGTGATCCTGTTACTCTGTGCAGTATTGTTAATTGATGAAATCTCATGACCATACGACGTGGCATCTTTCTTTCCTATATCTTAATTACCGCTATTGGTATTTATTATCTGACCCATTCGGTGATCAATGAGCTTCGCCCGCGCTATCTCGAGTCCATTGAAGAATCACTCGTTGATTCATCCAATCTGCTGGCATCACTGGTTACACAAGCACTGCATGAACAAGATAATGTCATTCATAAAGCAAAGCTTGAGCGTATCTTCGCCCATGTTCACACAACGAACCCTCAGGCACAGATCTATGGACGTCTTAAAAATAATATTGATGTCGATATATACATAACAGATGCCAAGGGATTCATCCTTTATGATTCGCGGGCACCAGAGAAAAGAGCCAAAATCGGCGCAGACTATTCGCATTGGCGCGATGTGAAGCTTACGCTTCAGGGAAAATATGGGGCCCGTTCCACCAAAGATGACCCATCTAACCCCACAGCCAGCACGCTCTATGTTGCCTCACCTATGATAAAAGATGGCAAACTTATTGGTGTGCTTACCTTATGCAAACCGACAACAGGTCTGAGTGAATTTATCCATACCGCCACTCAGAAAGTAATACGCACTGGAATATATGCCGGTCTGGGCACAATCATGCTCGGACTGCTTATTTCATTCTGGCTCACGCATCCCATATCCGCTTTAACTCAGTATGCTCGTCAGGTGCGTGATGGCCAGCGTGTGAAATTGCCACAACTCTTCATGGCGCGTGAATTAAAAAAACTTGGCTTCGCTTTTGAAGAAATGCGGGACGCCCTCGAAGGCCGCCAATACGTTGAACAGTATGTACAAACATTAACGCACGAACTTAAAAGCCCTGTTTCGGCTATACGAGGAGCGGCTGAACTTTTGCAGGAACGTATGTCACTCGCGCAACGCCATAAATTCCTCACTAACATCAAGAATGAGGCCCAACGCATAACAGGCATTATTGAAAAAATGCTAAGACTGGCCTCTCTCGAATCTATTAAGTCACTTGAAACCTATGAACCGATCGATCTGAATCCATTAATCCAGCAAACCATTAATAGCAGGACCCCTCTTTTAATGGCAAAACAGTTAAGTCTTCAAATGAACTTAGAGGATCATATCTATGTAAAGGGTGATGCGTTCCTACTCCATCAGGCCATTTTAAATTTGCTGCAAAACGCTATTGATTTTAGCCCAAAGAAAGGTGCCATTCAGGTATCTCTTACTTGTAAGAATGCCATAGCCTATATAATGATCGAAGATCAAGGCACGGGTATCCCCGAGTACGCACAAGATAAAATATTTGATCGTTTCTACTCACTTCCTCGCCCTGACTCAAAACACAAGAGCTCTGGGCTCGGTCTTCCCTTTGTGAAGGAAGTGGCTACTTTACACGGTGGGGAAATTCAACTGACAAAAAGAAATAACCAAGACTCTGGAACCAAAGCCCAACTGCAACTCCCTATAGCGTCTTCTTAAAACGAAAAGCATCCACGCGCGTATCTGCTGGATGCTCACCAGCGTAATCCACTTCGTTTTTACTGACGCCTGGTCCTTGCCAACCCTCTTTTTCAGGATCTGTGCGCATTTGCGCACAAGAACTCAAACTAAAAATCAGAACAACACCCACCCCACAGAATATGCAAACTCGTAATATATTCATTAGTCCATTGCTAAATTGTTAAGAGAGATTTGACCAGTCAATTCTAACCTGTATTAAGCAATAGAGGGCGAGTCAGATGTGTGAAAGCTTGGGAAGATGGTCGTGTTGCTATTGCTCAATGCCGGTTTAAAGATATCAAAAAGCATATCACACAGATAGTGATACACCATTGTCCGATGCTTCGACTTTTAGAATCTTAGAACCAGCCTTTTTAACCCATTCATCAGCCGTGGGATAAGCACCAGCCGATTCCTGCCAACAACTACGCAGCATATCTGTGTCTATGATACCGGGATTCAAAGGCACAGCAGCCATACCTTGTGGTAATTCATGTGCAAGCGCCTTGGTCAAGCCTTCTATAGCCCACTTAGTGGCGCAATAGGGAGCCACGTCGGGTGAAACAGAACGTCCCCATCCTGAACTAAAATTGATAATCACACCGCGTTTACGCATGACCATAGCAGGCACAAAATGACGAATAACATTGGCTACGCCTTTGATATTAACATCAACAACAGCATCAAAATTTTCAACAGGCACTTCCCATAACGAAACTGTTTTATTCATCAAGGCTGCATTATTAATCAAAAAATCAGGTGCTTCATAAGAAGCCATGATATGCTCAGCCCACTGTTTAACGGCTTCATCATCTGCAACATCAACAACTTCTACCATATGCGGTTCGCCCAGCTCTTTTTGTATTTTTAAAACATTTTCCTGAGAACGGCCACATCCCAGCACAACATGACCCTGCTCAGAAAAATACCTTGCCAGCGCGGCACCGAGTCCACGAGTAACTCCAGTTAATACGATCTTTTTCATAAGGCTGCAAATTGAAGACGGAAAGCTTATTTAACCTCTTTGCCAGTTGATGATTTATATGAATAATTCTCTATTGTTTTATGACGCAAAATTTCTTCAAACCAATTCTTTTTATCACTTTGATCTCACTTACATCAACACTCATCGCCAACAAGACTTTGGCTAATTCTGTGTATGAAAACTTTGTGTAGCGTGATCTACAGATTAGAAAAGGATATGCAGCCAAAGATAATACAGTACGCATCCTCATTCAACCCTACGGCTGGGGCCATACCCCAGAACAAGCTATCAAAGACCTTGAGCGAGTTATGCGCATCTACCAGAACAAGCCTGGATTCATTCGTTACTCCTATAAGAAAGTTATTCATTTTTCCCGAAATCTTTATCAATGCACGGCCAATGCTCTTACCTCGTCAAAAGCGGAACGCGTAACTATCTTAAAAAGACCCGTTGACCAACAGCCATATCTTAGGCCACAATTATCATAATTAGTTGATTTCATTAGACTTGGGACATGGAACAAGATCTTACCAAATACTACAAAATTTTAGGACTGCTTCCAGGTGCAAGCACAGAGCAAATTAACCAAGCCTACTACGAACTGGTCGATGTGTGGCACCCGGACCGATTTGCAGAGAACTCCAAACTCCGCGACCATGCCAAGGCTCATCTCAAAGAGATTAACATCGCCTACGGTAAAATTTGCTCGGCAGAGATTGATGATGATGGTGCACATACAGTTAAAATTTCTCGTGGCAACATTCAAGCGGTTGAAAAAATCAAGTTCGATGAGTTCGAAGAAAGTTTGCCTATTCTTCCTCAAAACAAAGAAACTAACGGAGCGAGTCAACAAGCAGAGAGCCCTGCCGAAACTTCTTTACCATCCAATCCTGCAGCCACATCAGAACCTGTTGCTCAACCAGAACTCAGCTTAGACCAACCCATCGAGTCGGATGCTCCCACCAAAAAGACCCCGCGACCTGTTATGCGGCTTAGCCCTGAAGCTATGCCACCTCCACAGTTTTTCGGTCAAAGCGAACCACAACAGCAAAAAGTCTCAACCTCAGCCATAGATCAATCAACATCTACGCCTTCTGAGAAAAGAGAAAAGAGTAAATCGTCAGCACCGACAAAGAAAATACCCCTTCAGGTCAACTCACTTACACCTGAGGAGCATACTGAGCAACAAGAGGCTGAACCTGTCTTAAGCGAAACGACATCCGAAGACCAAGAACAGACGGAACATAGAGAATCCCCGCAAACACTTTCCACTCCACCTTTGCTACAGGAAAATCCTCCCCAAGAACATCTTTCTGCAGAACAGCCTGAAGAAAATGAGCCAAGTATTTCTAATGCTAATCTTACTTCCAATACCCCCAATACCCCTGTTTCTCCGGCACCTCTCATTTCTTCAGCACCCAAACCATTTAAACAACAAATACAGCCAAATCACCATCAACAATCAAATCAACCAAATAAGCCAGCGGAAGCATTACCAAAACTTCCAACCTCACGTGAAGCAGATCCGAACAACATTGCCTCACATTATGATAAGACTGCTGCAGTCAATGTTAGCACCTACAAAAAATCCAGAAAAGAAATAGACTTCAAACTATTAATCATCATAGCACTCATTTTTATCTACGCCGCAACCATGACAGCTTTCTTTATCTTCCGGCCAGATCAAATGTTTCAGTCGACATCCAAGAACTCAACAGAACCAAAAGATATTCTGGAAGAGCTGGGCCTTGAGAAACCGACTGAACCAAAAATTTCGGAGCCAAGACTTAGCGTCCAAGAGCCTCTATCTACAACCTCCGCAGAATCCAATCAAGAAACCGAAGTAGTAAAGGATGATATTGAACCCACAACGGAGCAACCATCTCAAACGCCTCTATTAGAATCTATTACTGAAGCACCTCAAATTTTGACAGATATCAAACCCGTTATAACTGAGCTAACCGAGGAGGATTTACAATCCCTTTCCACCACCAACACATCTGAAAGCAAACAAAAAACTAGTGAAACCAATATAGCCCCTGTTTCTCAGGCTTCATCTACCGACAGCATGAATTTCATAACTGTGGGATCCAGTGAGGAAGATGTTGTACGTATTATGGGAGAACCGACTTCAAAAGAAGCCAACGTTTGGTTTTATAAATTATCATCTGTCACCTTCTCAGATCGCAAAGTCACCACCTGGAACAGCACGGATAACGACCCATTAACAGTGAAGCTTCTTCCTCGTCAATCGGTTAGCAATCCTCCTGACTTCTTTACTATAGGCTCTTCCAAGGATGTCGTGCTCGCTGTTCAAGGCACGCCACGCGCTTTCTCGGATAGTATTTGGTATTACGGACTCTCTGTAGTCATGTTTTCAGGAGATAAAGTTATCAGTTGGACTCAATATTCGGACCATCCCTTAAAAGCACATAAAGTGGAATCTCCTGCTCCTTAGTTTTACAGAAGCATAACGCATACTGTAAAAAGTCTAGAAGCACTATTCTTCATAAACAGCGGCAAACTGTTGATTGACACGATCGTAGATAAAGCCATCCACAAGCATGGCCAGTTCATCCACCACTTCTCTTAAATCGCCCTGAGATGGGTCAAGACTTCCGTTAGACTGAGTAACGGGAACAATATCAAATCTACGATCGCATCGACGGAAGTTATCATAAATAGCCTTATCGATGGATGGTTTGACGCCTTCGGCTAGTTGCCTGGCTTTCACAGGAACCTCGGCATCATCATCCATAAAATGAATAATTAAAGGCTTAGGAGCTTGAACTAAGATTTGACGGACAATTTGGCCATCACCTTTGCTTTCTCGATCGACACATTTATACTCTATCTCATGTGCTAGAGAGTTTGCCAGTTCTCTAGCTGTAGGATTATGTTTTTCACTGATATAATAAACTTGGGCGGCAGACATCATATTAGGTCATCCTCTTTATTTAATAACACTATAGTACGATTAGCTGCATGACGTCATCAAGCCTATATTCTATCATTCCATCAATTCCGCATTGAATTAAAAATCCTCGCAATTGAAATTATAGTAACTGAACCTAAGCTCACCTAAGATATGTTCATAGAAGTTATTAATACGGGTTCCGAATTATTGCTGGGCCAGGTACTCAATACGCACTTACGTTATTTTTCTGAATCATTGATGCGGCTTGGTCTAAGAGTGTCGCGCCAAGTCACTATACCAGATGGAGAAGTCATTGCTTGCGCCTTGAAAGAGAGTCTCGAGCGAGCAGATGTTATTTTAATAACAGGAGGTCTTGGTCCTACTACCGATGATATGACACGAGAGATCGTCGCATCTTATTTCAAGCGTAAGTTAGAATTTTCCCCAGAGATTGAGCAAGATTTACTAGCATTTTTTGCCCAGCGTAATAGAACCTGCCCGGAAAATAATAAAGTTCAGGCTATGGTTCCTGAAGGAGCCACCGTATTACATAATGCCCATGGCACAGCCCCCGGTCTCTACCTCGAAGAAAACGGAAAACATGTTTTTTGCCTGCCTGGACCTCCCAGAGAACTTTACCCCATTTGTGAAAACACTGTCTGGCCTATTCTTCAAGGACTTCAACCGCAAACCAAAAGCATGAGGATGAAAACTCTACGAATGTCAGACTTAGGAGAATCATCTCTACAGGAAATTGTGGATGAAAAATTACATGGACTTCAAGGGCTTGAAGTGGGTTATTGCGCCCGTGCTGGATTAGTTGACCTACGCCTCATATCCAAGGATGAAGCTTTGCTGTCTCAACGCATTGATGAGACTAAAGAAGTGCTTCAGGCTTATATCTATGGCGAGGATGCTGACACACTCGAATCCGTCGTGGTTCATACCGCAAAGCAAAATAAGAAGCAAATTGCCACTGCTGAATCGTGTACAGGAGGGCAGGTCGCGACACGCCTGACCAATATTCCAGGGGCCTCACAGGTATTCAATCGAGGCTGGGTCACTTATAGCAATGAAGCCAAAGTCGCTGAGCTGAATGTGCCCCCAGAATTAATAGAGACGCATGGAGCTGTGAGTAAAGAAGTTGCCGAGGCTATGGCACGCGGTGCTGTCGAAAATGCCAACGCGGATCTCGCAGTTTCATTAACCGGGATAGCTGGGCCTACAGGAGACAGTTCTGAAAAACCCGTCGGGCTCGTTTTTATCGGCATGGCCAGAAAAACAGACCGAGGTGAGATTTTTACAGAAACCTTAGAAAAGCGGCTTGTACCTGATCGCGAAACCTTTAAGTTATTAGCTTCTAATCACGCACTGGATCTCTTGCGCAAAACGCTAGTAGCAGAGTAAAGAGTGTCGTGACAACGCGAAGATAATACATAGGAGACCTCATGCCAGCAAAAGCAGAAGAAGTTAAAGAAGCTAAAGCAACCAAAACAGCCAAGACCGACAAGACCCAGAAACAAGAAGCTAAGAAAGAAAATAAAGATCTGGATTTGGCACTGCAGGCTATTGTTAAACAATACGGAGAAAATTCTATCATGCGCCTCGGCGACGAGAGTGCCAAGATGAAGATTAAGTCCATTCCCACCGGATCAATTGTAATCGACCGAGCCCTGGGCGTTGGAGGTTTGCCACGAGGACGCATTGTTGAAATCTATGGACCAGAATCATCCGGTAAAACCACTTTGACTTTAACCGTCGTAGCCAGTGCTCAAAAGATGGGCGGAACCGCTGCATTCATTGATGTGGAACATGCACTTGATCCTCAATATGCACGCAAACTGGGAGTAAATATGGAAGAGCTTCTTGTCTCCCAACCCAACTCTGGCGAAGAAGCCCTAGGCATTGCAGAAACTCTGATTCGCTCGAATGCTATCGATGTGCTGGTGGTTGACTCCGTCGCTGCGTTGGTGACCAGAGGCGAATTAGAAGGTCAAATAGGAGATGCGGTCGTCGGCGCACAGGCCCGTTTAATGAGCCAGGCTATGCGTAAATTAACTGCCATGATCAGCAAAGCCAAAACCATTGCTATTTTCACCAACCAGATCCGAGAAAAGATTGGTGTGATGTTTGGAAATCCTGAGACGACGCCTGGGGGCCGTGCTCTGAAGTTCTATTCCAGCGTACGCATTGACATCCGCCGCATCGGTCAAATCAAAGCAACCGATGGTTCTGTCCAGGGAAACCGTACCAAGATTAAAGTGGTAAAAAATAAAGTCGCCCCTCCGTTCACGGAAGCTGAGTTTGATATCATGTACAATGAAGGCATTTCTAAAGTAGGTTCTCTCATCGACCTGGCTATTGAACATAATGTCATTGATAAACGTGGTGCCTGGCTCTCGTATCAGGGAAAACAACTTGCTCAGGGACGTGATGCCGCCAAGGTCGAGCTCAAAAGCAACACTGAGCTCTACGAAACAATCGAAACGGAACTTCTGCAAAAATTAAATCCGCCAGAAGAAGAATAGTTAAAGATTTAGCATTCACGAAATAACAGAATGCTTATCATTCTTGTCAGCTTTTTATGCCAGGAATTAAAGTTCCGCCGATCCAGTAATACAAAGTCACATTCACTTTTTGCAAAGGCGCATCGAGCAAAAAGACTGCGTCCTTATAGCGAGGAGGGCCAAACTTTGTTTTGATATTATTTGAAGCGCCATAGCCTTCTTTCGGTATACCGTACCAGTTAAGATCAAGTTTCTCGTTTTTGTTTTCATCATGCACAATGGCGATAGCATACTCGCCATAGGGAAGATTTTTGAGCATGACCTGACTTTTTCCATTCTTCAAAGTCATGGGTGTTTTAATAACAGATTGTTCCGCTTTGGTAGGAAAGCCGTCTTCTTTATTAAACATAATGAGGCCAACATGCCCCTTATCATTTCGAGCTGATTCAACTGTTACCAGAAGAGCACCGTAGTTAGTGATGGTTGGTGCTTCTTGCTGCTCCGCCACTGCCTGAGCTAGTTCTACAAGGCATAACGAAATAATCAGCACAGACATGTAATTTCTAGTGAGCATACCTTATATGATCCTTTGCAGATTATTTTTACATGACAAGTTATTATCTACTTAACGATGTCCCTTATAATAAAAACCAAGCTGTGGGATCAATTCCCACAGCTCAGTTTAACTTGCTAAGTTTATCGGTCTTAAAAATTATTCTTTTACTAGTTACTGACAAGACTCACAGACTTCTCCTCGACGTGCCGCCTCTATAGAACAGGCTGACGGCTCTGGACTATCATTGGAGTCTTTTTTAGTTTCTGCTTCTTCCAGTTCTTTACGCTTACGATCCCTCATGGTGTTATCATAACCTGACTGATTGAAGGTGCGCAGGTAATACGTTGTTTTTAAGCCGCGCTCCCATGCTTCACGATACATAAAGGAGGCTTTACGAGCGTCGTTGTCCCCGAGGAAGAGATTAACGGACTGTGACTGATCAATCCACTTTTGACGGACTGCGGCAGCCTGCAGAACCCATGTTGGTTCAATTTCAAATGCTGTGAGGTAACGCCTTTTAATGTCTTCCGGTATGCGGTCAATCGAACTAATCGATCCATCGAAATACTTCAAGTCTTCCCGCATCTGCTGATCCCATAAGTTCAATTCACGCAGCTCACGAACGAGAAAACCATTCGTATAAACAAAGTCTCCTGATAAATTGGACTTGGTAAACATATGCTTAAACACAGGTTCAATGCATGGCGTGGTTCCCATGATGTTCCCAATCGTCGCTGTGGGAGCAATAGCTAAACAGTTGGAGTTACGCATGCCATTCTTTTGAATTTTCTGACGCAATCCATTCCAGTCCAAACGAACTTTACGATCGACCATGATGTTCACACCGCGTTGCTCTTCTAGATGCTCAAGTGAATCCAGCGGTAACATACCTTTATCCCATTTCGAACCTTTAAAAGTTGAGTAACAGCCGCGTTCTTTAGCCAGGTTCGCCGAGGCAGAGTAGGCATGGTAGGCTATTTTCTCCATCATTTCATCATTGAACTCAACAGCCTCTGGACTATCAAATGGCACTCGCTTTTTATAAAGCGCGTCCTGCAGCCCCATGACGCCCATGCCGACAGGTCTGTGCCTAAGGTTCGCATTAGCCGCTGCTTCCGTCGGATAAAAATTAATATCAATGACATTATCCAACATACGCATCAATGTGATTACTGTTTCTTGCAACTTATCATCATTGATAGAACCATCTTCATTTAAGTGATCTGCAATATTGACGGAACCCAGATTACAAACCGCCACTTCATCACGGGAGGTGTTCAATGTGATCTCAGTGCAAAGATTTGAACTATGAACAACACCAGCGTGATCCTGAGGTGACCGAAGGTTGCAAGGATCCTTAAATGTCATCCACGGGTGTCCTGTCTCGAAAAGCGCTTCGATCATCTTCTTCCACAAAGCAAGGACTCGTACTTTTTTACCGAAGATCTTACCTTCTTCCACCATCTGTTCATACTCGAGGTAGCGCTCTTCAAAGGCCTTGCCAAATAGATCGTGAAGATCGGTCGCATCAGACGCACGCAATAGCGTCCATGTGGTATCTTTCTCCAGCTTACCATCCGCTATATCTTTGAGCCGCTTCATGAATAAATCAGGAATCCAGTTCGCGGTGTTCATATTGTGCGTACGGCGACGTTCATCCCCTGTCTCTTTACGCAGGTCAAGGAAGTCATCAATATCGTTATGCCACGTCTCCAGGTAAGAGCAAAGTGCTCCGGGTCTTTTACCACCTTGGTTCACCGCCAGAGCAATATCATTAGAAACTTTCAGGAAAGGAATCACCCCGGATGATTCACCGTTTGTGCCCGCAATGTGTGAGCCTGTACCACGAACTGCCGTCCAGGAGCAACCAAGGCCACCTGCCCATTTGGATAGATGGGAGAAGCGCACCCATGTCTCGGTGATTTCATCAATAGAATCTCCACAATAAAGCAAATAACATGAACTAAGTTGCGGACGTAAAGAACCTGAATTAAAGAGCGTCGGCGTAGATGAGCATGCGCGACGCGATTTGTAGATGCTGTAAAATTCTTTCGCTCTAGACTCACGGTTATCTTCCAACAAAGCGAGTCCCATGGCTACGCGCATCCAGAAAATCTGTGGCGTTTCCAAGCGAACTTTACGACTTGATGTCGAGTCCGGCTTATAGTGAATCAGGTAGCGGTCATACAATGTTTGTATGCCAAGGAAATCAAATTGGAGATCCGAGTAGGGATCGATCGCCTCTGCTATGGAATCAAGATCAAATTCATCCAAACGTGGGTCGAGTCGTTTTAGGGCAATGCCTTTAGGAATATAAGTTTTAAACGCTTCCTGGTGAGCGATTTTCAACTTATCGATTCCATCCGCAATTTTCCATTCCAGGGTTTCCTCATAAATAAACGTCAGCAGAATACGCGCAGCAAAGTAACGAAAATCCGCATCCAGATCTAGTAGCGCTTTCGCATTGAGAATAATGGTATTTTGTCTTTCTTCCTCTGTTAAATCAGGTGTGACACTGCGTAGAAGGCGCGCAATAAGATCGTTTTCAGAAAATTCCCCCAAATCGAGATTAATGATGGCGAAAGAGACGCGCAGCCGAATATCTTTGAGTATTTCTGTGGAGGTCAGTTCAAGTTGGTCTGCATCCTCTTCAGGCTCTAAGGCGCGGGCTTCACGCAAAGCGGCACGGCGCGCACGGTATTTTGCATAGGCAATGGCGACTTTTCCTTCACCCATCTCAAGCAGCGTCTCTTCCACCAGATCCTGCAACTGTTCGATGTGAATGAACAAGGGATGCTCCACCTGCATGTTTGCTTCAATGTTCTTTTGTACTTTCTCACCAATAGATTGATCTGCATCAACCGCTTCACAGGCTCCCTGGACAGCCCGTGCAATTTTAAAACCCATCCACGGAACAACACGTGGCTTGTCATTTGTTGAATTTAAATCATCACGCCGAATGACTTTAGGCATATCCTGCGTTCCGCCTTGTGTTGTTACAACAGGGGGTTCTTCGATTGCTTCTACTGGCATAAAAAGCTCTCCTTCTTTTTTATTATTTAAATTTGATTATATGGATTTTTTAAAAAATGACTCATTAGATGAGATCATCTTCCTTGGCATTCTTGACAGAGCCGCTGGTCTGGTATTCGGTGACACGCGTCTCAAAAAAGTTTTTCTCTTTCTTGAGGAAGATAACTTCATCCAGCCACTGAAAAGGATTTTCCACGACATTAGATTGCGCCGGAAGTCCTACGCTGGTGAGGCGACGGTCCGCATTGAAATCCACATAATCCAGAAATTCCTTCTGCGTCATACCCACACAATTTTCTGGGAGGCAGTCGGTTACAAACTCTTTCTCCAGCTCGACACCTTCTTTCATGAAGTCAACCAGCTCCTGCTTAAAGTCTTCTGTCCATACTTCAGGATTTTCTTTGATAAGTTCCAACATAATGTAGCGCCCTAAGGCAATGTGGTTTGACTCATCACGCAATGTGTATTGAAACATCTGCCCTATACCCGTCATCTTATTCTGACGGTGCAGGGAAAGTAGCATAGCAAATAAAGCATAGAACTGCGTGCCCTCCATAACTTGGGAAATTCCAAAAATAGCTTTGAGAAATTTCTTTTTATTTTCCAGCGTTGTCAGATCAATACCCATCTTAAGTTCAGGCATATGACGTGTAATGAAATCATTTTTCTTACGTATGGAAGGAATATCATTGAACTTTGCTGTCACTTCATCCTGATCTATATCAAGCGATCCAATGATGTGTAGTAGCGAGTCCATGTGAATGGATTCTTCAGCTATCCAGCGCAGCGCGGCATGTTTTAGCTCTGCGGCCGTAAGGTTGTCCTCAATAACATGAAAAACACTGTCTCCTACGATGCCCTCGGCGGCTGAAAAGTAACCCACACCCATTTCAATAATCCAACGCTCCTTACTCGACAACTCATCAGAATGCCAGAGGTTACAATCCTTAGTCATATCAATGACATCCGGCTCCCAGTGATTAGCTTTCATTTGCTTGTAAAGACGGTATGCCTCCTGGTATTTCAAAGGCATAATGTTGAGCTCCGCAGTGCGCAGCCCATTAATCACTCGCTTGCCTTCTTTACGCGCTCGCGCTTTCTCTTTATCTAACTTAAACCTCTTCCCCCGGAACTGGTAGTAGACATAGTTATTATCTTCTTTTTCCAGAATTTCATCCTGCATGTCAGTTTCTGGCAGTATTACTTCACTTATCATTATTTATCTCTCCTCGATTCAATGTTCATTGGAATCTAAACCTCTTTTTGCAAATTTCTTTTAATTTTTACGTAAAAAGTCCCCTATGTTGTGTTACTACTTAAGTAGCTACTACATCTAGTGTTCCTAACCCAGGGTCAAAAAAAAACGGGCCCCTCTTTAAAACCGATCAATCATGTTGCTAATAAGCGACTTAGATAAGTTTTTTAGAAAGAACCGTTTTTAAGTGAAATACTACATGTAGTGGCTCTGCTTTGGTAACTCATCAATATGTAGCTTTTTGACTTAGTTTTGTCAACAGACAAACGACTTTCGTAAGTATTTTTTTACAACTATGAAACAGCCGTGTGTGTCAATGATAAATTTACTATTTTACCACTCTAGAAAGTCGTCTCTTGAACCCGCATTATGCATTTAAGATTTCAACTGCCATAATTTCAATAGAGGTCAGCAACTTTCACTTTCCAATTCATCTTCCTAAATTACACTCTAAATATGAGTAAAAAAGTTCTTGTTATTCTTTCAGGCTGCGGCGTCTACGACGGTGCGGAAATCCATGAATCTGTGTTGACTTTGCTGGCTCTGGATAAGGCGGATGCGGCTATCTCTTATGCAGCGCCAGACATCGCACAACACCATGTGATCGATCATCTCACAGGAGAGCCTATGGAAGGCGAAACTCGAAATGTGCTGGTGGAGTCTGCACGCATTGCCCGTGGGGATATTAAAGCGCTTGCCCAATGCAATGCGTCGGACTATGACGCTGTTATCCTGCCGGGCGGATTTGGCGCGGCAAAAAACCTTTGCTCTTTTGTTTTCGATGGTGCTGACATGAAGGTGAACCCGGAGCTGGAAACTTTTCTTAAAGCAGCTCATGAATTGGGCAAACCTCTGGGCTTTGCCTGCATTGCCCCCGCCATCGCTGCAAAACTTTTCGGCCATAAAAAAGTGACTTTCACCATAGGCAATGATGAAGCCACTTCCGCTCCTCTGCAAAGTTTTGGAGGTATGCATGCAGATAAAGCCGTGAATGAAATTGTTGTGGATGAAAATCTTAAAATCGTGACGACGCCCGCCTACATGTTGGCTCAACGCATCAGCGAAGCGGAAGCAGGGATAAACAAGATGGTCGAAACCGTTTTAAAAATGGCTTAAGACACTTCTTCCTCAGCCATATGTTGTTCCTTTTGCACAACGTTATCATTGTAAAGGCCAGTCTCTATGATCTGTAAGCGGGAGCTTTCTATAAGGCCAACATACCGACACGCGCAATCAATGCAGTAGTTCCAACTGATAACTTCACCATTACGCTCCAATTTTTTATCGCGAACGTAATGATCCACTGAATGTCCCACGATCTGATGAATATTGGGAAGCGGCTTAAAAAGATCCCAGTCTAACCAGATGATGCCCCCCTCACGTGTTTTTCCACCACGGGCCATATCTGGTTCAATGGCATTATGAGGTTGGTTTAGTGCAGCACTGATGAGAGCTTCATCACAACTCTGCTGAATCCATTTTAAATCCAAAGTGCGTCCCGGTGGTCGAAAAACAACATCCGAAACGCCGGCATGGCTTATAAGCCAACCCTGATCGATGTGGTAAAGTTTAAAGCGATTCCAGTCATCCGAAGTAATAATGGAGTTGATTAATATCTGTTTTTCTTCCGTGTAACCGGAACATTTGAGATAATTGTTAGCCGGATAACGATAGTGCATATCATGATTACCCAGTAAAAAAGCTGCATTCGGATAGCGCACCAGGCTTTCTTTCAACCAAATAGCTGTTTGCATGGTCTGTGATGGATCGGTTTCACGGTCAAAAAAATCGCCTAGAAAGACAAGATTATCGTGTTCGACTGCTCCAATAAAATCATGCACCCAACTAATGCGGTTATGAATATCTGGAATTACTAAAGTTCTCATAAATATTAACTATCAAGCCTGAACGAGAGCTACTGCTAATACAAGATTAGTTTAAAACTTAAACAAGAAGCATGTGATCCAATAGCTTCGACCTTAATATAAATTTATAAAGCAGTAATATTTTTAGACATCCCAATCTGAGCTTTCGCTCATGTGAACATAGAGTTCTCGACTCACCCAAGCATCTGTAGCCGCATAGTGAATCTGGGCAGAACTAAGCTCCGGTTTGCTCCAGTCAGTAACTTGAGAGCCCTTAGAAAGGCGAAAGCCAAGAAGCATCGCACATAGATTGCGCAGCCCTGTTTGTTGATATTTATGCATCTGTGCTATTTTACCCAAATCAACAAAGCCCCCCGCCTTAAAAGTAAAAATTTCATTGAGCTTTTTGACATCCTGATCCAGAGCGATACCGCTTTTAATAACCGACTCTTTTTCCAGCAAAGCAATGAGACCATTGAAGTCCGTCATGTCAGCCAAACGTAGAAGGTATACTTTTTCTCTGCTGGCCAATTGCAGAAGTGAAGGCAAAAAGGACTGATGCTTGCGAAAAGCGGGACGCGTTTCTGTATCAAATCCCAACAAAGTTTCCTCTTTCAACTCCGTCAGAGCTTTGTTCAGCTCCTCATTGGAGCGCACCATGACAATCTTTCCTGTGTAACGAAAGAGAGGCAGCTTATTAATTTCCTCCCTGCTAATACGTTTTATACTGTTGGTTTTTTGCAAAACGTTCTGCTTCTTTTTTTCACTGCATAAATTTGAAAATAGTGACCAAAGATTTCTCATGTTAAAAATTTCTAACCCGGCAAGGCAAACAATGTTTCCGTCTACCTGTAAATGTGAATAATGGGCATTGCCTAGCAATTCACGCGCCATAATCATAAAATCTAACCATGAAAAAAGCCCCGTCAAAAAACAAACTCTGCTGGGACCATGAATACAACGCACGGCGAAAAAAGTTTAATGCCATCGCAGGTTTAGATGAAGCAGGGCGCGGCTGCCTGGCTGGTCCTGTCGTCGCAGCAACAGTTATTTTTCATGAACATGACACCTGGCCAGATGCGCTCAATGATTCAAAAAAACTGACGCGCAGCAACCGCCAGGACCTTTTTGATGAAATCATCTCTGTGGATAATATCAGCTATGCCATAGCCAGCGCTTCTGTTGATGAAGTGGATGCACTCAATGTGCTACATGCCTCCTTCCTCGCCATGCGACGCGCCTGGCAGAAACTGCACACACCGCCAGACTTCGCCCTCATTGATGGGAACCGTCTTCCCATGCGGGAGCATTGGCCTTTCGAAGCTAAAGCCATCGTTAAAGGTGATGGCATCAGTCCATCTATTGCCGCAGCATCCATTCTTGCTAAGGAGTCGCGTGACCGCATGATGGAAAAGCTGGATCAAAAATATCCCGGTTATCACTTCGCAAAGCATAAAGGTTATGGAACGAAAGAACACCTGGCAGCACTTCAGAAACTTGGGCCTTGTACGGAGCATCGAAAATCTTTTGCTCCCGTTCGACAGACGACACTGCCCGGTTTTTCATAGCACAAAAGCCTCAGGCGTTTTTGGAGAGCGCGTCGCTGAAGCACACTTGATGCGTCACAACTACAAAATCCTGGTCAGAAATTATACCAGCCGCTGGGGGGAGATTGATCTTGTGTGTCGCCTACGCACATTCAATCCGCGTGACGATGTTCTTGTTTTTGTCGAAGTAAAAGCGCGCTCAAAAGAAATGTTGGATACACCCAGCGCTTCGGTTAATACTTCGAAACAGCGTCGCCTTGTCTACACCGCACATTCTTACATGAGGCAACTGGAAGTCGAACTACCTGCAGCTCGTTTTGATATTGTGGAAGTCATTCTAAACACGGGAAAATTTCCTCAGTGTTACATTATTCCCCAGGCCTTTTCTTTGCCCATACCTTCTCCAGTCCGTAAATAGGTAATGTGCATAATGTGGGTTCAAAATAACGCTGGAAACTGTTCTGTAATTATTAAAAATAGAGAATAATTTCTTTTTTCATTGCAACTTCCATTAATTCACCTATGACGAAAATTTCCGGAAGAAGTTCGACATATGAAAAAACGTCTTATTATTTGTTGTGACGGAACCTGGCTCACACCAGCGAATCAAACCAATGTTTTCAAAATTTATGAGGCTATTGAAACTCTCGACACCACCGGACCCAGCCCTGTTCCTCAAATCAAATACTATGATTCTGGTGTCGGCACAGACAGCCCTCTGAGCAAACTTCGTGGCGGCGCCTTCGGCAAAGGACTCGACCAGAACATCAAAGAAGCCTATCGCTTTCTCATCCTCAATTATGAACCGGGAGATGAGCTATACTTTTTTGGTTACAGCCGCGGCGCTTACACTGTGCGCAGTCTGGCAGGTATGATCTACCATGTCGGCCTTCTCAAAACAGAATTCTTTTCCCACATTGATGAAGCTTTTAAAACGTATAAAAGCGGTAAGGATTTTAACGAAAAGGAAAAGGTCGAGTTTCGCGAAAGCTTTAGCCGTGAAATCAACATAGATCTGGTAGCATGTTGGGACACCGTCGGTTCACGCGGATTGCCCGACATTGTTCCCTTCATTCCTCTGGATCGTCTCTGGAATGGGAAATACCAGTTTCATGATACAAGCATCAGTCCTATTATTAAAAATGCCCTGCATGCCGTAGCCATTGATGAAAAGCGTCGTTCTTTTTGTAATACGCCTATGGATAAAGGCACACACTCTCCTGCCTCTCAACGCGTCATAGAAGTTTGGTTCCCTGGAGGACACAGCTCTGTTGGCGGCGGTACAACCAGCAAAGATCCATCCGAGCTTGATAACAGCAAACTTGCAGATGCCGCACTGACTTGGATGATTGAAACCATCTCCATCTTGAAGCTTAAGCTTACCTTCGATGCGAAGAAAGTACAGCAGGCCCTGCATCATATGGACCCTATGGCGAGCTTCAGTGATGGCTTGGAAGGTTTATTTAAAATACTTCCCAAGCATGTGCGTCGTCTTGAAAAATCAGACATCTCCCATGTCTCCGAGGCGGCCAAGATTCGCTGGATCAAAACTCGCAGCCGAGAGAACGAATACAATCCTCAAGCATTTGAAATACCTCAAGGAATCCATATCCTTAAAGCACTTAATCTGCTCCTCGCTTCGGTAGACAATACGCGTCCTGCATCAAGCACTCCTCGCAAGGCAGCTAAAAAAATAACAAATAAAAAGATAGCTCGCAAACGTTCTGCTTCTGCCAAAAAAGTTACCAAAAAAACGATCAAGAAAGCGGTCTCCAAAAAACCCGTAGCGAAGAAAACGGCTCGAAAAACCGTTAAAAAAACCGTACGTAAAAGGGCCGGCCAGCGATCCACCTGATCATTAAACGTTACATCGCTCTATTTTTTTAAACATTCAAGTGTTATCGCTAGACAATAGCTTCAACGCCCCGGCATAACATTCTGATGTTAGCGAAAGCATTGTCTGGAGCGGTCATCGGTGTACAAGCCTTTCCTGTGGAAGTGGAAGTAGATTCTGGACGCGGACTTCCCGCCGTCGTTATGGTAGGTCTGCCAGACACAGCCGTTAAGGAATCTCGCGATCGTGTTAAAACAGCTCTAGCCAACAGCGGCTTCGATCATCCGGATGGACGCATCACCATCAACCTCGCCCCTGCTGACATTAAAAAGGAAGGTCCTATCTTTGACCTGCCCATCGCCCTGAGCATTCTTGCCGCATCGAAACAACTGGAGCCTCAACTGCTTCATCACTTTTTTATGGCTGGGGAACTTGCTCTGGACGGTAGTCTACGCGCTATTCGAGGTATTCTGCCTCTGGCTTTACTGGCTCGTGAAAAAGGCTGTCGAGGTTTACTCGTGCCGCATGAAAATGCCGGAGAAGCTTCCGTAGTAGAAGGGTTATCCGTCTATCCTCTTCATTCCCTGGGACAAGCTGTCGAATTCCTCGAGGGTAAACTCGACATCACCCCGCAGCGGGGAAATTTTGATCCCGCTGCCAGCCACAACCGTATGTTAGATTCACTCGACTTTGCCGAGGTCAAAGGTCAGGAGTCGGCCAAACGTGCCATTGAGATTGCCGCTGCTGGGGGACATAATCTCCTCATGGTAGGCAACCCTGGCGCGGGTAAAAGCATGTTGGCCAAACGTATACCAACCATCCTTCCACCACTCACACTTGAAGAAGCCCTTGAAACAACTCGCATCCATTCCGTATGCGGGCTGACCAGCCCACAGCAACCCATCATCGCACAGCGCCCTTTTCGCTCTCCACACCACACCATTTCTGATATTGGCCTCATCGGAGGTTCAGCCAATCCTACCCCCGGAGAAGTTTCGCTGGCGCACAATGGCGTACTCTTCATGGACGAGCTGCCAGAGTTCAAACGTTCCGCACTGGAAGTGCTGCGCCAGCCTCTGGAAGATGGCAGCGTCACCATCTCCCGAGCATCCGGTTCGCTCACCTTTCCTTCGCGCTTCATGTTTGTCGCCGCCATGAACCCCACGCCTTCGGGATCTCACGGCGATGCAGACAGAGGAAAAATCTCGCATCACGCCATGCAACGCTACCTCAATAAAATATCTGGCCCTCTTCTAGACCGCATTGACATTCACCTTGAGGTTGCTGCGTTGGAACATAAACACCTCATAGACCAAAATAACGGTGAAAACTCGGCCACCATTCGCCAACGCATCATACAAGCCCGTCAGCTTCAACAAAAACGTTACCAATCATCCAATGGCAGCAATGGCAGAAAAATCTGGTGTAACGCACAGATGAATGCCAAAGAACTAACGAACTTTGCACCCCTTGATGAAGAATCTCAAAACATCCTCCGTTACTCCATGGAAGATCTGAATCTCTCCGCACGCGCTTACGATCGCATCCGAAAAGTATCCCGCACCATCGCAGATTTAGAAGAGAGCCCACACATCCGTGCCGATCATGTCAGTGAAGCGGTGCAATACCGCACCCTCGACCGTCAACTCTGGGGCTAATTTACCATGAAGAACTTGAAGAGCATGAACCTCTCAATCTTGGTAATTTTTTAAAAGTATCAATAAAATGAAATTTACCCAGTTATCCAATCAAGTCATTGGCTGCGCTATCGAAGTCCATAAAAACCTAGGCCCGGGTCTTCTGGAATCAACTTATGAAAAATGTCTCGCTTACGAATTACAAACACATCATATCAACTTCACATTACAACACCCTCTACCTGTAACATACAAAAATGTATCCATAGACTGTGCTTACAGAATCGATATCTTGGTTGATAATCAGATCATACTGGAACTGAAGAGCGTCGATGAAATTAAAAACATTCATCAAGCTCAGTTAATCACATACATGAAGCTGGCTAAAATCAAATACGGCTTTCTTATTAATTTCATTACGACAAAACTTAAGAATGGCCTGAAAAGTTTTATTCTTTAAATCCGTATTATGCCATAGCCATCATGCCCTCGACCGCCAGCTTTGGAGCTCATTTTTACCATGAAGAACTTGAAGAGCATGATGCGTTTTAACTCACTTCTTTCTTACGACGCATACGTCTTGGTGATTTTATAAAAATAAGCAATAAAATGAAATTGACCCAGTTGTCCAATCAAGTCATTGGCTGTGCTATCGAAATTCATAAACACCTTGGCCCTGGCCTTGATCTCCTCGAATCAACTTATGAAAATGTCTTCTTTTGAAGAAAAAAACTACAGTGTTGATGCCTTTTGGGTGGTCTTAACTTCACTTCCTTCATGTTCTTCATGGTTGGAAAGTTTATCAGCTAGAGCGATTCCAGCACCTCCATCACATGTGGCTCGGGCTTAACCTTGTGGTAAATAGCCTCCAGCTTACCTTCCACATCAATGACGGTCAGCTTTAGAACTCATTTTTACCATGAAGAACTTGAAGAGCATAATGCAATAGCAACACGATCATCTGTGCAAGATCTTGGAAGTGGAGACTTTATAGCAAACTTGTCGTAATACTTTTTGATACAACTGCATTGTCTCTAAAGTCTCTTCTCCTGAAGCATTAACACATCTGACTCGTTCTGTTTGGTTAATGCGGGTTAAAAGGCTTTTTCCTTCACTTCCTTCATGTTCTTCATGGTTGGAAAGTTTATCAGCTAGAGCGATTCCAGCACCTCCATGACATGTGGCTCGGGCTTAACCTTGTGGTAAATAGCCTCCAGCTTACCTTCCACATCAATAACAAAGGTTGAGCGCTCTACGCCCATGTACTGTTTGCCATACATACTCTTCTCCACCCAAACGCCATACTTTTCGCTTATGGCATGATCTTCGTCCGCCAACAAGGTGAAGGGTAAGTTATATTTAGTGATAAATTTTTCATGCTTCTGGGGTGCATCTGGACTGACTCCCAGAATGACCGTATTCTTACTGGCAAAGGCTTTATGGTTATCACGAAAAGCACAAGCCTCTTTGGTGCATCCGGGCGTATCATCCTTGGGATAAAAATACAGAACAACGCGCTGACCCGCAAAGTCCTGCAGACTGACTTTCTCACCTGACTGATTTAGGGCTGTAAGAGCGGGTGCCTTATTGCCAACTTTTAATTCTGCCATAACCCAATCTTACATCATTCTTATGGCTGTCAAAAAAAGCGCCTCTACCCATGAATGAATAAGCGGAAACATTTACTTACCTCGAGCTATCGGCCCTAATCCATCATTTTGTTAAACCCGCATGAAGCAATAGCGATAAGACCAGGGTTACTCAAAAGAAATTAGCGCTCGCTCTATCAGGTAGGGTCAGGGGTTGTGGCTCCATGGCTCCTGCTGAGTCTGGCCTAAGAGGAATCGATGAAGATGATGGAGAGGTATCCGCATCTGTTAAGGTTAAGGCAGCAGACGCACCGTTATGAGTCTCTGCTCGGGTGCCTACAATTGCTCTGAGTTGCCCCACAGTTTGTTTGAGAAAGGCTGCATGCTCTATGAGATCTTTAGCCTGTGTAGCCTCTTGTTGAGCAGCTTGAACACTATTTTGCGTCAAGTGGTCAATCTCACTCATGGCTTTACCAATGTGGTCAATGCCAGCCTGCTGCTCCAATGAGGCTTCGGTGATTTGGCCGACGGCTCGGTCCACGTCCCTTACTTTTTCGCTGATATCATCGAGGTTTTGGCTCACATCGTCAGCACGACTGGTGATGCTTGCCAAGCTATCGTTTACTTTTTTACAAGCTTCCACGCCCTCATTACTTTTATCGATCGAGTCTTGAATCAGATCAGCCGTTTCCCTCGCTGCATCGGCACTTCTTTGAGCTAATGCTCTCACTTCATCTGCAACAACGGCAAAGCCCAGCCCAGCTTCGCCAGCACGCGCAGCTTCTACAGAAGCATTTAAGGCAAGAATATTGGTCTGAAAGGCAATCTCATCAATGGTCTTAATGACCTTAGATATGGAGTCGCTGGAATTTTTTATTTCATCAATGGCTACATTCATAGCGTCATTGGACGACCTGACATCCTGCACGCCTGAGCTTAAGCCTAAGATAGCTTCTCTTCCCATAGAGGCAGATTCACGCGCTTCCTGGGCCAGTTCTTTGGTCAGTTGAGCGCTTTTAGTATTTTCTTCAGTCTGACCTGTCATCTGTGTCAGGGATGTACTGGTTCGGTCAACAGCTGCAGCTTGTGAACTGGCATCCTTGGCCAGTCTGGAACTTGATTGCTCAATTTGTTCAACAATTTTTCCAAGATCGTTTCCGCTTTTATTGAGTGCTGGAACAGCCACTGCCACAGGATTGATGGTCTTTTTCGATAAGATAATTCCCATGACGACGCACACGACAAGAATAACGGATAGTAATAAGATGAGCCCCATAGTCTGTTCGATAGCGGTTAGCCAAATGGCAACGCCGGAACTTTTACTGACATAAAACAAATATTGGCTTTTATCCGTTACGTCTGGGTAGATAGGGTCTGATATTAAATAATACTGCCCGGCCTTTTTGATGAGCCCGCCTTTACCTGAATCTAATTTTTGCCAGGCTTTATCGGGCAAATCCATATTGCTGGTTCCGACCTTCCATTCATTCGATTTGTCGTCGCGTAAATAGAGAAAAGTTCGGCCGGAACTTCCCAGACCCTCCCCAATAGTACCAGGCGCTGCTTCAACTTTATCCAGAAGATAGCCCACGTTAAAAGTGCCCACCATAGCTCCTACTACATTCGGTGTTATACCCGTATAATCCGTCACAGGAACCGCCATTTGAATATAGCTTGTATCCTTCCACCTATACTGTGACTGAAAAAAGATAGCATTTGTTCCGCTTTGACTTAGAGCATCTTGAATCAAGCTCTGGTGGTTATTATTAGGCAACCCCTGTCGAATCTGATCTGGAGAAACAGCGATTATCTTACCCTTTTCTTTAAATACTTGAGCTACGACCTGGCCTTTGTAGACGAAATCCAGCTTATCCATACCTTGGTAATTTTCGAGGAAGACAGACCCGATTTTGCCATAGCGTCTCTGCCATTGCATCAAGGTTGAACCATCAAAAGGATCCACTTCTCGATACTCCTGGGCACGCATCATACCTGCCAGGGGAGGCGTTCCTGAGAAGGCATTAAGGCCTTCGCGATTACTTTTTAAAGCCCCTGCTATAAACAAACCATTTCTACTCGATCTATCTTGAAGCTCGTATAACTGCCTGTTGGTCTGATCGTTGAGAGTTACAAAAATGCCTATGGCTACCGGCATAACTGCTACGGCAATAACCAGAAGCACGATCTTCAGACTTAAACTCATGGATTTAAATTTTCTCATACAAAGCTTTTCTTACAGCGAGATTTTCTTCTTAACTCTCAGGTGAAATCGCTTTCACAATATTAAAAGCATGCTGAACGAGAGGATAAACATCCCCAGGTGCAATCTTACTTTTGCTCTCTTTCCATTCTGAATATTTTAGAGAAAGCTCCATATCAAATGCGTTCACCCCGCCTCTTAAAACCTTTAATTCAGCAGTAAGTATCTTAGTTAAATCAAAAACATCCGCTGGAGTCACACCGTCTAGATTCTTAATCTCATCCAGAACGATTGGTTGATAACCTGAAGTGTTTTGATAATACGTGGCCAGTTTTTTGTACGTCATCTGCAACAGTTTATAGACATGACGAGGCTTGATATCTTGCTGACCCCTCATAGGAAAACCATAACGCTGATAAGGCACACCAACTTCTTTGGCTAGAGAATACAACAAGGGAACTACCTCGGCTATATTGGCTTCAAAAACCCGGCCAGGGGTTGCCCAGTTCATTTTCATATCCTTTTGTTTGGCTATCTCAAGGTGATGATAACTCACCTCTCTCAACTTCTGAAAAACATGGCTCGGGGCTTTGCTCTCGCGCGGACCCTGATATTCCTTAAATGCTTGTTTGTACGTAAAGTAGTTCTTAATCAACGTTAGAACTTCATAGACATGGGACGGCTTAATCTCATCACTATCTAAACCTTGTAGCTTTTTATATCTCACAAGATCAATAGACCCTGGGTGCAATGCCGCAAACTCTTCCACCACAGCAAGGGCTTTATGATACACATTTCTAGGTTTGGCATTCAGGGTGATGGGCTGAGCCTTGTACTCACTATCTAAGCCATAAGCTGCCTTTAGTGATTCATCTATGCCTAAAGTTAAATAGTAGACATCGGTAGGCTTAACCGATGCGTGCAGTTGCGAGACGATCCCACCTAAAATAAGAGTAATAAAGATACCTGCACGCGCACTCTTGCTTGCCATCTGGTAGATAGTTTTATATTCCATAGGATTTTCAAAAATCGATTGAATGCGAAAATCCGCATCTCAAGAAAATAAATCGACCTCGCCGCAACCAACCTAAGAGAAATTATTCCGTAATTTGTCTGAAGCGTCTTTAGCTTGTCATTACGGCTGTTCACGCATGTAGAAGGAGATTGGGTGATAAATCACAAAAGAGCTTCACCCTCATTTCATCTTGATAAAGATTATATCATCGAAGCTCTTGATTAACTACGAGCGCGTGTGAGCATCAATTGATTGCCTTCTGTGTCTTCACACATAGCGAGGTGGGGCGGTTCGCCCTGCTCAGGCACAGGTTCTTTTTCACAAACACCTCCCGCTGCTACCACTTCTTTGGCGCCAACGACAACATCAGCCACTTGCAGAGTCAGACCGGTCCAGGTTTTCTTTCCCTCTCCATCGCTATGAATGGCTATAAAGCCACCTGCTACACTTAACTCGGTAATATGTGGATTGGAACGAACAATCTGCGCATCAAAGCAGGTCTGATAAAAGCGCACGGCGCGCGCTGTGTCTGCTGCCCAGATGGTTATTTTCATTTTTTCTACATGCATAGATTGATTCGATAGTCTTACATCTTTTAAAAATGTGTCAAAGCCGCTAATCCTTCAGAATGCATTTGACTGAGATAGCTCAGGAAAAAGTTAAGCAGCATTTGCTGACAGGTTCCATAGCCATTGATGCGACTGCGGGAAATGGACACGATACTCTTTTTTTAGCCAAGCAGGTCTCTGGTCAGGGACATGTCTATGCTTTTGATATCCAGCAACAGGCAATTGACAACACTTCTTTATTGCTACAACGCCATAAGCTTTCCCACGTAACTCTTATTAAGACAAACCATGCTGACATGAAGGAACACTTGGCACCTAAACATAGAACAAATGTCAGGGGAGTTATGTTCAACTTGGGTTATCTCCCCAGTGGGGATAAATCTCTGATTACGGCTGCTGAGTCAACGCTCCCTGCTCTCGATACTTCACTTCAGCTTCTTCATCCTGAAGGGATGCTTTCGATTATGATTTATCCGGACCATCCTGGAGGCAAAGAGGAGAAAGCTGCCGTCTTTGAGTGGACGCGCCATCTGGATAAAAAGAACTATCGATGGGAACATCTGAAACCATCCAGTGAAAGAGGTCCGCATTTAGTTTTGATTAGTAATCTCTAATGGCCAGAGTTAGAAGATGCCTTTAGCAACAGAAACAGCTTATTCTTTCCCGGAAAATTTTATCTGGGGCACAGCCACCGCTGCACCGCAAATAGAAGGCGGAGCCTCTGCCGATGGACGAGGCCCCAGCATCTGGGACACTTTTTCTGCAAAACCCGGATCTGTTTACTCAGGTCATACGCCCGAAGTTGCTTGTGATCATTACCACCGCTACCGCGAAGATATTGCGCTCATGGCCAGTCTGGGCATCAAGCACTACCGGTTTTCATTCTCCTGGTCACGCCTACTCCCTCATGACAATGATAAAGTAAATATTGCGGGCATCTCATTCTATAAAAACCTGCTCGGTGTTATGAAAGAATATGGCATCACACCCTGGGCTACGATGTTCCATTGGGATCTACCCCAGTATCTGGAAGATAAAGGAGGCTGGGCCAACCGCATGATTGTCGATGCTTTTGAACTTTATGCCAAAGTTCTTGTGGAGCACTTTGGCGAAAACATTCCCTACTGGTTTACGCTCAATGAAATGCCCTGTTTCATTGGGCTGGGTTATGGGACTGGTTACCATGCACCAGGCCGTAAACTGAACCCAAGCGAGCTTGTGCAAACGTACCACCACGGCTTACTTGCTCATGGAAAAGCCGTCCAGACTATTCGTACCCTTGCTCCTGAGGGCACTCAGATAGGACTCGTTCACAACGCCGTTCACTCCGTTCCTGTTTACGAGACAGAGGAACACATTGAGGCCACTCGCCTTCACTTCATGGAAAATAACGGACCAATTTACGATCCTCTCTTTAAAGGCTGTTACCCTGAGAATATGCCGCTCAAACCTGAGATACATGACCATGATATGGACATTATCAGCACGCCGACTGATTTTCTGGGTGTTAACATCTACTTCGCCAACTTTGTTCAGCACTGCGCCAAGCGTGGCTATGAAGAAGTCGCGATCCCACAACAGTACCCTAAAGGTGACATTGAATGGCTCAACATTACGCCTCAGTGCATCTACTGGCCTGTTCGTTTCATGTCCGAGGATTATGGGGTGAAACATATCTATGTGACGGAAAACGGAGCCTGCTTTGACGATGTTGCGAATGAAGAGGGCACCTTTAATGATCTACACCGCCGTGAGTTTTTAAGAAATTATCTCATCAGTCTTCACCGGGCTGTTACAGATGATCTCGGCGTTAAGGGTTACTTTTTATGGTCGTTTCTGGATAATTTTGAATGGGCAGAAGGTTACAGCAAACGCTTTGGCATTGTTCACTGCGATTACCAAACCATGCGGCGCACGCCAAAGCTCAGTGCCAAATGGTATGCCAAAGTTATCTCGGAAAATCGTGTTTTGTGATTCCAGAGCAAAAACTGGCTAATCCGCAAATCGTCATTAGAGTAATTGGGATATGTTGAAACTTGGTGTTAACATTGATCACATAGCGACCGTTCGACAAGCTCGCTATCGAGGTGGCCAGGAGCCCGGTATAACGCCTGAGCCGAGCCCTGTGGAGGCGGCAAAAATCAGTCTGGATGCCGGAGCGCACTCTATTACAGCCCATTTGCGTGAAGACCGTCGCCATATTCAGGATGACGACGTGCAGGCACTGCGCAAGGATATCGATTGTATCCTGAATCTTGAAATGGCTGCGACCCGGGAGATGGTAGACTTCGCCTTAGCCCTCAAACCAGACGAAGTCTGTCTTGTTCCGGAAAAGCGTGAGGAGGTAACTACGGAGGGGGGACTGGAAATCGCAGGCCAACTCAACAAAATCAAAGAGACCACAGCCCGCTTACAGGATGCAGATATCACTGTAAGTTTATTTATCGATCCTCATGAAATTCAGGTTGCAGCGGCAGGAGATACGGGTGCCAAATGCATCGAGCTTCATACGGGTGCTTATGCCAACGCTCAGGATGGGGGAAGTACTTCGGTCGAGATCGAAAATCTTGAGAAGGCCGCGCAGCAGGCGGAGTCACTCGGTATGCAAGTCAACGCGGGGCATGGCTTGAATTATATAAATATGGGCCCTATCAAGGCGATTCCTCAACTCGATACCTTGAATATTGGCCATGCCATTGTTTCACGGGCTGTCTTTGTAGGTATGAACCAGGCTGTGCGTGAAATGGTTTCTTTAATGCATAAATGAATGCTTCAGGAGTTATTGGTCTGGGGATGGACCTTGTGGAGTGCCAGCGCATACGCGAGTCTGTGGCAAAGTTTGGCGATAGGTTTATGCAACGGATTTTTACCCAGGGTGAAATTCGCTATGCGGAAAGCCAACGTGATGCCATACCCTCTCTGGCGGCACGCTTTGCTGCCAAAGAAGCCGTGAGCAAAGCCTTTGGAACAGGAATTGGTGAACAGTTAAATTTAACAGACATTGAAGTCTGCCGTCACGAACGGGGAGAACCTTTCATCAAACTGCACGGGAAAGGAAAACAATTGTTAAAAGAACGTGGCGGAACAAAGGTTTTAATTACGCTTACGCATACTAAGGAATATGCTGCTGCAACGGCCTTGATTGTGCTTTGAGTTACTTGGCCATCGGTGCGTACACTTTGGGTTTGGCGATAGGCGGAAGTTTCATATTAACCGTACTCTTCAGCTTGAGCTTGTCACCGTCCTTCTTTTCAAACAGACGTTGCATAGCTTCCATGCTGAAGGGTTTACTGAAGAAATGAATGTGCGGATATTCCGCGATGAGTTCGGCTTTCTCCTGAACCTGCATTCCACTGAGTATGACAATGCCCATCTTTTTAATGCGCTCTTGCTCATCGATCATCATAAAGAGCTTCCTGAGCGTTTCGACGCCATTCATGCCTGGCATTGAATAATCCACAAAAAGCCAGTTAGGCAGCTCACCATCTTCAGAAATACGCATGAGCAATTGCTCGCCACTAGGCAGGTAAACAACTTCATTCTGACCTCGCTTCAAGCGTTGAATCATCCGTGAAATAGCAACTCCAACAATGCGTTCATCATCCACCACATAAATCTTACGGGACGATCGATCTCCAGCATGATGACTTAGACGCTGAGCTTCTTCAACAATGTCGGACTGCGTAATGGGGCGCATGGTACGCTCCTGAACAACAATGGTTCGAGGCTTTTCTTCCTCTTCCTCAAATTCAGGTATCTGTTTAGGTTTATATTCTTCTGTTTCAATACGAACCGAAGGCAAAGTAACAGTCATGGTTGTCCCTTCGCCCCAAGTCGAGATCACTCGAATTTCACCTCCAGCCTCACGCACCAGATTTCTCGCGCCTGCAAGACCTAGCCCGGAACCCAACATTTTTTTATTTTTTGTGGTGAATCTAGGCGTGAAAAGATTAGATATATCCTGATCACGAATACCTGTTCCACGGTCGGCAATATAAAGGTGAACCCAGTTTTTACCCTTAACATCTACGATGTCCATATGCAGACGAACTGGATCGAGCTTCTTTGTGTCCAAGGTGGCCTCTACAGCATTTTTGACCAAATTCATGATGGTATGCGATAGGGCGGAGTAACCCATATAAACAACAATGCCACTGGAAAGAATCGAAGGTCCTACGAGAATCTCAGGTGTAGCTCCCCCGCCCTCAAAGCCCTTGCGGCACATACGGACACATTCAACAACAACATCGCGCAGAAGAAGCTCTGACTTTTTTTCTTTACCCACCCCTGTGTAGGCGATCAGTCGACGTGTCAGCTCCGCTCCGCTCTGACAGGCTAATAGAGCCGTCTCCATCATCTCCTTCTCTTCGTCATCCAAAAACTGCTGGAGACGCTCTGATGCATTGAGTAATTGTAAATTAGCCTGAATAACGGCAAGTGTGTTATTATAATCATGAGCAACGCTAGCCATTAGCATCTCATAATTGACACTATTATCATTGGCAGAATTATCAGATCCTTTTTGCAGCTCTTCGCTCATTTCAATTTCCTAGTGAAATTTAACATAGAATAGAACTTGCTGTGGTTAGCACTACTGTTAAATAATGTATCACTCTTAGGCGAAAATGCATAATAATTGTATCCTCGCATCAAATCCAAACTGCAAGTTAAAAGATTTTCTTAAAAAACAACACTTCACCTTTTAAAATTCGGCAGATATGAATAAAAATATAGATTCACTTGGTTTTAATGTTATTTTATTAAAGACGCAAAAAAAATTTAATGAATATTAGCTTTAATTCTACTCCAAGCTCTTAATCCATGCACTTAATTTACCAAGTTATTGAAAGCGCTGTTCCCAGCGTATTTTTTCTTTTT